>JAHEYJ010000106.1 GCA_023251675.1 Bacteroidota bacterium
TAGAAATATAAATTTGAATCTAAAGATATTAATTGGAAGAATTTGACGGTTACGCCTGCACCATGTTCAGGATCGAATCAAATAAAAATTTCCCGTCGGTATTGCTAAGTTCAGGATCCGAGGCCCTTTCCGGATGCGGCATCATTCCGAAAACATTCTTTCCGGAATTGCAAACCCCCGCAATGTTCTCTATTGAGCCGTTGGGATTGGATGCAGGTGTGATGTTTCCTTTTTCATCGCAGTAGCGGAAAAGGATCTGCCCGTTGGCATTCATCTGCTTAAGCGATTCCGGATCGTTGAAATAATTCCCTTCACCGTGCGCGATAGGGATTTTCAATGCCCTGCCTTTTGGAATTGCCGTTGTGACGAGCGTATCGTTGTTCTCTGCTTTTATGAAAACATTTTTGCAGTGGAACTTACGGTCGGTGTTGTGAAGTAAAGCGCCCGGGAGCAATCCTGCTTCGCAGGCAATCTGAAAACCATTACAAACGCCGAATACATATCCGCCTTTATCTGCAAACTCCTGTACTTTCTCCATGATGGGGGAGAACCGGGCAATGGCGCCGGAACGGAGATAATCTCCGTAAGAAAATCCGCCGGGAAGAATGATCATATCGCAATTTTGGAGAGAGCGCTCTTTGTGCCAGAGCTCAACTACTTCCTGTCCCATGATCTTACGCAGGACATAGATCATATCGTGATCGCAGTTGGATCCGGGAAAAATCACTACGCCGAATTTCATAGTCAAATTTAAGTAATAATCTGGTTGAGAAATACGGAAATAATTAACAGCAGGAATAAAAGCTCTGCCATCCATTGCTTTTTAACAAATAGCAAATAGCTTGAAAAGAAAACCGTAAAAGGGATGGCAAGAAACGAAAGGTAAGCAATGGAGTAGGAAGGCGCAAGGAAAATAGAACAGAAAGAAAGTAGAAGGCAATAAACCATCAGGAAAAGATTGCTTCGGGTCCGGACCGTGCCTTTGCTTAGGTCGGCCAGGAATCTTCCGGAAGAGAACATCGCACCGGTAAGAAGAATGCCTATCTGCGCATAATCAGCGAATGAAAAAGCAGAAATGGTAAAAGACTTTTGCGGAGTGATGATCGTGTAATAAAGTGCATCGTACTGAAGCGTATCCAGTTTGTCGTTCCAGAAATAATAAAATACCAGGAAGATCCATGGAAGCACAAGGCCGGCGAAGGAGATCACCCACTCCCTCCAAACGAAAGGGCGCAGCACGATCAGCCCGATCCAAAGAAGCAGGATAAACACAATGGAAGGAATGTAAAACATGGCAGCCAGTGAAATAAATAAACCGGTATCAAAGGCTTCGGAGAAGGAAGTTTCTTTTCGGTACGACTGCATCAGTGTGTGAAGGGCCAGCAGCAGGAAAAGGTTGGCAATCACGATGGGATGAAGAGAGAACATTTCAGGCTGGAGGCTCATCAGAATCATGTAAACCAGTGCCGGAAGAAAGGAGGTGGTGTTGATGATCTCATTTTTCTGAATGATGTAATTGATGAGAAGCGCTTCGCAGAAAATAAAAGAAAACGAAATAAGCGTAATCAGGAAAGGATAGCCTTCTATTCCGCTGATGATAAGCTTGTAAAGCGGGGCAGCGTGCCCGGTAAGCGGAACAACCGGATGTATGAAACCGTAGATCCATAAGGCAATCATCGCAACCGGGAGGATTACATAAGAGAGGGAACGGTTATGTTTTATGAAACCTACTAACATTCTTAAGGTAAAGGTACTTGGAAAAAAAACAGACTCATCTGTATCCGTATATTAAAAAGTTTATAAATTTGTTCATCTAATACTACCACTATGCTACTTTTCACCTGGACCGGTTTAATGCACCATCTTCAAGATTTCTTTTATTGGATATTCCGCATGATGGATGCCCCAAACCGTAACATGAACGTTTTTTTTATTGTTATTGGTTTCATTGGCGCAATATACTGGATCACGAGGCAGTTTAAATACAATCAAAAGGCAGAGCAGGAGGGAACGATAAAGTAGTTTACGGTTTTTGGTTTCCGGTTTCCGGTTTTGTTAAGTCAGCTCCAATATCTTTCCTGTAATATTTCCCCTCGTAATTTATCTTTTCAGCATTTGAAAAACTTTTCGATAAAGCTTCTTCCATTGTTTTTCCGTACGATGTGACAGCAATCACTCTTCCGCCGTTTGTGACGACCTGCTCTCCTTTTTCAGTAGTTCCTGCATGAAAGGCGATCGAATCTTTTACGGAATCCAAACCAGTGATCGTTCTTCCTTTTTCGTAGTCGCCCGGATAACCGCCGGAGACGAGCATAACCGTTGCAGCCGTTCTTGGATCGAATTCTATCTTCTTCTGGTCAAGAGTTTGAGTGGCGACTCCTTCAAACAGGTCGAGCAGATCGGATTTGAGACGGGGCATCACCACTTCTGTTTCAGGGTCGCCCATCCGGCAATTGTACTCGATCACAAAAGGATCATTTCCAACTTTTATCAGGCCGATAAAGATAAATCCTTTGTAAACGATCTTTTCTTTTTTCAGGCCTTCAACCGTTGGAATAATAATTCGTTCTTCCACTTTTTTCATGAAGGCGGCATCGGCAAACGGGACGGGAGACACGGCGCCCATTCCTCCGGTATTTAACCCGGTATCGCCTTCTCCGATGCGTTTATAATCTTTTGCTTCAGGAAGAATTTTATAGCTTTTTCCATCCGAAAGAACAAAAACAGAAAGTTCTATTCCTTTCAGGAATTCTTCGATCACCACTTTTGCGCTGGATGCTCCGAATCTTCCTCCTAACATTTCTTCCAGTTCTTTTTTTGCTTCTTCAAGCGTATTTGGGATCACTACTCCTTTTCCGGCAGCCAGTCCGTCGGCTTTGAGAACATACGGAGGTGAAAGCGTTTCAAGAAATGAAAAGGCATCAGCAATGGTTTCTTTTGTGAAGGTTTGATATTTTGCTGTTGGAATTCCATACCTTATCATGAACTGCTTGGAAAAATCCTTGCTTCCTTCCAGTTGGGCTCCTTTTGTATCGGGACCGATCACGGGAATCGTCTTTAGTTCAGCATCCTTCAGAAAAAAATCATGAATGCCTTTCACCAGCGGCTCTTCCGGTCCGACAACGACCATGTGAACATCATTTTCTAAAACGAACTTTTTAATGGAAGGAAAGTCGGTAGCGGAGAGGTTTACATTTTCACCGTAATCAGAAGTGCCGGCATTGCCGGGAGCAATAAAAAAAGATTCCAGCTTTTCACTTTGGGCCATCTTCCACGCCAAGGCATGTTCGCGGCCGCCGGAGCCAAGTAGCAATACGTTCATAAAACAGGTAAAATTAATATTCCAAATTTATAAATGTATTTCTCGCGAAGCGGCAAAGGGTGCAAAGAAAGTTTTAGACATAAAGCACACAAGATAAGACTTTTGATTTTTGACTTTACTGTTTTCTTCTCTTACCTCACAGCCATTTCCTTCTCTTGAAATAGAAAACCATTCCCAGCGCGATACTGATCATAACAGCCCAAAGAACATAGTAGCTGTACTTCCAGTGCAACTCGGGCAGGTTGTCGAAGTTCATTCCGTAAACGCCGGCAATGAAGCTCAGGGGAATGAATATAGTAGTGATGATGGTGAGCACTTTCATGATCTCATTCATGCGGTTGCTGACGCTGGAGAGGTAAACGTCCATCATCCCGGAGAGGAGGTCGCGGTAGGTTTCAACGGTATCAATCACACGGATGGTATGGTCGTAAAGGTCCCGGAGAAAGAGCCGTGTGGTTTTTTTTACGAGTTTGCTTTCGGTGCGCTCAAAATTGTTGATGAGTTCACGCATTGGCCATACGGCTTTGCGCAAGTAGATCATTTCACGCTTCATCCGGTGAAGAAATCGCATGGTTTCTTTTGAAGGATCCTGAACAAGTTCTTCTTCCAGCACTTCGATCCGATCGCCTATTTTTTCAAGGATGACGAAATAGAGATCCACCACTGCATCGATCAGGCAGTAGGCAAGATAATCAGCGCCCATTTTACGTACTCTTCCTTTTCCGGTTCTAAGCCGCGTCCGGATGATATCAAACGCATCTCCTCCGTGAACTTCCTGGAATGACAGAACCGTATTATTATCAAGAAGCAGGATCGCCAGCTGCTCTGCCTGTATTTCGGTATCGTGAGAAAGCATTTTCATAATGCTTACCAGGTAGTTATCATATTCTTCAAACTTCGGGCGCTGGTCGGTGTTGGCAATGTCTTCGAGTGTAAGCGTGTGAATGTTGAATCTTTCCCCGATCTTCTGAATGAGTTCCGTGTCGTGAATGCCGTCTACATTTATCCACTTCACCATTTCCGGTTTTAGTTCCAGCAGGCACTCGTCAAAATTCTGAAATTCTTTTTCAATAAACTCCTTTTCACTGTACTCGATCAGTGTGAAGGAAACTTTTTCGGTTTTCTTCTCACCTGAATAGACGACTGTGCCGGGCGGCAAGCCTGCGGTATCGATGTTCGGAGACATGTGGTTGCTAATTAACGAATCGTTTACGAATCATGCAAATCAGAGCGTGTATTTTTCGTGTTATTTGTAAATGATTCGTTAATTAGTAACCAAATTTATGAATGAGTAACAATGAAAAGTAAAATTAAAGTATGAGTTGCGAACGGATGATTGTTAATTCTCTTTTTTTCCTTCAACGATAATTACAATTTCTCCCTTCACGGTTTTACTTGAAAAATATTCAATAAGCTCTGCAAGGGTTCCCCGTTTTGTTTCTTCGAACATTTTGGTGAGTTCGCGCGAAACGCTGGCGCTGCGGTCAGTTCCGAAGGTCAATGCAAATTCTTCCAGCGCTTTCACCAATCGGAACGGACTTTCATAGAAGATCATGGTTCGTTCTTCCTCTTTCAGTGATTCAATTTTTGTTTTCCTCCCTTTTTTCTGCGGCAGGAATCCTTCAAAACAGAACCGATCGTTTGGCAGTCCGCTATTTACCAAAGCCGGGACAAAAGCAGTAGCGCCCGGCAGACATTCCACTTCGATTCCGTTCTTGATACATTCGCGCACAAGTAAAAATCCCGGGTCGGAAATGGAAGGTGTGCCGGCATCGCTTACCAGCGCTACGGTCTCGCCATTTTTTATACGCTCAGCAATTTGCTCAACCGTTTTATGTTCGTTGTGCAGGTGGTGCGAGATCATTTTTTTATCGATGGAGAAATGTTTCAGAAGATTCCCGGTAGTGCGGGTGTCTTCAGCAAGAATGATATCCACTTCTTTCAGAATACGCAGACAACGAAGCGTGATGTCTTCGAGATTGCCGATGGGCGTGGGGATAATAAAGAGTTTCAAGTATCGAGTTTAAAGTATTTCTGAGTCATCAACGAATACGAATCCATTACGAATATACGAATGAATACAAATCTTCTTTCGTTTTTTTCGTACGCATTCGCTTTTCGAGGATTATTGCTGGAGATAATCAGTGAAGTTGGTGAGTAGCTTAAACACTTCCTCAAACTTCGTCAGCGGCAGCGTTTCCGGACGGTCGTAGATATCGTGATAGGCTTTGATTCCGCCAAGCGTGTAGATATAAAAAGTTTTTACGCCGGCTTCTTCAAAAAAATAATGGTCGCTGATGGCGGCTTTTCCTCTCGGCTGGACAGAAGGCAGAAGATTTTTTTCTGAATTTATTTTTACCAGTTCGTCAAATTCTTTTTTATGCTCGGTGGCGTTCACCACTTTGATCCCTTCATCACCGGTGCCGAGGAGATCCATGTTGACAAGGAATTTTATCTGGTTGAGCGGAAACAACGGATGTTCCACATAATATTTTGAACCCAGCAACCCGGCTTCTTCTCCGCCGAATGCCATGAAGGCAACGGAATACTTCGGTTTATGTTCTGAAAAATATTTTGCCAGGTTCAAAAGCATGGCGCAGCCGCTGGCATTGTCGTTGGCGCCGGGGAAATAAACATCTTTTCCCATTTGCCCGAGATGATCATAATGCGCTGTGAAGACAATAATCGAATCCCGGTATTCAGTTCCCTGGATGTATCCGATCACGTTTTGAGATTGATATTGCTGGATCAATTTATTGTCAATATTTATTCTTACTTTTTTTGGAAAATGTTTGAGCAGGGAATCTTTGATCTGAAAAATCACCAACGGAGAATTGATCTGCCCTATATCATACGTAAGTTTGCTGCCGGAAGAGACTAGGGAATATTCAGGATTCAGAACCATTTGCATTGAATCTAAAAAAACCTGGGCGCCCCTTTTATAACTCCTGGGCGAGTTTTTAATAACCTTTACTTTATAATTTCCTTTTCCTCCTCCCGAATTTTCATCCATAATAAAATCCTTGCCAGGAATCAGTTTTTTCTTGTTCGCCGTGATCTCCATCTCTCCCGGAAACGTATTCACAGGGAAGTTAAACCGCTGATACAGTTCTCTTGAAAGCGGTTTCACCCCGAATCTCTGAAATTCTTTTTTGATGTAATCCGCTGCTATGCTGTCGCCTTTGTTCACATACCCGCGACCGTGCATCGAAGGGGCGGCGAGCGTGTCAACAACGGTTCGGGCGTACTTGAGAACATCGGACTGTGCATTTGAAAAGTAAAAAGTAAAAAGCAAAAAGGAAAAAGTAAAAAGGCAAGAGTAAAATGACGACTTATGCTTGTAGTTCCTATTCGCAATTCGTGAATTCGTATCCATTCGTATTCGTAGATGGTTACGCAAACCTTCTTTCCACTAATTATCTGAAATTTTCAGCGATCAGGCCTTCGGAATTCCATTTGTATACTTCTCGGAGGTTGGCCATGTAGGATTCGGCTTCGTCAAGCGACGAGAAATTATTTATCTGGTCAAGCGCAACGGTGTACTCTTTCATATTTCCGTCAAACAGTTCATTGATGAACTGGAACCTTTCATTGATGCCGATGGCGGATTTCAGGTCCGTGATTTTATTGTGCTGAAGTTTTTCAGCAACGCTGCCTTCGGACGGCTTTTTCTTTTTGGGAGATTCTTTTTTAACAGGAGATGGTGGAGGTGGAGGTGTTTCTTTTTCTTTTGGAATGGAGACTGCATTCTCAGAAAAAAGATCGATTGTCATCTGAGGCTTTTCGGGCGTTTTATTTTCTAAAGGCTGAGTTTCTGTAACACTCGTACTGCTTTGGACTTCAGGCTGAATAGCTGGCGGCTGTGCAATTATTTCTTCCGGCAGATGTTTGAGGAGGACTGCCATTTCATAAAGTCGAGATGCTTCTTTCATTAAAGAATCTACATCTGAGGTGTTGGATCGTATCCGCTCTGCAAGCGCCTTAATTTCTTTAATGAGGAGTTCTCGTTCCATGAAGGGAGTTAACGGTTTTTCAGTAGATTTGTTGTAGTAAAAATAAGAATAAATCAGTTATTGGTTTTTAGTTTGTTAGTTATAGTTTTACAGTTGCTGGCCGTATTGAGCCAGAACTCAAAATGAAAGAACTAAAACTAAAGACCACTCAACCAATAACCGAAAATGTTTCCTGAAAATTCAAATACAAATCCCCGGAAAGGATGGATCGAGGTGATCTGCGGTTCCATGTTCTCGGGCAAAACGGAGGAACTGATCCGCAGAATAAAACGCGCACAGATCGCTAAGCAGAATGTAGAAATTTATAAACCGGTAATTGATAACCGCTATGCAAAGGAGAAAGTGGTTTCGCATGATGCAAATGAAATTAATTCTAAGGTTGTAGCAACCTCTTCAGAAATTTACAAACTGGTAAAAGAACCAGATGTTGTGGCAGTGGATGAAGCGCAGTTCTTTGATGCGGGAATCCTAACGGTGTGCGTTGAATTAGCCAATAAAGGGATCCGGGTGATCGTTGCAGGGCTTGACAAAGATTATCTTGGCAAACCATTCGGCCCCATGCCGTCGTTGATGGCTTCTGCGGAATATGTCACCAAAGTTCATGCGGTCTGCGTGCGCTGCGGATCGCTGGCCAACTTCTCGCACCGCATCTCCGATGATGATTCGCTGATCGTGGTGGGAGAAAAAAATAATTACGAACCGCTTTGCAGGGAGTGTTTTAATAAAGCAATTAACTAATGAAGATAAAACGGAATAGTGGAATGATGGAATATTTGGTTTGTCCATTCTTCCATTTTTCCAATCTTCCAGTCTTTCACTGACCTTATGTTTTACTACGCAAAAGATATAGCGCGGATATTGAGCGGTACGCTGCAAGGAAGTGGAAATCCCGACGCGGTGATCAAAAATTTACTGATCGACAGCCGAAGCATCACTTCTCCTGAAACATCACTCTTCTTCGCACTGAAAAGTGACCGCAACGACGGACATAAATTTATTTCGGATGCGTACAAGAACCGGGTTCGGAATTTTGTGGTGTCCGCACTTCCGAAAGAGATCGCGCAGTTCGGTGATGCGAATTTTATTCTGGTCAGCGATACGTTATCGGCGCTTCAGCATCTCTCGGCAAATCACAGGAGAAAATTCAATGTTCCGGTCCTTGGAATTACCGGAAGCAATGGAAAGACGATCGTTAAAGAATGGCTCTTCCAGATGATGCAGGAAGATAAAAGCGTGATCCGCAGTCCGAAAAGTTACAATTCACAGGTGGGCGTTCCGCTTTCGGTTTGGATGCTGAGCGAAGAACATGATCATGCCATTTTTGAAGCCGGGATCTCCAAGCCGGATGAGATGGAAAAACTGGAACCGATCATTTCTCCTACGATCGGGTTGATTACGAATATCGGCCAGGCGCATAACGAAAATTTTCTGAATCCAAAGCAAAAGATACGCGAGAAGCTGAAACTTTTCGTTCATGCCAATACGCTGATCTATAACCGCGACAATCTTGAACTAAATGATGAAATTGTTTCCAATCCTGTAATCAGGAAATTAAATCTTTTCACTTGGTCGCGAAAATCAAAAGCCAATCTCCAGGTCGGAAAAGTTACTAAGGATGGAAACGAAACAGAGATCCAGGGAGTTTACAACAATGCTTTTCTTCGGATACGAATTCCGTTTACAGATGAGGCAAGTGTGGAGAATGCCATTCATTGCTGGGCGGTGATGCTTTTTCTCGGGTACGATAATAAAATAATTGCTGAGCGGATGATGCGCCTGAACCCGGTGGCCATGCGTCTTGAACTGAAAGAAGGAATTAATAATTGCTCTGTCATCAACGATAGTTATAATTCCGACCTGGGTTCGCTTGCCATTGCGCTTGATTTTCTGAACCAGTTCACCACGGCGAATCCGTCCTCAGGCGGACAGAAGCGGCATCATAAACGCACGCTGATCCTGTCGGATATTTTTCAAAGCGGAAAGAAAGAAGAAGAGCTGTACAAAGAAGTCGCCCTTCTCGTAAAAGAAAAAGGCATCAGCCGGATGATCGGCATCGGGGAAGGGATCTCACGGCAGGGAAAACAATTCGGCGTTGAACTTATTCCCGGGGAAAAAACATTTTTCAAGTCTACCGACGAATTTCTTTCTCATTATAATGGAAATTTATTTTCCAACGAAACCATTCTTCTGAAAGGCGCTCGTGCCTTTGGTTTCGAACGGATCAGCCAGGTGCTTCAGCAGAAAGCGCATGAAACGGTTCTGGAGATCAACCTGAACGCGCTCGTCCACAACCTGAACTATTACCGTTCAAAACTGGCGCCCGGAACAAAGATGATGGCGATGGTGAAAGCATTTTCATACGGAAGCGGCGGTTTTGAGATCGCAAATATTCTGCAGCACCATCATGTGGATTATCTCGCAGTTGCCTATGCGGATGAAGGAATTGAACTTCGCAACGCCGGAATTACATTGCCGGTCATGGTGATGAATCCGGAAGAACCGAGTTACGATACCATGATCCGCCACGACCTGGAGCCGGAGATATTCAGTTTCCGCGTGCTGAAACTTTTTGAAGATGCGGTGAAACGTACCGGCAGAAAAGATGCGCCGTATCCCATCCACATCAAGCTCGATACCGGCATGCACCGCCTCGGCTTTGAAGAAAAAGATGTGAATGAACTGGCAGTGCGCATCGGCAACAGCCGTTTGCTGGAAGTGCGTTCTGTTTTTTCTCACCTGGCGGGAAGCGACGAGCCGGAGCACGATGAGTTCACGCTCAATCAGATAAAAAAGTTCGGCGAGATGAGTGGCGTGATCTGTTCGCGGTTCAGCTACCCGGTGTTCCGTCACATTCTGAATTCGGCGGGCATCATCCGTTTTCCCGGCGCGCAGTTTGAAATGGTGCGGCTGGGTATCGGGTTGTACGGGATCGGCGCGAATGAAAACGAACAGGCGCAGATGAAGAATGTCAGCACACTCAAAACAACGATCTCCCAGGTAAAAAATATTTCAGCAGGAGATTCTATCGGCTACAGCCGGAAATTTACCGCGAAGAAAGACATGCGCATTGCCACCGTTCCCATCGGTTACGCCGACGGGTTGAGCCGGCGGCTGGGAAACGGAAAAGGAAAAATGTTCATCAAAGAAAAACAAGCGCCCATCGTCGGCAGCGTATGCATGGATATGTGCATGCTCGATATTTCTGACATACAATGTTCGGAAGGCGATGAAGTGGTAGTATTTGGCTCGTCCTCCGAAGCCTTGGCGAAGGAGGGCGGGCAAACCATTGCTCAGCTCGCAAAAGACATGGACACAATTCCCTACGAAGTGTTCACCGGAATCTCACGAAGAGTGAAGCGAGTTTATTTTCACGAGTAGGATTGGTAAATTTAAATTTGACAGATTAAAAGTAGTGTAGAGTTTAATTCATCACAATGAATATAGTAGAAAAAGAAGCTAGGAGTTTTATTGATGAATTTTATAACGATTTAAGAAATAATAGTCTTGAGAAACTTAAATCGCAATTGACTTTAAAACTTTATGACTTTACGAGAAATCGAGATAAATTGGATTTTTTGAAAATTCTTAGAGAAGACACATTAAAGGAAAAAGAGAACCACCTAAAAACATGCTCAAAGTCTATTTGTGATTTTGAAGAGGAAAGAAATTTAGGAATTTTTGTAATTGACCAAGAGATTGAGGAAGTAAACAAATATTATTCTTTCGAACCAAAATCAAACGATGCTTTTACCTCTGCAGAAGAATCGAAGTTGCATTCTAAATTGAATGAAATAATTGAAAAGCTTAATAAACAGGGATTGGGACAGGAAATTATTTTTGAAGAAATAGAATCTCTAAAAAACCACTTTAACTTAGGAAAGAAAACATGGTTTCAGCTGTTAAAGGGAAAGGTTGTTGAGTTGATGCTAAAGAAAGTTTTAGAAGAAACTATTGTGAAAGAAATATATAATAATTTAAGTGAGGGCTTTGCTGAAGCTGTAAAATCACTAAATGTGCATCAGTCATAGACTAAATGTTTTTCAGAAATGGTTTTTAATCATTTTATACAAGTTAAAATCCTTTCCCTTCATCTCTTTTTCAATCTCTTTCTGCAATTTTTTCTTATCCAGGTTTTTCATCCGGTTATTCTGAATGAGCTTGTACGCTTTTTCGGTGTAGAGAAATAACTTTTTTTCATTTGCTGCTTTAGCAAAATGCTCATCGATCTTTTTTGCAAGCGGTTCAATTCCTTCCTGCTGCGTGGCAATCACTTTTAAAACCGGCGGTATCCAACCCGCTGAC
>JAHEYJ010000107.1 GCA_023251675.1 Bacteroidota bacterium
AATGCACGGAGAAGAAGGAGGATAGGGCAGAAAATGTTTTCTTGCCTGCGCCGTGGCTTCCACATCTACGCCTGCAAAAACCGTAGCCAATTTATCCGGATGTTTATTTCCGTGAATGGCAAGCTTCACGCCCGGGCGTGCACCGCCGGCGGCACATCCGCAAACGGAGTTTACAACGACCAATAAAGTTCCTTTGGCGCTGACTGCGCGGTCAACCGCATCAGGCATGGTCAGTTCTTCAAAGCCCACGTTGGTGAGCTCGGCTTTCATTGGTTTTACAATTGCTTCGGGATACATATATGTTTTTTTGTTAGGGGGTTTTTGGAAGCCTAAAGTTAGGAAAAATCTCTAATGATTTCACCGGGTAATTTTATAAAAGGCCAATTCAAGATCGAAATTTTGGATTTTAATGCGCTAATGTTACCTTTGTTTCTCGTATCGAATCAGCTATGAAATATTTACTCCCGATATTGTTGTGTTTTACAAATGCGTATTCTCAGACTGTAAATATTTTATTTGATGCTACCAAAGCCGAAATGGCCGGCAACGCCGACTGGGTGATCGATGCTGATGTTTTCAATATCGGCTATAACAGCGGACCCGCAGTAGTTGGGCAGGGAAATGAATCTAATCCGCAAAAACTTCCTACGCCTGCTCAAGCTGGAGTTACATCATCCACAGCTGAAACTTTCTGGACCGGCGCGCTTTCAGGTTGGGGGATCGATTGTGTGAAGCGCGGTTATCATGTGGAAACGCTTCCGTACAACGGCCAGATCACTTATGGAAATACCGGCAACACGCAGGATCTTTCGCATTACAAGGTTTTTATTGTCTGCGAACCGAACATTGTTTTTTCGGCAGCAGAAAAAACAGCGCTTATGAATTTTATTCAGAACGGAGGAGGATTATTTATGATTTCCGATCACACGGTTTCGGATAGAAATAACGACGGATGGGATTCTCCGGATATCTGGAATGATTTCATCACCAACAATTCTGTTCAGAACAACGCCTTCGGGATGAACTTTGATCTGCAGAATTTTTCAGAAACCTCCACCAACATTCCAACTCTTCCCGGGGATTCCATTCTTCACGGTCCGATGGGAAATGTTACGCAAGTCATGTGGAGCAACGGAACGTCCCTCACGCTGGATCCGGCACAAAATGCTTCCGTGAAAGGCGTGGTTTACAAAACGGGTTCTGCTTTCGGAAATACAAACGCGATGTGCGCTTACGCGAGATACGGAAGCGGAAAAATTGCTGCCATCGGTGACAGCTCTCCCTGCGATGACGGCACCGGCGATCCGAACGATGCGTTATACGACGGATATTATACTGATGCGGCAGGGAACCATGAACTGCTGCTGATGAACATCACGATCTGGCTGGCGACGGCAAATGCGGCAACGGAAGTTCCGGAGATTAATGACGAAGAGCCTCAATTGAATATTTTTCCTGATCCATCGGACGGAAAATTCACAATTCACAATTCACAATTCACAATTCACAGCGTTGATCTTTATAATTTACTTGGAGTAAAGATAATTACGATGTCCCCCTCTGGAGGGGGTGAAGGGGGAGGGTTTTCTGTTGATCTAAGTGATCGCCCAAAAGGAATCTACTTTCTGAAAATCAAAACGGAAAAAGAAAGCATTTGCAGAAAAATTGTGATTCGTTAATTCGTATTTTTGTCTCATCCCGATTTGTCGGGACGTATCCATTCGTTTTTCGATGATTTTAAATTATATTTGGATTGCCTTTTTCATCATCGCGTTCGTGGTCGCGCTGGTTCGTCTTATTTTTTTCGGCGATACGGAAGTGTTTGGAAAAATTGTGGACGGAACTTTTTCTTCTTCCAAAACCGCGTTTGAAGTGGCGCTCGGCCTCACCGGCGCGCTTACCTTCTGGATGGGCATCATGAAGATCGGTGAAGAAGCAGGCGCCATAAAAGTCCTTTCGCGCATCATCGGGCCGTTCTTCCGGAGATTGTTCCCTGAAATTCCGAAAGACCATCCCGCGCTCGGTCAGATCATGCTGAACTTTTCTGCCAACATGCTCGGCATCGGCAACGCCGCAACGCCGCTTGGATTAAAAGCCATGCAAAGCATCCAGGAACTGAATCCTGAAAAAGAACGGGCGAGCAATTCGCAAATAATGTTCTTGGTTTTGAATACAGCCGGGTTCACGTTAATTCCGGTGAGCATCATGGCGATACGCGCGCAATGGCAGGCAACCGAAAAACTTCCGATCGATCCTACCGATGTTTTTGTTCCGATACTGATGTGCACCTACATTGCTACGATAACGGGGATTCTTGTCATTTCCATCTGGCAAAAGATACTTGACTGGATCCTGCTCGCGGGAATCGCCGTGGTAACCGCTGTGCTGGCAGGGTTAATTTATTTATTGCAATCACTTCCGCCGAAACAGGAAATGATGGCGGTTCAATTGACAGGATACATATTAATTTTTCTGATCATCGTTTCGTTCGTTGCGGCGGGCGCGTATAAAAAAATAAATGTGTACAGCTCGTTCATTGAAGGCGCGAAGGATGGATTTTCCACCGTGATAAAGATCATTCCTTACCTCGTTGCCATGCTGGTGGGCATGAGCGTGTTCCGCGCGTGCGGCGCCATGCAGTACATCAACGACGGAATCGCTTACGTTGTTTCTGCGCTGGGACTCAACACCGATTTCATTCCATCCATTCCCATTGCGTTGATGAAACCGCTGAGCGGCGGCGGCACGCAGGGACTTACCGTTGACGCGATCCGGACCTACGGCGTGAATTCTTTTGTCGGAAAACTTTCTTCCATCATGTACGCCTCGGCCGACACTACTTTTTATATTGTAGCGCTGTACTTCGGCTCGGTAGGAATTAAGAAAACCCGCTACGCGATCACCGGCGGATTAATTGCCGACTTTGCCGGCGTGATCGCTGCGATACTGATCGCGTATTTGTTTTTTCATTGAGGAAAAACGCAGACAAAATTATCTTTAACTTTGAAAGATAATAGATGAAAGAAAGTATTAACATATCGGTCAACAAAGATGTTCTTGTCTGGGCAAGAGAAGCAATTGTATTGAATCGAACTAACGCTTCGGAAAAAACCGGAATATCGCCAAAGCGTTTAATTCAATTAGAAGAAGGAGAAAAACAACCAACATTAGATGAATTAAAATTGTTTTCAAAGACCTATAAAAGGACAATAGCTACCTTATTGTTGAACACACCACCAAAAGAAAAACCACTTCCAATAGATAGAAGAACAATTGATTCAAAAGATTTAGGAAGTTTTCATGAAAAAACCATTATGGCAATACGTAAAGCCCGCGCACTTGTTGTTTCTTTGGTTGAATTAAAACAAGATGCTGGCATTACAATTCCATCTTTTCAATCCAAAGCATCAATACAAGACAACCCGGCAATAATTGCAAAGAAGTTGCGCAAGGAATGGAACTTAGATGAAATAAGACAATTTGAAAATATAAATTATGCTTTAGATGCGTATATTGAAAAGGTCGAATCACTGGGAATTGCTGTATTTCAATTGAGTTTAACTCAGGATTATTTGAGAGGCTTTTCAATGATTGATGAAATTGTACCAATCATTGGAATAAAAAGAGGTGGTGAACCAGCAACAGCAAAAATATTTACATTATTTCATGAACTTGGTCATATAGTCTTAAGAGATGGAGGATTATGTGATTTGTCTGAAAGGACTAATCAGCAAGTTGAAAAATGGTGTAATTCTTTTGCAGCCGAAATATTAATTCCAACATTTGAACTATTACAAATGAATATTGTGGTAGAGCACAAATCTAAAGAGGAAAAAGTTTGGGAGAAAAAAGAATTAATTGAATTGGCAAAACATTTCCACGTTGGACCACTAGCAATTTTAAGAAGCTTGTTAGAAAACAAACTTACAACCCTTTCATTTTACAACGATAGACATCAGGTTTGGAATAAACCATTATTCGGAAGAGCAAAACACCCGGAAGGAAGAAACGTTGCGAAAGAAACTATTAGAGAGAAAGGCCGAACATATATTTCGCTTGCATTCTCAGCATTTGACAAAAATAGAATTGACCTTAAAGACCTTTCAGATTTTTTGGGAGTAAGGTTATCCTATATCTCTAAAACGCGCCAATTGTTAAATGCTTAATAAATGGAGTTAAACTTTTATCAAGGGAATAGTGTTTATGTAATTGATACAAGCGGCCTCATAATGCTCGAATCGACGTTTAAATATGACAATCCTGTTTTTCGAGCAATTTGGGAGGAAATTGAAGAGTTAATAAAGCAGGGGTGCTTCAAGACGATTGATTTTGTTGAAGACGAAATAAACAGCTACGAAGGCAAGGAAGAATTTTTAAAGAAGTGGGTACAGAAATGGAAAAAATATTTAGTTGTATCTACAGATGCAGCAAGTATAAATGCTGCGATTCCAATAATAAACGATGAGTATAAGTCAGGATTTTTCGATGCTAAAAAGCAAGCGGAAGGAAAAGAGGAAGCTGATCCTTATTTGATTGCTTACTGTAAAATTCATAATTGTATTTTGATAACTAATGAGAGTAAAGTCAAACCAAACAAAATTCCTAGTGTTTCAAAAAAAAATGAGGTAAAGTGTATTGATATAAATGATTTTTTGATAGAAAGAGAATTGAAAATGGAAAGAAAAAAGAGTTAAGTAAACCGCAAGCGAAGCATAAGTAAAATAAAAGCATGAAGCTCTTGCTTCGTGCGTACTCGTAAAAATTATTTTGTATTTGCCCGCTTCGATGAGCGAAGCGAGGCGAGCGCGAGGGTCCCGATAGCTATCGGGAGAAGCGGAAATCCTTTGGCTTGTAGATTCTTCGACTCCGCTCAGAATGACAAAGCCAAAGATTGAAGCGTAAAGCCCGACCTTCGCAAATCTCTCTCTGTTCTTTTCGCTTGACCGAAAAGAACCAAAAGGTCAAGGCTGATGAAAAAATGCCTGAACGCTTATTCGCCTCGCTAAACAAAATAAACTCGTCCCGCCCAGCGCGCGGGACTCAAACAGAATTTTGTTTCCCATTTCACCTACAGGCGAAATGGTCGCTCAGCCCATAAGCATTCCGAGGCGGCATTTTTTCATAGGCCGCTTGTTTTCCGCCTTATAAAAATTGGCTATTGGGAAAGGAATTGCAACCAAATTTTATTCAGCGGTGACCTTTCTTTGTTACCTTCTTTGGGTGGAAGCCAAAGAAAGTAAAGAGAGATTTGCGAAGGACGCGCCCATCCTTCGACTGCGCTCAGGATGACATTAGGAATTTAATTTTTACTTCTTCAAAACAATCACAGCTAAAAGAGTTGCTGAATTTAATAACTTCGTCAAACAATATTTTTTACCCCTAAACAAACCCCCAAATGACAAATCAAATAATGGTAAAGATGGCGCTGGATGCTTGGAATGCGCAAATAAAAAACGGAAACGATCTTTTAGAGAAACTCACCGATGAACAACTAAACAACGAAGTTGCTCCCGGCAGGAACAGGGGAATTTATTTGGTAGGGCATCTTGTTGCCGTTCACGACCGGATGCTGCCGTTGCTCGGCTCAGGCGAACAGTTGTATCCTCAGTTGGATGAACCTTTTCTAAAAAATCCAGATAACGCTAAAACAGCAATGCCATCGGCAAAGGAGTTGAGGCAGTTTTGGAAAAATATAAATTCAACCTTGGCTGGTCATTTTAGCAAGATGCAACCGGATGCATGGTTTCAAAAACACAATTCGGTTTCTGCCGAAGATTTTGCAAAAGAACCACACCGGAATAAACTGAATGTTTTACTGAGCCGGACAAATCATTTATCCAATCATTTGGGACAATTGGTATTTCTGAAAAAGTAATTGAATCAGGAGTTTTATTTGTGCTTCTTCAAATAAATCTTCTGCCCTGCATTCGGCTCCTGACCGTCCAGCATGTTGTTCATTTTATAGAGATGGCGCATTTTGATTCCGTATAACTGAGAGATGTAGTACATGGTTTCGCCAAAACGGGCGGTGTGAATTTCTTCTTTCTGAGAGCGCTTGCGTTTGGGCTGGAGATAAACAATATCGCCCACTTGCAGACAAGTTTGTTTTCCGGTTTCATTATAATTGTGCAACTGCCAGAGGCGCATGTCGAGGTCGTGAGCGATCTTATAATAGGTATCGCCGTCTTCCACTACAATATATTTTATCCGGTTATTGAGAAAAAGTTTTCTTGATGCGGAAATGGATGAGGTGGTCGGCTGGACGATCTGCATCTCTTCTTTTTTCTTCATGTGCTTGTCCACCGCCATTTCCTGCATGCGGTCGTACTGGTAAAGTTTGAAATCATCAATGAGTTTTATCAGCCGGTCCGCATAGCTCGGATCGGTGGCGTAGCCCGCTTCGTGCAATCCTTCAGCCCATCCTTTGTAATCGGTTTTCCGCAGGTCGAACAAAAAAGCGTAGCGCCCTTTTGATTTCAGAAAATTGGAATGGTCGTCATACGATTCTTCCGCTATTTTATATTTCCGGAAACATTCATCTTTCGCGTCATCGTCCTGGATATACGTTTCTCCTTTCCAGTCATCGCCATGGCATTTTATTCCGAAGTGGTTATTGGCGTACATGGCCAGCGCACTGTTGCCGTTGTCCGATTCAAGCATGCCCTGCGCGAGCGTGATGCTGGCGGGAATTCCGTTCTCAAGCATTTCCTTTATGGCGATGTCCTTGTATTTTTCCACGTACTCCGGACGGGTCATTTTGTACTCGGAAGGTTGAGAAAAAAGAATTGAGAATTGAGAATTGAGAATTAAGAATGTGAAAACCAATATCGAATAGAAATTTCTCATTCTACAAAAATAATTCAGAAAGGATAAAAAGCATAGAAGGAATCACGGCATTGTTAACACCGGTCTGTTAATCTCCCTCCCCTTTGGGGAGGGTTGGGTTGGGGCGTAATTTCCCCTGCAATCCTCCGGTATGAATGGCGATAACAGTTGAATCCTTCGGAAAATAATTTTTCCGGATCAGGTCGTATACGCCGAACATCATCTTTCCGGTGTACACCTGGTCGAGTGGGATGCCATTCTGATCCTCGAAGTCAGAAATGAACTTCAGAAGTTCAGGAGTATGTTTTCCGTATCCGCCGAAATGATAATTCTCTTCGATGTGCAGATTTGCTGATGTGTAAATGTGAAAATGTGCGAGCCACTTTATTATTTCTTCTTTATGATAACCGGGAGCTTTTAGAACTGAGAATCCGATCGCCTGCTGTTTTTCTTTTAATGAAATTGTAATTCCGGCAAGTGTTCCTCCCGTTCCGCAGGCGCAGCATACATAATCAAATGGAATATCAATAAGTGAAGCGATCTTAGTGCATCCTTTTATTGCCGGTGCGTTAGTGCCGCCTTCGGGAATGATGTAGTAATTGGGTGATTGGGCAATTGGGTAGTTCGCAGGATCAATTTTAATTTTTCGGTATTCTTCTCTCGAAACAAAGCGCAACTGCATGCCGCATTCCTTCGCAAAACGTAACGTAGGGTTTTTGTTTTCATCCAGTTCTTCTCCACGTATTATCCCGATGGTTTTAATTCCGTATTCTTTTCCGGCCGCTGCCGTCGCGGCAATATGATTTGAATAGGCGCCGCCGAAAGTCAGAACCACTTCTGCTTTCTGCCTTTTTACTTCTTCCATGTTGTACTTCAACTTGTACCATTTGTTTCCGCTGATGTGCGGATGTGTTTTGTCAAGACGCAGCACATACAAGTTTACTCCGGAAGAAGAAATGGTGGGATCGGTTATTTTCTGCAGGGGAATTCTCACGGCATTAAAATTTAGCACTTTGCCTTCTTAGTGTATCTCGGTGAACTTAGTGTCTTAGTGGTTATCTTTTTACCACTAAGGCACGCAGAACACTAAGGTTCACTAAGAAATATATATTGAATGAATGATCGGAACCCTAATCTCAAAATTACCTAAATTCGTTTTTCATGAATGAGTCAATTAATAACCCCAAACTTGATCCGGAGGATTATTACATGGAAGACGGTTACCTTGTCTACACAGAAAAATATCTTCTGAAGCGCGGCCATTGCTGCCAGAGCGGCTGCCGGCATTGTCCGTACGGCTACAACAAGAAAACAGGTAAGGTAGAAGGGAAGAAAAAATAGTTATTTCATGCAGAACAAAAATTTCCCATTCCTTGTTATTACTCTTTCTTTTCTTGTCTTTCTCGTTCTCCCCATGCTCATACAAGACGGAATGTTCATGGATGGATTGCTGTATGCCTGTGTTTCAAAAAATTTAGCGAATGGCATTGGTTCATTCTGGTTCCCGCATTTCAGTAAAACCATGCATCCGTTCTTTGACCAGCAGCCTCCATTGGGTTTCGGTATTCAGGCATTGTTATTCAAATTATTGGGCAGCAGTATTTATGTGGAAAGGGCCTATTCTTTTTTAACAGCCCTCCTCAACGCGGCCCTGATAGGGATATTATGGAGAATGCTTTTCAAAAATGAAAATGAAATAAAAAAAATGGGATGGCTGCCTGTATTGTTCTGGGTCACAATCCCTGTTTGCTTTTGGGCATATTCAAATAATGTTCTTGAAAATACGATGAGCATCTTTGATCTGCTTTCGATAATTTTTATTGTGCGTTTTTTTCAAGCCCGTTCATTGTTACTTATTCTTTTGTCGGGTACTTTTATTTTTCTGGCTTCGCTGACAAAAGGCATTCAGGGAATGTTCCCGCTGGTTTCAATTTTTGCAGGATGGATGGCATACAGAAATTTTTCATTCCGGAAAATGTTCCTTTACACAGTTATTCTTGCCTCTGTTCCGCTTGGTATTTATTTTCTGCTTCTTCAGAACGACCTGATCTTTCAAAGTCTCAGTACCTATTTGCATAACCGTGTATTGAACAGCATACAAAATGCTGCGGAAGCCGAAAACAGGTTTTATCTCATTTATCGCCTGCTGATGGAACTACTGCCCATGATAGTCCTTACGGTTATTATTGTTTTGTTAAATCAAAAAAATAATAAAGATGTTCCTTTTATCTCCTTCAAAAGAAATGTACTGTTCTTTTTTCTTATAGGAATTTCTGCATCATTTCCCTTGATAGCGACCCTGGAACAACGCGGTTTCTATCTTGTCACTTCCTTTCCTTATTTTGCAATAGCCATGGCTGCTGTTTCTGCTCCCTATCTATCTGCTTTAATTGAAAAAATAAATTTACAAGCCGGCTTCTTTAAAATATTCCGTATTGTTTCTGTTTTTCTTCTTGCCGGATCGCTTATTTTTTCTTTTATGCAGATCGGAAAGGCAAGTCGTGATAAAGACACGATTCACGATATACACCTGATCGGGAAAGAGGTCCCGGGCGGAATTGTGGTTGGCGGTACCGAAGATCTGTGGAGACAGTGGTCGTTCCAGGAGTACCTTATACGACATTATTATATTTGCCTCGACAGTAAAATAACGAATACGAATGATTATGTAATTTTAGAGTCCGGAAGCACTGCTCCTGATTCTGTTAAAATTGAAAAAGTAAATATTCCGACCAGAAAGTATCATTTATATAAAGTTATAAAATGACGGCAAAAGAATTTCATAAAATAATTCTGCAGGGCATTCCGGATAAACTTCCTGAGCTAAAGCCATTTGATGCGGCCCTCAATCATGCACCGAAACGAAAAGATATTTTATCGGCCGAAGAAAAAAAACTTGCCGTTCGGAATGCGCTGAGATATTTTCCGAAGAAATTCCATTCCACTCTTGCGAAAGAATTTGCTGATGAATTAAAAACATGCGGACGCATATACATGTACCGGTTCCGCCCGGATTATAAAATTTACGCGCGGCCGATCTCGGAATATCCTTTCAAGTCAAAACAGGCCGGCGCCATCATGCACATGCTTTCCAACAACCTGGATTATGCGGTGGCCCAGCATCCGCATGAATTAATTACGTACGGAGGTAACGGAGCGGTATTTCAAAACTGGGCGCAGTATCTTTTAACGATGAAATATTTAGCAACGATGACCGATGAGCAAACGCTCGTGATGTATTCCGGACATCCGCTCGGATTATTTCCTTCGCATAAAGATGCGCCGCGCGTTGTGGTCACGAACGGAATGATGATCCCGAATTATTCTAAACAGGACGACTGGGAAAAATTCAACGCCCTCGGTGTTACGCAATACGGCCAGATGACCGCCGGTTCGTTCATGTACATCGGTCCGCAGGGAATTGTACACGGAACAACCATCACGGTTTTGAATGCACTTCGAATGAACAGAAAAAAAGCTCCCCTCTCCTTGGGGAGAGGGGTTGGGGGTGAGGTTTTTGTCTCGTCCGGCCTCGGCGGCATGAGCGGCGCTCAGCCAAAGGCGGCTGTGATAGCTGGAGCTATTGCCGTGATCGCAGAAGTAAATCCGAAAGCAACGCATACGCGTCATTCGCAAGGTTGGGTGGATGAAGTTTATGATGATCTTAATAAACTCATCACGCGGATCGAGATCGCACGAAATAAAAAAGAAGTTGTATCGCTTGCGTACCAGGGAAATATTGTTGACCTCTGGGAAAAATTCGCTGAGAAGAATGTCAAAGTGGAATTGGGTTCCGATCAAACCTCGTTGCATAATCCATGGGCGGGAGGCTATTATCCGGCAGGAATTTCTTTTGAGGATGCTAAGAAAATGATGGCCGAAGATCCTGTACAATTTAAAATTGAAGTGCAGAAAAGTTTAATCCGCCAGGTCAATGCCATCAACAAATTGGTCGCGCAGGGAATGTATTTCTTCGATTACGGAAACGCTTTTCTCCTCGAAGCGGGAAGAGCAGGTGCAGATGTATTTGCTCCCCTCTCCTCTGGGAGAGGGGCAGGGGCTTTTCGTTACCCTTCCTACGTCCAGGACATCATGGGCCCGATGTGTTTTGATTACGGGTTTGGACCGTTCCGCTGGTGCTGTACTTCTGCTGATCCGAAAGATCTTGAAACGACAGATAAGATCGCGGCAAAGATTTTAGAAACGATTGCGATGAAAGCGCCGAAAGAAATAAAGCAGCAGCTTGCCGATAATATTCACTGGATCAAAGAAGCGCAGAAGAATAAACTGGTGGTCGGTTCACAGTCGAGGATTCTTTACGCTGATGCGGAAGGAAGAATAAAAATTGCGCAGGCATTTAATGATGCTCTTAAAAAGAAAAAAATATCCGCACCGATAGTTCTGGGAAGAGATCATCACGATGTTTCCGGAACCGATTCTCCGTACCGCGAAACTTCCAACATTTACGACGGTTCTCAGTTCACGGCGGATATGGCGGTTCAGAATTTTGTCGGCGACGGATTCCGCGGCGCTACCTGGATATCACTTCATAACGGCGGCGGAGTGGGATGGGGCGAAGTGATCAACGGCGGTTTCGGCATGGTGCTCGACGGAACAAAAGATGCTGAGCGAAGGCTCAAGTCCATGTTGTTCTGGGATGTGAACAACGGCATCGCCCGCCGCAGCTGGGCGCGGAACAAGGAAGCCATCTTCGCTATTGAACGGGAAATGAAACGGAGCAAAAACCTGAAAGTGACTCTGCCAAATCTCGTCGATGATTCTCTTCTGAATCCGCTTTTCTGATTTTATAA
>JAHEYJ010000225.1 GCA_023251675.1 Bacteroidota bacterium
TGCATGTCGATCAGCGGCAACTATCACATCATTGAGGGTTTTGATATGCAGGGCGCATTTGAATGCGGGCTTTGGATCAAGGGGACTGCCAAAGGAAACCAGGTGCTGAACAACACGATCAATCATTGCGGAAATATCGGTGATCCAACCAGTTCTTCCGGGCAGGCGGGCCTTCTTTCAGATGAAAATACAAGCGACACGCAATATTACGGCAATTATATTCATCACAACGGGCGGTTGTCCATCAACAGCAACCTGGATCATGGCATGTATCTTACAGGAGATAATGAAACGATCGTAAATAATATTATCGCTTTTAACTGCGCGTACGGGATCCACATAGCCGGGTACAGTACCGTCAGCAACATGAAAGTGTACAACAATGTAATTGCCTGGAACGGGCGCTCCGGCATCATGCTGTGGATGGCGATGGATAACATTGATATACGGAACAATATTTTTTACAACAACGCGGAACTCGGCTTGCTTTGCTACGATGCGCACGGCACCGGCGTAGTGATCGATTATAATTTATGGTATGGAAATCCGCAGGGCACGATCAACATGACATGGGCGGGCTCGGATGTATCGTACACGTCGGGAAATAATTTAATTGCCACGTATCCTTATTTTGTGAATGACACGTGCGATTATCATCTTCAGCCGGTCTCTCCCGCCATTGATGCAGGCATCCCTCTTTCTCCTGTTGTGGCGGATGATCTTGACGGTAACGTGCGCCCGCAGGGAAGCGGCTATGACATGGGCGCTTACGAATATACCGTAAACACCACCGGGACGGGTGAAGAAATAACCGGCAGCAGCATTTCTGTTTTTCCCAACCCGACAAATGGAAAATTCAATGTGCAGATGAGTCAATTTGAAAATTTGAAAATGAAAAACATTGAAATTTATAGTACCTATGGAGAAAAAGTTTATCAAAGCCACCAGCTAATAGCTAATGGCTCTCAGCCAATGACAATTGATCTAAGCTCTCAGCCCAATGGAATTTATTTCCTTCATGTTACAACTGAACAAGGAAATGCGGTGAAGAAAATTATGATCAATAAATAAGCAGCGCTTTTTCCACCTGATTCTCTCCGATGTGTTTCGGAGGCCTCGGATGAGTCATACGAAGCGTTCTTTATATGAAAACGGTGCTCAGCCAAAACAACCAAACAAATAATAAATACATAACTATGAAAAAAGCAATCTTCATCTCCGTTGCGATCCTGTTCTCATTTACCTCTTTCGCGCAATCTTCTTCCGATGAATTAATCATGAAATTCTTCAAGGAATTTCCGAACAACTCAGGCAAAGCCATTGATGAACTCTATGGAACAAACCCATGGACTACAAGAATTAAGGATGCCATTGACAATCTGAAAAAAGAAGTCAGCGGCTATACGGTGGATTATGTAGGGAAATATTACGGTTATGAAACAATTATTAAAAAGCAATTCTCAGAAAGCTTCGTCCTTTATTCATACATGGTGAAGTACGACAGGCAGCCCATGCGGTTTACATTCGAACTGTACAAACCGAACGACAAATGGACTTTATTCTCTTTTAAAATTGATACCGAACTGGATGACGAGATCGAACAAGCCGCAAAACTTTATTATATCAATCTCGATAAAGAAAAATAGTTTCTTCCCGGCCAAGCCTCTCCGATGTGCATCGGAGGGCTCAGATGAATAAGATGCAGATCTCCTTATAAGGGAGGGAACGCTGCTCGAACAAAATAAAAAAATGAAAGACAAAGAATTTATTGAGCTGAAAGACATAGCACAGCTTGAGCCGCTCAGCGGTTTTAGGGTAAAATTCATTCATTCATCCAACATGACCTTTGCGTACTGGAAGATCAAAGCAAACGCTGTTCTCCCTGAACATCATCATGTCCACGAACAGGTAGCCATGGTAACCAAAGGCGAACTTGAACTGACCATCAGCGGAACGACGCGGATCGTCCGGCCCGGAACCATTGCCGTTATTCCTTCCGGCGCGGTGCATTCCGGCAAAGCGATCACCGCGTGCGAAGTAACAGATGTATTTTACCCGGTAAGAGAAGATTACAGGAATAAATAAAAAGGAATCAGAGGTCTTTACCCGTACGGGTTTCTTTTATTAAATAGAGTTCATTTTTATCGAGCCTGAAAATAATTTCCCTGGTTTGTTTCCATGATTTTCCTTCCAGAACATTTACAGCGTTTGACCGGAGCCAGACTTTTATCGTATCGTTTTTCACAGCCAGTTTTACTTCCTCTAGTTTTTTTTGGGTATACGAATATTCCGGGCCGGCTTCAATTTTCTTTAAACCCGGTTCATCCTTACGGAACCATCGCCTCAAAAAAGCCGTGTTGGGGTCTGAACTTCGCGATTGCTGCGCCATCGAAGTGAGCATCTGAAACTTTGAGTTGATCTTGGAGATATACCTGTATTCACACGGGCCTTCTCCCATCGTAGCGAAACTTAATGCGGCTTTCTCGGGATCGGAGATCGCATTCAGGTATTCTTCGTTGGTGATGGTATGTTCTGTGTCGCTTGGATCCTCATTGTTCACTGCGCTCCATAAAATAGTTACGGCAGTATCTTTCAGAAAATAAGAAGTATTATCGGAACCCGCGGCGCCGGTATTTTCCTGTCCTGCGGGTGCTCTTGCCTGTTCACATGCAGAAAAAATAATTAAACCTGCTATCATGAACGGGATTTTCAGCATTCACAAACTTAAAACTATTCTCTTTTATTTTCCAAAAGGAATATGTTAAATAAATACAATCATTTGCCGGACCGATCTGAAAGCATGCATGAGGGCAGGCAGGCATGTCCTCCATCGAAGTGACGTAATGTTTTCCTAATACCTTATTCCATCCCCTCCCGCCGTATTAAAAAATATTTTGCCGGATTTCATAAAACATAATTATTGGCTTATATTCGTTCTTTCTTTTCCGCAGCGATGGCCTGCAAGCGATAAAGTAAAATAAAGAAGATTCCTCATTTGTTTATACACCTTTTTAAAACAGATCCGATGAAAACAAAATTTTTCTTTTCCCGCCTTCTCCTGTCAGCCTTCAGCCTGTTTTTTTCTTTTATGTCCTTCTCACAGGGCACCTGGGTACAAAAAACAAACTTCGGAGGAATTGCAAGAGCAGATGCGGTGGCTTTTTCGATCGGCACCGCCGGATATATTGGAACGGGCTGGGACTGGAATCAAAATATGTATAAGGATTTTTGGGCCTATGATACAACCACGAATGCATGGACACAGAAAGCCGATTTTGGTGGAACCGCGCGATTCGGTGCCGTGGGTTTTTCCATCGGGACAAAAGGATATATCGGAACAGGAATATCCGGACCTTCTCCTTCTTACCAAAATGATTTTTGGGAATACAGTCCCTCATCAAATACATGGACGCAAAAAGCAAATTTTACCGGAATCGCAAGGTGCGCAGCCGTTGGATTTTCTATCGGCACTAAAGGCTATGTTGGAACGGGAGATAATGGAACAAGTTTTTTCAAAGATTTCCGGGAGTACGATCCGGCCACTGATTCCTGGGCTCAGAAAGCCAATTTTGGCGGAACGGCCAGGGACAGCGCTGTCGGATTTTCCATCGGAAGCAAAGGTTATATAGGAACCGGTTATGATGGTATGTATAAAAAAGATTTTTGGGAATACGATCCTTCCGGCGATGTATGGACACAAAAAGCAAACTTTGGCGGTGCCGCCAGGAGCTGCGCAACCGGATTTTCGATTGGCACAAGAGCCTACGTGGGAACCGGATGGGGAGGATGGCTGGATCCT
>JAHEYJ010000007.1:0-37820 GCA_023251675.1 Bacteroidota bacterium
ACACGGAGTTGAATCCCTGTCTGTCGTTGGTCAGGTCGTCAATAACTTTCTTGGTGAGCTTTGAATTGGTATGTGTCCAGATATCGATGATCTGGTTGTACCGCTCATTGTTGGTGATGAAGCCCTGGTTGTAATTTTCAACAACTTCTTCCACTTCTTTATAAGCGTTTCCGATAAGTTTTGTTTTCTCAACCGGAACCGTAATGTCATCAAGATTGAACGACAATCCGCCTTTGAAAGCGTGCATGTATCCAAGTTCTTTGATGTCATCAAGGAACTTTGCAGCAGCAGCGGTTCCTGCTACTTTCAGCACATCTCCGATGATGTCGCGGAGAGATTTTTTTGTCATCACGTCATTGATGTAACCGGTTTCCTTTGGAGCTACCTGGTTGAAGAGGACTCTTCCTACAGTGGTTTCAATGATCTTCGTAACAAATTCTCCTTTTTCATTTTTCGAATTGTCGACTTTTACTTTGATGTACGCATGCAGGTCAACGATGCATTCGTTATAGGCAATAATTACTTCTTCATAAGAATAGAAGGTGATACCTTCCCCTTTCACTTTATGTTCTTTCGTGCTTTTTCTTCCCTTGGTCATATAATACAATCCAAGAACCATGTCCTGGGAAGGAACGGCAACCGGAGCGCCGTTGGCGGGATTCAGTATGTTGTGGGAAGCCAGCATGAGGATCTGTGCTTCGAGAACCGCTGCGTGACTGAGCGGAACGTGAACGGCCATCTGGTCACCGTCAAAGTCGGCGTTGAAGGCAGTACAAACCAGCGGGTGAAGCTGGATGGCTTTTCCTTCTATCAGTTTTGGCTGGAAAGCCTGGATACCTAAACGGTGGAGGGTAGGAGCACGGTTGAGAAGAACAGGATGTCCTTTCATCACGTTTTCCAGAATATCCCATACAATCGGTTCTTTGCGGTCAACAATTTTCTTTGCCGACTTCACCGTTTTAACAACACCACGCTCTAATAATTTTCGGATGATAAATGGCTTGAACAACTCGGCTGCCATATCTTTCGGCAGACCGCATTCGTGCAATTTCAATTCAGGGCCTACCACAATTACCGAACGACCGGAATAGTCAACCCGTTTTCCGAGCAGGTTCTGACGGAAACGGCCTTGTTTTCCTTTCAGAGAATCAGAAAGAGATTTCAGCGGACGGTTGGCATCTGTTTTTACGGCACTTGCTTTTCTTGAATTATCAAACAAGGAGTCAACAGATTCCTGGAGCATACGTTTCTCATTTCGGAGAATAACTTCAGGGGCTTTGATCTCCAGCAGTCGTTTCAAACGATTGTTGCGGATGATGACGCGTCTGTATAAATCATTCAGATCGGAAGTCGCAAATCGGCCTCCGTCAAGCGGCACCAATGGACGAAGTTCAGGTGGAATAACCGGAAGTGTTTTAATGACGGTCCACTCAGGCCGGTTCTCCACATGATTATTTGCCTGGCGGAAAGCTTCGACAACCTGTAAGCGTTTGAGCGCTTCGTTTTTCTTTTGCTGGGAAAGTTCCGTATTGGCTGTATTGCGGAGTGTATAAGAAAGTTCATCCAGATTCAAACGGCTCATCAGATCGGTAACGGCTTCTCCTCCCATCTTGGCAACAAATTTATTCGGGTCTTTATCGTCAAGGTATTGATTGTCTTTTGGAAGGGAATCAAGGATCTTGATGTATTCGTCTTCACTGAGGAAGTCAAGGTATTTGACACCATCCGCCGCTTTTACTCCTGGATTGACCACTACGTAACGTTCGTAGTAAATGATCATTTCCAGTTTTTTCGTTGGCAAACCAAGGAGCGCACCGATCTTATTTGGCAGAGAACGGAAATACCAAATGTGAATTACCGGCACAACGAGATTGATATGCCCCATTCTTTCACGGCGTACTTTCTTCTCTGTTACTTCAACGCCGCAACGGTCGCAAACAATTCCTTTGTAACGGATCCGTTTGTATTTTCCGCAGTGGCATTCCCAGTCCTTAACAGGCCCGAAAATCCTTTCACAGAACAAACCATCGCGTTCCGGTTTGTAGGTGCGGTAGTTGATTGTTTCCGGCTTTGTTACTTCACCGTGTGACCACTCCAGGATCTGCTCAGGAGAAGCCAAAGAAATAGTAACCTTCGTGAAGTTGCTTTTTTGCCTTGTGTCCTTTTTCATATATGTGATAGTCGTTATTCGTTATTAATTCTTGTTTTGTGAAAACATCAATCGTTAATCATGCAAAGCAAGGTTCAACCCAAGTCCGCGTAACTCATGCATCAATACATTGAATGATTCAGGAATTCCGGGGAGCGGCAGGTTATCGCCTTTCACAATTGCTTCGTATGTTTTTGTTCTGCCCACCACGTCGTCTGACTTAACCGTGAGAATTTCCTGGAGGATGTGCGCTGCACCGAATGCTTCAAGCGCCCAAACTTCCATCTCACCGAAACGCTGGCCACCGAACTGTGCTTTACCACCCAGCGGCTGCTGTGTGATGAGCGAGTACGGTCCAATGGAACGTGCGTGCATCTTGTCGTCCACCATGTGGTGAAGTTTCAGGATGTAGATCACGCCAACGGTTGCCGGCTGGTCAAAACGTTTTCCGCTTTCGCCGTCGAACAAATAGGTTTTTCCATAGCGGGGAAGTTTTGCTTCATCCGTTAAGGAAGTGATCTGATCAATGGTGGCGCCGTCAAAGATAGGGGTGGAATATTTTTGTCCGAGTTTCAATCCGGCCCATCCGAGCACGGTCTCATAGATCTGTCCGAGGTTCATACGGGAAGGAACGCCCAGCGGGTTCAATACCACATCCACCGGAGATCCGTCTTCCATGAACGGCATGTCTTCATCACGAACGATCTTGGCAACAATACCTTTGTTACCGTGGCGACCTGCCATTTTATCGCCCACTTTCAGCTTGCGCTTTTGGGTGATATAAACTTTTGCCAGTTGGATGATCCCTGCGGGTAATTCGTCACCCACCTGTACAGCAAACTTCCGGCGTTTGTGTTCGCCGAGAATTTCGTTGTACTTCACCCGGAAATTATGAAGAATGTGCTCGATCTGTTCGTTGACTTCTTTGCTCGTGGTCCATTTGTTCGGATTCACCTCTGTGTAGTCGTCAATTTTAAGCAGAAGTTTTTCGGTGAACTTGGTACCGCGTTCGATCAGTTCTTCTTTGAGATAATTATAAACGCCCTGTGAAGATTTTCCGCTTATCAGTTTCATTAATTTTCCGACCAGCTGAACTTTCAGGTCATCAAATTTATGATTGAACTCTTTGTCGATCTTATCCAGTGCATCTTTCTCGTCTGTCTTTGCTTTTTTGTCTTTCATCAGGCGGGAGAAGAGTTTTGTTTCCATCACAATTCCATAAGTGGAGGAAGGCATTCTCAGCGAAGCGTCTTTTACGTCGCCGGCTTTGTCACCGAAAATGGCACGAAGCAGTTTTTCTTCCGGAGACGGATCGGTTTCTCCTTTCGGAGTGATCTTTCCGATCAGGATATCTCCTTCTTTTACTTCACAGCCTACGCGGATGATTCCGCGCTCGTCAAGATTCTTTGTCGCTTCTTCACTGACGTTCGGAATATCGGAAGTCAATTCTTCCATGCCGCGTTTTGTTTCGCGTACTTCAAGTGAATATTCATCCACGTGAATGGAAGTGAAAATATCTTCACGGACTATTCTTTCGGAAATTACAATGGCATCCTCGAAGTTGTATCCTTTCCATGGCATGAATGCAACGGTCAGGTTTCTGCCCAGAGCCAGTTCTCCATTCTGCGTTCCGTAACCTTCGCAAAGCACCTGGCCTTTTTTTACTTTCTCGCCTTTCTTTACAATGGGGCGGAGCGTAACCGATGTGCTTTGGTTTGTTTTGCGGAATTTGGTCAGCAGATAAGTCTGAATATCTTCATTGAAGCTCATCAGCTTTTCATCTTCGTCACGGGTATAACGTACGGTGATTTCTTTTGCATCAACGTATTCGATGACTCCATCGTTTTCTGCAACAATGAGTGTGCGTGTATCAAGGGCTACTTTTCCTTCCAGTCCTGTTCCGACGATCGGAGATTCAGGGCGGAGGAGAGGCACTGCCTGGCGCATCATGTTCGATCCCATCAATGCACGGTTGGCGTCATCGTGTTCAAGGAACGGAATGAGCGAAGCGGCAATGGAGGCGATCTGGTTTGGAGCCACGTCCATTAAATTTACTTTGTCAGGAACAACAAGAGGATAGTTTCCTTCAAAGCGGGTTTTAACATGGTCCTCTTTTATATTTCCCTTGTCATCCATATTTGCGGTTGCCTGTGCAATCGCTTTTTCGTCTTCCTCTTCAGCAGTAAGATAGGTCACCGGCTTGTTTAGTTCCACTTTTCCGCCGGTTACTGAACGGTAAGGTGTTTCGATGAAACCGAGTTTATTGATCTTGGCGTAAACACAAAGAGAAGAGATCAAACCGATGTTCGGACCTTCCGGTGTTTCAATGGTACAAAGACGGCCGTAGTGCGTATAGTGTACGTCACGAACCTCGAATCCGGCACGTTCTCTCGACAGACCGCCCGGTCCCAGTGCAGATAACCTGCGCTTGTGTGTAAGTTCTGCCAGCGGATTGGTCTGATCCATGAACTGAGACAGCTGGTTGGTTCCGAAAAATGAATTGATCACTGATGACAATGTTTTTGCATTGATCAGATCGATCGGTGTGAACACTTCATTGTCACGAACGTTCATCCGCTCACGGATCGTACGCGCCATACGCGCAAGTCCTACGCCGAACTGTGTTGACAATTGTTCACCAACGGTCCGTACGCGACGGTTGCTCAGGTGATCGATATCATCCACGTTCACTTTCAGATTGATCAGCTGGATCAGGAATTTAATGATCGCAACAATATCTTCTTTGGTAAGAACGCGAACGTTGGGAGGAATAACGAGATTTAATTTTTTGTTGAGGCGGTAACGTCCAACTTCTCCCAGGTCATAGCGTTTGTCGGAAAAGAAGAGCTTTTCAATAACGCTTTTTGCCGTTTCTTCATCCGGCGGTTCTGCGTTACGGAGTAACCGGTAAATATATTCAACCGCTTCTTTTTCAGAATTAGTAGGGTCTTTCTGCAGGGTGTTGTAAATGATCGTGTAGTCGCTGAACTCTTTGTCTTCTTTATGGAGAATGACCGTTTTAACATTCGCGTTCAGGATCGTTTCAACGTGCTCTTCTGTGATAATGGTCTCGCGCTCGATCAATACTTCGTTACGCTCGATCGATACCACTTCGCCGGTATCCTCATCCACGAAATCTTCCACCCATGTTTTCAGAACGCGCGCGGCTAATTTTCTGCCGACCGCTTTTTTGAGGGAAGGTTTGCTGACGGTGATCTCATCGGCAAGGTTGAAAAGTTCAAGGATCTGCTTATCGTTCTCAAATCCGATCGCACGAAGCATCGTGGTAACGGGCAATTTCTTTTTACGGTCGATGTAGGCATACATCACGTTGTTGATGTCTGTCGCAAACTCGATCCACGCTCCTTTGAACGGAATGACACGGGCGGAGTAGAGGCGGCTTCCGTTGGGATGGCGGTTCTGTCCGAAGAAAACTCCCGGTGAACGGTGAAGCTGAGAAACAATAACGCGTTCGGCTCCATTGATGATGAAACTTCCTTTTGGCGTCATGTACGGAATCGTTCCGAGATATACATCCTGCACAACGGTTTTGAAATCTTCGTGTTCCGGATCGGTACAGGAAAGGCGCAAACGCGCTTTCAGCGGAACGTTATAGGTCAGTCCGCGCTCGATGCATTCGTCAATTCCGTAGCGGGGAGGATCTACATAGTAATCCAGGAATTCCAGAACGAAATTGTTCCGAGCGTCGGAAACAGGATAGTTTTCAGAGAAAACTTTATAGAGTCCTTCGTTCTTCCTGTTTTCAGGAGTAGTGTCCACCTGCATGAAATCCTTAAACGATTTAACCTGGATGTCCAGGAAGTCAGGATAATCAATGGAGTGTTTTGTGCTGGCGAAATTAACGCGAGGGTTTTTCTTTAGTGATGCCATAAAACATTTTTCAGTTTATTCCGAAGGAACTCCTTCGGAGCGGATTTTCGGTTTACCAATCAATTTCTGAAGCAAAAACTTCAGAAAAAAAAGAACAATATAAACGCAAATACCCCGCACCATTTTTCAGGCGCGGGGTTCTTGCAAGTATCTATAAAAGCTTACTTAACTTCAACTTCTGCTCCTGCTTCGGTTAGTTGTTTTCTCAAACTTTCAGCGTCTTCTTTAGAGACACCTTCTTTAACCGGTTTTGGTGCAGCATCCACGAGATCTTTTGCTTCTTTAAGTCCGAGACCTGTAAGTTCTTTTACAAGTTTAACAACCTGAAGTTTGGCTTGTCCTCCGCTTTTGAGGATCACGTCAAAGGTTGATTTTTCAGCGGCTGCTGCTCCGGCAGCGGCTGGTGCTGCTGCAACGGCAGCTGCGGCTGGTTCGATTCCATACTCGTCCTTGAGTATTTTAGCCAATTCATTTACTTCTTTCACAGTTAAGTTTACTAACTGGTCTGCAATTTGCTTTAAGTCCGCCATCGTGATTTATGTTTATGTGTTATTGTTGAAAAGGGTTACTTGTTTAGTTTGCTTTTTTGTTTTCCAGTGTTTTTAAAAGCCCTGCAATCTTGTGTTTACCGGACAACAGCCCGCTAACCACATTTTTCGCAGGCGACTGAAGAAGAGCAATAACTTCTCCGATCATTTCATTTTTACTCTTGATGTTTGCCAGCTCTTCCAATTGGTTGTGGCCGATGTAAACCGATTCCTCTACATAAGCAGATTTCAAGATCGGTTTTTCGTTTCCTTCTTTACGGAAATCCTTGATGAGTTTTGCAGGAGCGTTTGCCACCGAACTGAACAGGATAGCCGTTGCTCCTTTCAATGTATCATGCAGCGGTTCATAATTGGCGCTGGTCTTTTCCATCGCTTTACTGAGGAGCGTGTTTTTGACAACAAGCATTTTAATATCCTTGTCAAAACACAAGCGCCTGAACTTATTTGTCTTCTCCACCGAAAGCCCGGAAGCATCGGTCAGGTAAAAATGCGCATTCTCTTTCAGTAAAGCAGAAAGCGTTTCTATTGCCTGATTTTTTTCTTGTTTATTCATATTACAACGAATTACTGATCCCGATAGCTATCGGGACGAATTACGGATTTTGTTAGCCAACAATTTTAGAGTCGATCTTAACGCCAGGGCTCATCGTGCTGGACATTACGATACTTTTTATATAGGTTCCTTTGGAAGCAGCCGGTTTGAGTTTTGCAATGGACTGGATCAGTTCGTTTGCGTTATCAGCAATTTTATCTGCATCAAACGAAACTTTTCCAATGGATGCATGAACGATTCCCTGTTTGTCTGCTTTGAAATCGATCTTGCCCGCCTTTACTTCTTTAACGGCTTTGCCAACTTCCATTGTAACGGTTCCGGATTTCGGGTTGGGCATGAGCCCGCGTGGACCGAGCACCTTTCCGAGTGCACCTACCTTTCCCATTACAGCGGGTGTGCAGACGATAACATCAATATCTGTCCATCCATTTTTAATTTTTTCTACATATTCGTCGAGACCGACATGATCAGCGCCTGCCGCTTTTGCTTCTGCATCTTTGTCAGGAGTGCAAAGCACGAGTACGCGTACGGATTTGCCGATTCCGTGAGGCATCGCCACGGTTCCGCGAACGATCTGGCCTTTTGCAGTATCAATACCCAGCCGAACACTGATATCAACTGAAGAATCAAACTTGGTGGTAGTTATTTCTTTAACGATCTTGGCTGCATCGCGCAGGTTATACACCTTAGTGGCGTCAAACTTGCCGATCACTGCTTTTCTTTTTTTAGTCAACTTTGCCATGTAAATTCCAGATTTGAGATTTGAGATTTGAGATTTGAGAAGGAGCGCCATGCTCGTATTCATTTCTCTTAGCTCATTTCTTCATTTTAGTTTTTTCGTTTGTTTGTTGTCTTTTTATCTCACGTCTAATATCTCACATCTCTCTTCTATTTTTTTTCTTCCACATTGATACCCATGCTGCGTGCCTGGCCAGCAACCATGCTCATAGCGGATTCAATCTTAAAACAGTTCATGTCAATCATTTTATCTTCGGCGATAGCTTTGATCTGAGCCCAGGAAACGGTACCTACCTTTTTTCTGTTGGGTTCTCCTGATCCACTTTCGATCTTTAAGGCTTCTTTTAACTGGGCTGCAACCGGAGGCCGCTTAAGAACGAATTCAAATGTTTTATCTGTGTAAACAGTAATGATCGCCGGGATCATTTTGTTGCCCAGCTCTTTTGTGCGGGCATTGAACTGCTTGCAGAACTCCATGATGTTCACTCCCTTTGCGCCGAGTGCCGGGCCGATAGGAGGAGCAGGGTTTGCAGCGCCTGCTTTAATTACCAGTTTTACTAATGCGCCTACTTCTTTTGCCATTGTATCTCTTAGATTTGAGATTTGAGATTTGAGATTTGAGAGGTGGTTTTTGTCTCACGTCTCATACTCTCACGTCTCATTTCTGTTTTATTGTTTTTCAACCTGCATGTAACTGAGTTCAAGCGGAGTTTTGCGCCCGAAGATCTTCACGGTTACTTTCAGTTTTTTCTTTTCTTCAATTACTTCTTCAATCGTTCCAGTAAATGTATTGAACGGGCCGTCGATAATTTTTACCGTATCGCCAACGTAAAAAGGAATATTTATCTTTTCGGTTGTTTCCGCCAGTTCATCCACCTTTCCAAGGATGCGGTTCACTTCCGACAAGCGGAGCGGAGTCGCTTCCCCGTTTTTGCTTCCCAGGAATCCCAATACGCCGGGCACATTCCGGATGGTGTGTGGTACTTCCCCGGAAAGAAGCGCTTCAACTAATATGTATACGGGAAAGAAATTTCTTTCCTTGCTTACTTTCTTTCCGGCGCGGATCTGGAACACTTTCTCAGTTGGAATCAAAACCTGGGAAACAAATTTCCCGAGTTTCATTCGCTTGATCTCTGCTTCAATGCTCTGTTTGATCTTCTTTTCCTTTCCACTGATCGCACGCACGACAAACCATCTTTTTTCATCCTGAGCGGCAGGTGAATTAGAAACGGAGACTTTATGTTGGGCCGTTGTTGCCATTGCTTATTTGAAAAAATTATAAATCATTTCCATCAGGAATTTGAAAGCCACATCCATTCCGTATACCAGCAGGGCAGTGAAAAGGGTTGCTATCATTACAATGACAGCGCTGCCTTGAAGTTCCTTCCACGAGGGCCAGGAAACTTTTGTTACCAGCTCGCTGTAGGTATCGTTAATGTAGGCTCTTACTTTGTTCATCTTCTGTTCCTTATTATATGCACAGGTGGAGAGGCTCGAACTCCCAGCCTGCGGTTTTGGAGACCGCTGCTCTACCAATTGAGCTACACCTGTTTCTCAGTTGGGAGTCAGTAGTCAGGAGTTCGGAGCGGTGAGACATGAAGTTACTCCCAACTCCGGACTCCTTCTCCAAACTATTTTATGACTTCAATTACTTGTCCGGCACCCACTGTTCTTCCACCTTCACGGATAGCAAAGCGCAGTCCTTTATCCATAGCTACAGGCTGTATTAATTCAACCTGGATGGTTACGTTGTCGCCAGGCATTACCATTTCGCGTCCTTCAGGAAGCGTACAGGTTCCCGTTACGTCAGTTGTACGCATGTAAAACTGAGGGCGGTAGTTATTATGGAATGGAGTATGACGTCCGCCTTCTTCTTTTTTCAGAACGTAAACTTCCGCTTTGAAAATAGTGTGGGGTGTAATCGTTCCCGGTTTGGCAAGCACCATTCCTCTCCAGATGTCTTTTTTATCAATACCACGGAGCAGCAGTCCTGCATTGTCACCCGCCTGGCCTGAGTCAAGTTCTTTGCGGAACATTTCAACGCCGGTGATAACGGATTTCATTTTTTCAGGGCGCATTCCCACGATTTCAATTTCCTCTCCAACCTTACAAATGCCTTGCTCAATTCTTCCGGTAGCAACCGTTCCGCGTCCGGTGATCGAGAAAATATCTTCCACGGGCATAATGAATGGTTTGTCAACGATACGAACAGGCAGCGGGATGTAGGAGTCAACAGCATCCATGAGTTCCATGATTTTAGGAACCCATTTTGGATCTTTGTTCATTCCGCCAAGAGCAGACCCTTTGATGATCGGAGTGTTCTTGCCATCATATCCATAAAAAGTGAGCAGGTCACGAATTTCTACTTCAACCAGTTCGATAAGATCCGGATCGTCAACCATGTCCACTTTATTCATGAACACAACTACCTGCGGAACTCCAACCTGGCGTGCCAGAAGAATATGTTCGCGTGTTTGTGGCATGGGGCCATCTGTAGCGGCAACGACGAGAATTGCGCCGTCCATCTGTGCAGCACCGGTAACCATGTTTTTTACATAGTCGGCGTGACCGGGACAGTCCACGTGCGCATAGTGGCGTTTCTCAGTAGAATATTCTACGTGTGCGGTATTGATCGTAATACCACGCTCTTTTTCTTCAGGAGCATTATCAATAGAAGCAAAGTCACGCACGGATGCAAGACCTTTATCTGCAAGCACCATAGTGATTGCTGCTGTAAGCGTAGTTTTACCGTGATCGACGTGACCGATTGTTCCAATGTTTACGTGTGGTTTGGAACGGTCGAATTTTTCTTTTGCCATAGTGAAAAAGTGTTTAAAGTTTTAAACGATTGATTCTTAAATAATAAAAAATATTTTAAGGGGTGCGAATATAGATAATATTTTCTCACCCCCAATCAAAAAAATAACATTTTTTCCTGAAATTTATGGCCTGCAGGGAAGCGTTTTGGGACCATAAATCCGGAAGGAATTTGTTGAAAACAGAGCCAATGACCAGGATCGAACTGGTGACCTCGTCCTTACCATGGACGCGCTCTACCAACTGAGCTACATTGGCAATTAACTCAGTTAATAATTAATAGTTCGCGGCTAATCGGGAGAACGATTAGCAAACCAGTGCCGTCTCTGGCAGAAAACGATTAACATTAACTTTTCAAAAGAACGAGAGCGGAAGACGGGACTCGAACCCGCAACATTCAGCTTGGAAGGCTGAAGCTCTACCAATTGAGCTACTTCCGCATTTTATCATCCAAAGCCTTGGCGAAGGATGATGGTAATCTTTGCCCGCCTTCGTTAAAACTTCGGCGGACGAAGTGGGGAGACAAGGATTTGAACCTTGGAACTCCGAAGAGGACAGATTTACAGTCTGTTGCCTTTGACCACTTGGCTATCTCCCCAGCAATAGAAACAAGTTTGAAGTTTTCCCGTGAGGGACTCCTTTCGGAGCAAGTTTATAGGTTAAAACAAGGAACAACAAACACGAAAAAAAGAACACGCATGAGCCAGCGAAGGGAGTCGAACCCCCGACCTACTGATTACAAGTCAGTTGCTCTACCAACTGAGCTACGCTGGCTGATGAAATTCATAATTCAAAAAAACATATTGTACCTTAGATCGAATAAACGGTCATTCGGGCCGGCAAAAGTAGGAAACATTTCTTACCTCAAGCAAGAAGAAGAAAATTTTTACAAAGGAGGTTGACGGAACTTATTCGCCAAAGCTGGCCGATTCTTTTCTCCGGGCTAAACTACGGCGGGATTTCTCCTTTCGTTTTTTTAGCTGCTGCTTTAAGGCCTCGGTGCATTCATCGGTGGCTTCTTCAAATGATACACACTGGCGTTTTACAAAGAGGTCATTGCCGGGAACATGTATCTTTATTTCAACGACTTTATTTTCTGCATTTTCTGATTTGTCGACCCTTAAAAAGATTTCACAGCCTATAATAGCATCAAAGAAATGACTGAGCTTGTCAACTTTTTTGTTGATAAGCGTAAGCAGTTTTGTATCTGCATCAAAATGAATGGAGTGGATTTGAATGTTCATAGATGAAATATAAGTATAAGTGATTATGCTTTTGGGTGAGCTTTCGAATATACAGATTTTAATTTCTCGATTGTGTTGTGAGTATAAACTTGTGTGGCGGCAAGGCTGGCATGTCCAAGAAGTTCTTTGATCGCATTCAGATTTGCTCCGTTATTTAAAAGGTGTGTAGCAAAAGTGTGTCTGAGAACGTGCGGACTTTTTTTAGACAGGGTTGTTACTTTGGTTAATAGTTCCGTTACAATGCGGTATACGGCAGATGGATTAATTTGGTTTCCTTTTTTTGTAATAAAAAGAAAATTGTTCCTGGCTTTGATGGTTCTGTTTCTTTCCGCAACATATTCTTTTATTAGTAGTATCAGTTCCGAATGGACCGGAATGAGCCGCTCCTTATTTCTTTTTCCAAGTACTTTAATAGTGCTGTTATTGAAGTTGATGTCTGTTTCCTTTACATTCATCAGTTCTGCCCGCCGCATGCCGGTGGAATAGAGCATTTCGATAATTAATAAGTTTCGCTTTCCTTCAAAATTATTTTCGAAAGTAACATCCTCGATCAGGTTGTTCATTTTACTTTCTTCCACAAAAACAGGGAGGCGTTTAGGCGTTTTTGGAGCCTGGATCTTATGCATCGGGTTTGTTTCAACCGCTTTTTCCCTTAGCAAAAACCGGTAATACGATTTCAAGGTACTTATCTTCCGGTTGGTGGACCGAGCGGAGATTTTATTTTCCATGAGTGACACTACCCATGACCGGATGATTGAATAATTTACTTCCTTGATATCGTCAAGCCGGTACACATTTTTCAGGTATAAATAAAACTGGTCCAGGTCAGTAGCGTAGGAGAGGACCGTGTGCGGGGACATCCGTTTTTCGAACTTCAGGAAATTAATGAACGCTTCTTTATTCACAATAAGGTAATTTAAGGAACAAACGTAAGCATAAAAAAAATATTGCGGACTGAAACTGAATTCAATCCGCAATGGCAATAGGTTTGTGCAAGAGAAGAGGTTTACTCTTCCGCTTCTATAAGGCGCTGTTTGTGTTTAGCGCGTTTGATCGTTTCTCTTCGGGCAATGGATGGTTTGGTGAATACCTGTCGTTTACGAAGTTCGCGCAACGTTCCTGTTTTCTCAAATTTCTTTTTGAGTTTCTTCAGCGCTTTCTCAACGCCTTCGCCTTCTTTTACCTGTACTATTAGCATTTTTGTTTCTTTGTTATTATTGGGGCGCGAATATAAGAATTTATTTATTCACTGTTATTTAATCTTTTTCTCGAGTTTTATTTTGCTCATTTTGCACTTGCCGGGTTCGTTTAAGATTGCATGACGCTTAATTACCACGTACTACTGCCGGCAGTGTGAATCTTACTTCTTTTCTATGAGCTCCATGCCGCATACGGGGCATTTACCCGGTGATTTACTTTGGCTGCCTTCGCATTTCATCGGGCATTCATAAACGATTTCCCCGGCTTTGGCAGTGAGGTTTTTAGCAGTAAGGAATCTATAAGAAACACCTAAAGTTACGGGTGTGGAAACCATCTGAGAGCCATTGACATATTGGTAGACAGGTATTTCGCCAAGAACATAAATTGAGAATGCTTTTATGTTATAACTGATCTGCGGCGCCAGAATGATCTTTTTACTGCCTGTTGATTTGCGGTCAATATTATAATAAGAACGAAGTTTTATATGTTTTGCCCCGTCTAAAGTATCTATCCATTCACCTTTCAATTGCAGCGTAACTCCTAATGATTTGAAAAATGTTTTGCCGGCAAAGAGACCAGCACTTGCATAATCGCCAAATTTTATACCTAGAGAATTCCATCCCTTTCTTATATAAGTTGAATTTGCAAAAAGCCTGAAATTATGTTTAGGAAATCCTCTGTAGAAGAAGGCATACAAAATAATATCCTGTGAGCCTGTTGTGGGCTGAAGAAGGGGTGGCATTATCGCATAGATCCGGTGTCCGTTGGGATTGTAATATACTACCGTAGAATCCATGTGTTTTCCGAGAGGGTATTTATATCCAAGCCCTACTGTAATATCCACCCGCTTTTTTTCATTTACACGGCTGTAAATATCATATTTAGGAAACACGATCAGGTCTCCGATCCCGGAAGAGTACATCGTATCAATTCCATGCAACCCTTTCTCTTTTTTATCGATAAAATAACCGGCTTCAACGGAAACAGTTAGCTCTTTTGTAACGCCATAGGCTAAGCGGGTATAAATATATTTGCTGTTAAAATTATCAAACAAGGAAGTTGTGTCTTTATCGCCGGAAAAAAACTTATTGCCGTTAATGTACTGAAAGCTGGAGCCTAATTCCATTTGTTTTGCAAGTAAAACTCCGGGTGAACTGCCGCCGGCTATAGGGCAGCCGCTTCCCCCGGAACAACATCCTTGTCCGTAAAGCGGGTGTGAAAATAAAAAAACGGCAAAAGAAAGAATAATAAATCTCATAGGCAGAAGGTAAAAGTAACGGTTTGAATTTCTTGTTAAACAACAAAGAGTGCAAAGTCGCTCTCGTTATCGAAAGGCATAAGGAATGCAAATAAAATTTTTGTATTCCTTGTGCGCTTGTGCTACAATGTTTTTATAAAATAGTTTTGATGAAAATTAAAACGGGCTAATTGATTACGATTTTTTTCACTTCTGTTCCATCATCGGCAATTACATTTATGAAATATTCTCCTTTTGCAATTCCGTCAATGCTCAAAGAATATTTTGTAGCGCCATTGACCGACCCAATATCCGCTTCTTTCACCAGCTTTCCATTCAGATCGATCATTTGAATTTCTATGTTCTGCGATTTTTCTAAATTAAAATCAACAAAAAAAGTTGTGCTGGATGGATTAGGGTAGATAGTAAGGCCTCTTACACCACGTGCCTGATCTTCCACAAACGTTGCAGTGCCTGAAAAAGCAAGGTTATCTACCCAGAGATAATCAAGATTTGTCGGAGACGAGCCGCTGGCCTTCAGAAAGATAATACAACTGTCAGGCATATTGCCGCTTACGTAGGAAAAATTGATAGAGAAGGTTGCCCAACTCATCGCCATTCCCGATAATGTTTGAGTGGCAGTTGCTACCACCTCTCGTACTTTTGTAGTGGAATTCCATTTCGTGAGTGTAGCAGTAATTGATCCTTGGCTGCTTCCGTAAATCATATGCTGCCATGATCCGGTAAGTTTTGCCGGCTGCGAACTAAAAGCAAATCCTGATTTGGGCTGCATGGTAAGGGTATCTAATTTTCCGCTTACAGCAATTCCGTTCGCTACTCCTGCCGGAGTCGTCTTTGAAGTGAGCTTTAAGTAGGAAGAACCTGGATTTCCAGGAGTTCCCTTTTCGGCCGTATAAATACTGGCTGCTTTTGTTGTATTATTCATCGTTCCCCATTGCGCAGGGACAGAATAGGAACCCATGCTGGTCCATGTTTCAAATCCTTGATTCGGGATCGTCTGCGCAAATGCGGCAACAGATAAAAGGCAGCAAGCCGCGATCGTATAACTTTTTTTCATAGAAAAACAGATTAGTTTTAGATATTGTTTAGGGTAAAGGGTAGTGTTTGATAAACGTAATTAATGAACGACCGTTAGCTTGGCTGTTTGAGTTGCCTCTCCTGCATGTAATTCTACAAAATAAACTCCTTCACTAAGAGATTCCATATTTATCGGGTATTCATGTTTGCCGGGAGATTGTGTTCCAACAAAGGCTGTATTTATTTTTTCTCCAAGTAGGTTTAATAAATCAATACGGACCTTTGTTGAATTGGTAAGCGTATAATTAATTTTTGAATTTGATGATGCGGGATTTGGAAATACATTTAATCCTAAACGGATATCATTGTTATCTGCAATACCCGAAGCGGCCAGCGCATTATTAATGCCGGTTTGTAATGGTCCGGTTGTAATGGCGCCATTCACATTATAAAAAACCGTATGGGTACTGCCTCCAAGGACAATCGTTTTTTGCATTTCACCGCCAGGGCCGCCGTAATCGGCCATATTGATTGCCGCATTTGAAAAAGTTGAATTGGGGGATATGCTGTTTGTACTTGCCCAGCTTACTAAATCAACACAAAGATCATCAGCATAGTCATCAACAAGATAAAACTTAACTCTTCCGGGATAAGAAGAAGAATAACCCTGGGCTGTTGTTGCTGCGGTAGAAGCAACCGGTATGCATGCAATGCAAGGCATCACCCACGTGATCACAACTACAGTCCCTGCATCGAGTTCTGCAAAAAGATGATGCGAGTTGCTGGCACAATCATTAACAGTGAAATCTACAGCTGTTTGAGAAAAACCAACATTTGCCGTTATTGCAATGCATAAAGAGAGTAGTGTTTTTTTCATAGGGTATATTTTAAATAGGGTGGGTTATGTTTATAATTTATAAAAGTAGTATTGAATTCATTTGTTTTAAAACTAAAGATAGCCTTTTTTATATTTCCTAATGAAATCGTTTATAATATAACTATTTCATTATTAGCAGAATGCATGTTAAATAACATTGATTCATAATTCATCTTTTTAATTAGAATAAAAGGTTGCAAATGAAATAAACCCGACGCAAAATTTTAAAGTAGTTTTTGATCATTTGATAATTATTATTTAATGGATGATAATGAGTTTTTGAACCGAACGGGCTGAGCGATCCGTTTTAAATTTTTCCGAAGAATCGAATCCTTGAACGAAATATATTCCGCCAGGAAGATAGGGATTTATATTTTCCTGTTTGCCGTGTATGGTTGCTTGAAAAACAAGTTTGCCAAATACATCGTAAATATTTAAATGGTTAGTTGCGGATGGCAACTGGCAGATTGTAAACTTGCCTTCAGCAGGATTGGGATAAATCTGAAACGATAAATCCGAGGCTTTATGCTCTTGGATTCCAACAGAACCGTCCCACTTTGCAATATAATTAACGGTGGTCGTATCTGCTTTTGTGAAATAGCCTCCGGCATAAATTTCGCCATTGAAAGTTCCCAGCACACGCACGCCATCGTTCATCCCGCCGGCCATAGCCGACCAGTTATTCCCATCCCAGCCAGCAACGCGATTGGCGGAAATTCCACCTGCTGTAGTGAACCATCCGGCTGCATATAAATTCCCTGAGAATGAAAGCAGCGCATTCACAGAACTATTTGTGCCGCTTCCCAGTGCTGTCCAAGTATTTCCATCCCATACGGCAATGTTGCTTGCCGGATTTCCACCCGCTTGTGTGAAAATGCCACCGGCATATAATTTTCCGTTGTGCGCTTCCAATGCGTAAACATATCCGTTGATCCCGCTGCCCACAACTGACCAATTTGTTCCATTCCATTTGGCAATATTATTCGCAGCGATTCCTCCTGCGGAATCAAATTGTCCGCCTATATACAATTCGCTGTTGTAAACGGTCATTGTATGAATAACATTATTTGTTCCGCTGGTGAGCGAATCCCATTGTGTTCCGTTGAACCGGGCAATATTGTTTACGGTAATTCCACCGGCAGTAGGAAACCCGCCGCTAATGTAAAGTTCGCCGTTATAAACAGTCAGGTGCTGCACACTGCAGTTCCCGGTAGTAAATCCAATTGAATCCCAGCTGGTCCCATTCCATCGGGAGAAATATCTTCTGATCTTGTTTCCGGCTTTTGTAAAGGAACCGCCGGCATAAAGCTGATTGTTATAGAGGGCAACAGTACTTACATAGCCGTTAGATAAACCGGTACCCATGGTATCCCAATTGAATCCATCCCACTGCGCGATGCGGCTGCATGAAAAGCCATTTGCAGTATCAAACTGGCCGCCTGCGTATAAGCGGTTGCTGATCGGATCGTTTGCAAGAGAAAATACCGCATAATCAAAGCCGCTGCCAACGGGTTGCCATGTTTGACTCTGGGCTGAAAAATTCTCTGCAGACAGCATATACATATATGTTGCAATCAGAAAAATTTTCACAGTAGATGGTTTGTTTTATTTATCGTGTCAAATAAAGGTAGTATTTCAATCCATAGCTACTCCTCGTTTGCGGTTTTTAAGAACTCAATTATTTTTGTTTCTTCATAATGGGTCAGGTTGGCCCTGATACGCATGTGCGTTCCAATGGTCTCCCATCTGTAATCGCTGTAGGCGGAGGGTGAAGGAACGCTGTGACACCGGCTGCAATTCTCTCCCCAAAGTTGAACGCCGCTTTTATCTGAAAGTTTTTCAGAAGAAGAACAGCTATTTAAAATGATTGTGGTGATGAGCAATGCCGGAAAACAAAACTGTATGATTTTCTTTTTCATTTTATTTTCTCATTTAAAATCCCATGGCCCATTGAAGAAGCACCACCTGGCGTGCCTGGGTTCCGTTTTCCATCTGGAAAGCCAGCTTTAAAACAGAATGCCAGTTGATCCAGTAATTATATCCGATCGTATATTGTTTGATCTCTTTTTCCCACAGGGAACCTTTGGGTGTTTTTATATAGGAATAACGGAAACAGAATTCTGATTTGTTTAATATGTTATTTTCAAAAAAGGAAAGATGGTAAGCGCACTGGGCATAATAATCAATACTGTGATTGGCAAAAGCATAAGACCATACAACGCCCGATGTGTCGTACGTATTCAGGTATTTAGAGTAGCCCGTTTTTATTTCGTTCCATTGTCCTTTAATATCAATCATGCCTTTCAGGAAAGAAACTTTCTTCAGGCAAGAAAAATCAAACCCGTATATCCTCGACTGCACGTTTGAATAATCCGGCTCATCAATATGGGGTGTGCCTGCCGGGAACGTATGAACATGCGCCTTGAATCGGTCGCCGACTACAGCGGTTTCTCCCCATACCCCTATTTCGAAAGAGGAATTAGGGAAGGGCAAGATCCCGATTCTTCCACCTGTCGCTTTGTTGCTGTTATTGTCTTTGTAATTTTTTTTGAGATTTAGAAATCCAAGCATGGACGTATCCTCGTCCGAATACAACAACATTCCCTCTGTGCGTTTGAGGTGATGGCCGTCGCTCAGGATAGGGCCGTTTGAAACAAAGAAACAATAATTCAGTTTTGATTTCAAAACCGAAAATCCCCCGCGGATGTTTGCTCCTGTTTCTGTAACGGGAAGCAGGTCATCGTGCCCGAAACCCATCGGTACCTCCGGAAGTTTATTGATCCACATCGGATGCAGTCGTTCCTGGTACGTTCCAAGCGGAGACAGAAAATTTCCTGCCTGCAGGGTTAAGAATTTAGCTGCAATAAAATTTACGTCCGCATAGCCGACCTTGATATGCGCTTTGCCCCTTAGTGATTTTGCTTCCAGTTCGCTTTCAATAAAAAACCGTTTGGATATTTTCCACAGCAGGATCGGGCTGAATCCATAATCAAAATAGGCGGAAGCGCGGTTTTTATCATTCCTGTCATTGAATCCTTTCCTGAACTGCGTGAAAAAGTTTCCGGTTAGCAGCGGTTTGTGGAATGATTTTTCTTTTTGCTGTGGGATTGAATCAGCGGCAATTGCCATTGCTTTTCCGGGCGAACGAAAAATCCCTGCAAACAGAAAAAGAACTGCTGGGAACAAAAAACTTATTTTGAACGTTACGCTTTTCATTTTTTATTTTCAGTTTTTGCAAGAAAGCGGATGTAATTTATAACCGCCCATCGCTGCTCTTTTGTTAATGACGGTGCGAAAGACACCATTGCGTTTCTTCCGGTTGAAATTTTCCAGAACAGGGCGCCGTCTTTTTGAGACTGCACTTTTGCGGAAATTAATATGCCGGGTTTAGGATTAAGGGCGGCGCCGGCAATTCCATCGCCTTTCCCTTTATCTCCGTGGCAGGGAACGCAGAACTGAGTAAAAGTTGTTTTTCCTTTTTTAATGCTTTCTTCATTAAATGGCAATGGGTTTTTTATAGTATCAGCGCCGGCGGGAGCTTTCCATTCGGATACTTTTTGCTGACCGCAAGCAGGTGAACGCCCGGCAACATTTAGAAAGGCGGCTAAAGAGATGGCCGATATGTTTTTTATAATCCTGTTCATTTCATTTTCATGTTTTTGTCCATTTTCATGTCCATGTTCACATTCATGTTCTTGTTCTTGTTAGTTAACGGATCGGTCCCTTTTTTGAAAATAAATTCGCTGTTAAGAAGGTACGTTCCTGAGGTAACAACCACATTTCCTGCTTTAATGCCGGAAGTGATCTCCGTGTAATCCTTGTTCTGAATCCCTAAGGTTACCATACTGAAATCAAATTTCCCATCTGGATTCTGACGCCACACGAGTGAGCTTTTTTCTCCCCGGATCACCGCATTTGCAGGAACGGCAAGTGTTTTCTTCTTGTTGATGTTGATCATAATATACGCCATCATTCCCGGTTGGTAAATCATTTTTGAATTGGCCAGTTCAATGCGGATCAGGTTTATTTTACTACCGGTGTTTAACTCTGGGTTTACAAAACTGATTTTGCCCGGGATCTTTTCATCCGATACAGACGGAATGGTTATCTCCACTTCTGTTTGTTCCTTTAAATTTTGTATGTCATCCGGGTACAATTGCCCTTCTACCCATAGCGAAGAAAGGTCCGCTACTTCCAGAATGATTTTTCCTTCATCAACATATTCTCCTTCCCTCACGGAAATGTTTGTGACCACGCCGCTGATGGTGCTGAAAACCGGAACACTTGTTTTGACTTCTCCGTCCGATTTCAGCTGTTCGATCTGTTTGTCGCTCATTCCCCAGAGGATCAATTTGTTCTTTGCTGCGTTGATCATGTTTTCATAACCGGCAGCATTGTCCCCAAATGCGCTTTTATTCTTCAGGGAAAGCAGGAATTCTTTTTCGGCCGAGATTAACTCCTCGCTGTACAGATCATAAAGTACCTGTCCGGTTTCTATTTTCTCCCCTGTATTTTTTACATATAAATGTTCCACTCTTCCCGCAACACGCGCACTTGCCTGTTGAATTTTGTTTTCATCCACCGCAATGATCCCTGTAAACGTTTTTTCTTCATTAATGATTTGCGGTCGGACGGTGTCCGTTTTAATGTTCGCCAGTTTAATTTGTGTTTCATTCAGTTTGATGCTGGTGCCTTGCAGGTCTTCTTTCGTTAGTATGATTTTCGAAAGCGGCATCTTGCAGATGGGGCACATCCCGGGTTGTTTTTCCATCACCTGCGGATCCATGGAGCAGACATAGAATACATTTTCCTCAACGGATCTTTCTCTTTCTCCGCAGGAGATCAGGAGCAGGGGAAGGAAACAAAAAATAAATTCAACTCTTCGAATTACGAATTTCCGAATTACGAATAAAATGCAACCCAATGCTTTGTTTGATGTTCTTGAACTCATTCGTAATTCGTTTTTATTCGTTATTCGTAGTGTTGTGGTTGTTATTCATCTTCCTTGATTTTTATAAAACTTTCACTGTCCATTAAGTAATGCGCGTCAAAAGCAATGGAATCCTCTTTCGATAATCCATCTGTAATTTCAATCCGGTCATTAATCGCTGCGCCGGTAGTGATCTTATGCGCCTCAAAAGATTTTTCTTTCTTCAGCCATACGATTTTATTTTTTCCAATATCCAGAAGCGATTTTTTCTGGATCCACAAGCCTTTCACGGTATCGCCCTGTATTTTCGCTTCTACCCAGCTGCCGGGCCTTATTTTGTTCGTTTTATTCTCAAGATATACCCGGGCATTCATGGATACGGATTTGGATTCATAGAAAGGTTCAATAAAATCAATCGTTCCTTTAATAGTGGAATCGGGGCTGTTTTCAATTTTCAAGATCACTTTCTGATGTAGTTTGGTCTTTGAAATATCCGGTGAATTTATTTTAAGAACGGCCCAGATGTTTTCCGGGTTTACAATGCTGAAAATGGTTTGGCCTTTGTTGATGTAGATCCCTTCCCTGGCAGAGGTGAGTGTTCCGGACGGATTATTTTTTTCTGCCGGTTTTCCTCCCATCGGTACGCTTTCGCCCATGTTGTTTTTAGATGATTCCTGGATACGGCCAGCCGCAGCTGATTCATACACATAGCCGTCGCACGGGCTGAAAACAGGCAAAGCATATTCCGCTTTTCTTGTTTTTACTATTGTTTCGATCTGTGAATCGGTTAATCCGTATAAGATTAATTTTTGTTTTTCAGCATTGATTAAACGGGAAGCAAGCGAATCATTCTTCAGAAGATAAATAAAGTTTTGCTGTGCCGTGACTATTTCAGGGCTGTAAATATCAAAAAGCCGTTGTCCTTTTTTTACCGGCTGAAAAAGATATTTAACGTAGAGTTTTTCAATTCGTCCTCCGTACCGGGAGGCGATCGCGGTAAGTGCTCTTGTGTCATATTCTATTTTTCCGGTTGCGGAAAATTCATCGGCCATATTTCTTTCTTCAGGTGCTGCTAGCTTTACCGAAGCAATCACAAATTCATCGGTAGGTCTTAAAAGTGTATTAAGCAGGTCGTCATTTTTTAATTTTTCAAATTCTGTTTTCGTTATCAGGTCCATTTTGCAAACAGGGCAGATGCCGGGCCCTTTTTGAACCACCGTGGTATCCATCGGGCATATATACATTTCCACTTCCTTTTTTTGAATGGGATGACAGGCAATAATGAAAAATACAAGCAGCGCCACTGTGTAAAAGAAATTCCTATGTAACCGTTTGCCGTTTCTCATTTTCAGTTAATTGCTTTCAAGTTCTTTTTCCAGTTCCGCTTCTGTTTTCAGCGTGGTCTCCAGGATGTCCAGGTACTGGAGCTTTGCCATTTGCAGATCATCCCAGGCCATTAACACCGGCAGCAGTTCACCGGTATTTTGCTGGTAGGCCAGCAGGCTGACTTCAAAATTTTTAGTATAAGCAGGAATTATTTTTTCGGAATAATTATCTAAAATATGATAGTTGGAACGCAGCTTGATCAGGTTCATCCGAACCATGCGGCTGGCCATATTCATCATTCCTGTTTTTTGCTGCTGCATCGCGTCGATCTGGAAATCCATGGCCCGCGCTTCCGATTTGTATTCTTTTGAAACCCAGGGAAGAATAGGAACCGTCATCGTTAATCCAAGCATGAAAGGATGGCGGTTGGTGTACGTATTGTTGCGCTGCACCATCACTCCAAAATCAGGATGGGCCTGTGCCATCGTTAATTTCCTGTTAAGTTCCATGGAATTGATGGAGTTGTTCATTTTCTGAATATCGCTTCGTTTGCTTTCAAGGGTTTCCTTGGTTGTGTCAGGAGTTTGGTCCGTATATTTTTGAAGAGCGATTACTGTATCGATGGAAAAATTATTGGAAAGATTTTCATTCATCATGTAATTCAAAGCGGCGGTGGCTTCGTCGATCATTCCCTGTTCTTCTGTCAGCATGCTTTCCTGTGTATTTAATTTTGCCTGCGCCCGGTAAACCGACGGCAGGTCCGATTTGTTATAGGCGATCTGTAGTTCTGAAATATCCAGGATGAGCTGCAATAGGCGCAGGTTCTCTTTCAGTACTTTGGATTTTCTTTCTGCAATGTAACGTTCGTAATAAGCGGTTTTTGCCGCTGCAAAAAACTGGTTCTTTAAATATGAAGCATCGTTTGACTCCAGCGCGGCAAGCGATTTCAGATAATCTTTCTTCGCATTTTGTTTCCGGGCATTCGGAATCATTTGACTTATTCCTACGGTTGCAGAATCGAATTCAAGACTAAGTGTTGGAGGCATCCAGCTTTTTACCCCTTTTGCCATTTCATTGGCTGATAAAATTTTGTTTTGATAGGATAGGATGGAGGGATTGTTTTTTTCAATCCGTGAAAGAACAGAATCAAGCGGAATCGTCTGACAGTTGGCAATTGGCAATTGGCAATTGGCAATAAGTATGGCAATCATTATTTGCAAACCGCCAACTGTAAACTGCCAATTTCTGTTCAATGTTTTCATTTTTCTTTAATGCTTAATTGCCGAATCAACCATGTCCATTTTCCCGAATTTATTCAGTTCGTATTCTTTTACCATTTCAAAAACCACAGGGGTCGTAAGCAAGACAAAAACCGAAGAAGTAAAAACGCCGCCGATCATCGGAAGAACGATCGGGATCATCACGTCGCTGCCGACTCCTTTGCTCCACAACACAGGGACAAGCCCGAACAGCATCACCGCAACCGTCATCATTTTCGGGCGAAGCCGCTGGGCGGCTCCTTTATACACATAAGCGCGCAACTCATCATTTGAAATGGTTTGCCTTGAGTTGCCTTTCAGCCGTACCAGTTCGTGCATGGCTTCATGCAGGTAAATGACCATGAAAATACAGGTTTGCACTGCAATGCCGAAGAGGGCAATGAATCCAACGGCAACGGCAACCGATAAATTCACATGCCAGAAATACACGATATACACTCCGCCTACAAGTGAAAAAGGAACAGTGATCAAACTGAAAAATGCTTCGCGTATCGATTTGTAAACCAGGTAGAGGACGATAAGAATAATGAGCAGTACAAAGGGGATAATTATTTTCAAAGTATTGGTAGCATGGATCTGGTTTTCCCATTGGCCGCTCCAATCGATGTAATATCCTTTGGGGAGTTTTTTGATCGTGTCTTCAATTTTTTTCTTTGCATCGTTCACGGTGCTTCCCAGGTCTCTTCCGCGCACATTGAAAAGCACGGTTCCCCGCAGCATTGAATTTTCCGACTGGATCATGGGTGGCCCCTCAGAAATCTTTACATCGGCCACTGCGGAAAGCGGGATCGGGCCGAAGTCCGTTGTTTTGATCAGGGTTTGCCTGATTTCATCAAGAGAACTGCGGTAATCCTGCGCAAGGCGTGCATTTACGCTGAAACGCTGGCGGCCTTCAACGGTGGTGGTTAACTGCATTCCTCCTATTGCAGACTCTACTACCATGTTCACATCGTCAACGGTTAAGCCGTATCTCCCGATCTCCTCTTTTTTAATTTGAATGTCAATGTATTTTCCGCCCAGGATCGGTTCGGCATAGAGATCTTTCACGCCCTCCATCCCGGTAAGAGCCTGTTTTACTTTTTGCGCGACCAGATTGATGCTATCGAGATTGTCTCCGAATATTTTAACTCCTACATCGGTACGAATGCCTGTCGAAAGCATATTGATCCGGTTGATGATGGGCTGGGTCCATCCGTTCACGGTTCCCGGGATCTGGAGTTTGGCATTCAGTTCATTGATAATATCTTCTTTCGTCAGGCTGTCCCTCCATTCGTTCTTTGGTTTCAGCAGGATAATGGTTTCGATCATGCTGATGGGAGAGTTGTCGGTGGCGGTGCTTGCGCGCCCGGCTTTTCCCAGTACATACGAAACTTCCGGAACCGATTTGATCAGTTTGTCCTGAACCTGGAGAATTCTTTTTACCTCCGAGTTGGAAACATCAGGCAGCGTAACCGGCATAAATAATATACTTCCTTCATCAAGGGGCGGCATGAACTCCGTTCCCATATTCATCATCATGGGGATGCTGATCAGGAGGGCAATGACATTAATTCCAAGCGTTGTCTTTCTCCATTTAAGGCACCACTTGATGACCGGAGAATACATTTTCTGAAGTACGTGGTTTACGGGGTTTTCCGTTTCAGGGCGGAATTTCTTTCCTTTCAGAAAAAAGGAAGCGAGAACCGGAACGAGTGTTATGGCAATGAATGCATCAATGAAAAGAATAAATGTTTTTGTCCAGGCTAAGGGCGAAAATAATTTTCCTTCCTGCCCGGTGAGCATAAATACCGGGAGGAAAGAGGCCACTATAATAATGGTAGAATAAAACGCCCCCTTGCCAATCTGCTGGCAGGCCTGCTCAATGATCGAGAGGCGTTTTTGTTCTTCTATTTGTTTTTCTTCGTTCATCCGGATTAGATCTTAACTTTTTTATCCAGCTCCATTTCTCCGCATTTAGGGCAGTTGCCGGGTTTGCATGAATTGACCTCGGGATGCATCGCGCACTGATAGTAGGCCTCGCCGGTTTTCAGTTTTGTCGTGTCGCACGGCTCAAAGGTTGCTTTGGTAGTGGAAGAATTTCCGCAGGCGCCAAATAAAAGGGAGAGCGCAACGGAAGATAACAGGATTGCTTTTTTCATTGGTTAAATTTTTTTATGTTTATTTTTTCTCAATTAAATCCATTCCGCACTTGAGGCATTTGCCGGGTTTATCCGACTTGACGTCGGGATGCATGGAGCAGGTGTACGAAATTCCATTCTGAACGGGAGCTTTGGTATCGGTTTTACCTTGTTTTGTTGAATCCTTCTGCTCATTGCTTCCGGTTTTGTTCTTGTCATCCATTCCGCCCATCATCGGGCACATCATTTTCATCCCTTTAGCATCTGACTTTTTCACAAGTGCCATCCCGCATTTAGGACAGTTGCCGGGTTTGTTGGATTGCACCTCGGGGTGCATCGGGCAAGTATATAAAGCGGTATCCGTTTTGGCGGTTGTGTTATTTGAAGATTTTTGGTTTTCAGTTGGTTCATTCTTGCTTTTATCTTTTTGTGCAGAAGCTTTCATTCCCCCGCACATTTGGCTGTAAGCGGTAGCGGCAAAGCAAAGCCATGTTGCGATCGCGGCGGTTTTTAAGATGTTTGTTGTTTTCATAATTTTTATTTTATTTACTTTTTGTTTTGTTCTTCTGCCAGGTGTCGGTACGCGTTTTCCACCATCATGATCCCGTCATCCACCACTACACCGATAGCCAGCGCAATTCCGGTGATCGACATGATGTTGGAGGAGATCCCAAAGGCGTTCAGTAAAATAAAGCTGGCGGCAATGGAAACAGGGATCTGAATGATGATCACAAAGGCGCTTCTGAAATGAAATAAGAAGATCAGGACAATGAGCGATACGACGATCATTTCTTCTATGATCGTTTTTTTGACCGAAGAAATACTTGCTTCGATCAGCTCGCTGCGGTCATAGGCTGTTTTGAATTTTATTCCGTCGGGAAGTCCTTTTTCAATATCGGTGAGTTTTATTTTTACTCTTTTGATCACTTCATCGGCATTTTCCCCATAACGCATCACCACGATGCCGCCAACTACTTCTCCCTCGCCGTTCTCATCAAAGATTCCAAGACGCAGATCGCCTCCCATCTGAATGCTGGAGGAAACCATGCCAAGCGTAATGGGTGTTGTGCCATCTTTTCCGACCGCTATGTTCTCGATTTCCTCTTTTGATTTAATATATCCTAAGCCGCGAACTATATAGGCCATGTCACTCATTTCGAATTTCCTTCCGCCTACATCGTTGTTGTTCGATTTCACTGCTTTTAAAACATCCATCAGTGATACGTTGTAATAATTTAATTTATGCGGATCGATGTTGATTTGGTATTGTTTCTGAAATCCGCCGAAAGAGGCGACTTCAGCGACGCCTTTGACGGTTTGCAATCCATATTTAATGTACCAGTCCTGAAGTGCGCGCAATTCGCCCAGATCGTATCCCTTTGCCTCAAGGGCATACCAAAAAATATGTCCTACACCGGTTCCATCCGGACCAAGCGTCGGTGAAACCCCTTCGGGAAGCAAGCGCTGGGCATAATTTAACCGTTCAAGAACACGGGTGCGAGCCCAGTAAATGTCAACATTGTCTTCAAAGATCACATAGACAAAACTCATCCCGAACATGGAGGATCCCCGCACTGTTTTTATTTTCGGAATGCTCTGCAAATTCGAAACAAGCGGATACGTCACCTGGTCTTCGATCACCTGCGGGCTGCGCCCCATCCATTCAGTGAAAACAATGACCTGGTTTTCAGACACGTCCGGTATAGCATCAATAGGATTGTTCTTTACCGACCATGCGCCCCAGCCAAAAAGGGCGGCGCTGATCAGCAGAACTATCCAGCGATTGCGGAATGAAAAGGCGATAAGGTATTTTACCATTATTTATCTTTTTTCGGACGATCGTACTGGCAACATGAATGAAGGCTGCTGTACGCTTTGTCAGGCGCTGTAGCGTATTCATTATCATATCCGACTGAAGCGATCTTTTCTCCAATTTGTTTGATATTGGTTTTTGAAGGATCATAAGTCACCACCATCTTTTTGGTGTCCTTGTTCCAGTTTTTTGAAATGATGCCGTCTTTTTTACTTAACGAGCTTTCAATAGTTGTTTTACACATGCCGCAGTTGCCGTACACTTTAATGGTATCGGTTTTTTTGTCCTGAGCGAGCAGCCCGGTGATGCCGGCTGCAAAACACCATAACAGCGTGATGATTTTTGTTTTCATTTTATTTGTTTTTTAAAAGGTTAAACTAACAGTGAATGCATTGGCCTAATGCAAAATCAAATCAAGTCCGCCAAAGCGGATTGATTCAAAAAATACAGGAAGGAGATCAGATCAGGAAAGAATGGAACGCAACAACCCGGTCCGGAAATATCGGAGGTGGAGAGTGGTTGCTGAAAAGGCGATAAGCAGCAGAACTTGGTACAGCGATTAAAGAAGAAGAATTCAGGACAATAGCAATTGCGTCAAACTTTTCAATATTAAAATGAGAAGCAGGAGAGAAGTCGTCAGTGATCTTTACATGAACCTGGGCGTTCTTGCAGCAGCTTTTCTTCATTTTGTTGCTTTTTTTGCAGCAACAGCCTTTTTTAGAAAAAGATATTGAAGTAAGATTCTTTCCGCAGAAATGAGAATTGATCGTCATTCCCATAGCGCTGGTAAGGAAAACAAAAGAAAGAAATATGGAGAAGATCTTTTTCACAAATAAAATACTTGTAAACAAAGATACACTTAAGAAATGAAAAGCCAATCAAAAATTTAAAATATCTTTTAAAAGCTTTAAATTTTAAATAAAAGATGGGATTACCTGCAAAGAATGATTTTTTTCTTGAAGGTCTCCTTCTCTGTTGTAATCCTCAGAAAATAAATGCCGCGAGGAGCATTGAGCGTGACTGTTTCCTGGGTATGGGTTACGGAAACCTGAAGGATGGATTGGCCGAGCACATTAACTATTTCCAGGGCTTGTGCATTGGATGGCAGGTTTTTGATCCTGATATGCAAAAGTTTTTAATTGCAGCGGCCACCAGCGCTGTATCCCCGGTAGGAAATCCATGATTGTTGAGATATAATAACTGGTGTGTATTTCCTGCGGCAACCGCAACGGTTGGCATTCCAAATCCGCCATAATAGGCTACCTGGGCTGCGCCTGAATCAAACGGAACAGAAGAAAATCCGTTGGTGTTATACCAGTTTAACACAACATTGCAATGGGAATTATCATTAAATACAGTTTGATAGTATCTCACTTTCCCGCAGGTTGCTTTAAGTTCTTTATACATTGAATCAAGGGCTTTGCCTGCAACAATGCAAGGGGCGCATCCATCCATCCAGAACTCCATGATGATCGCATTGCCTGAATTAAGTTCACTGTAGAGGTTATGGAACTGCCCGTTGCAATCAATCATTGAAAAATCAAGCGCGGTAGTTGGCTGCGAAATGGCAGGAAGCCATCCTGAAAATAGGGATACTAGTAAAAAGATTGATTTTCTCATTTCGGTCAATGATCAAGACAAAGGTACTTTTTTAATTTCTTCTACAAAGATGATGGTTAGACACCTTTTTCGTATGAACATTTTTCTATATTTACGCCCGAACTCTAACGTAGAAAATAAAAACAAAAAAAATTATTTCAAAATGAAAATAACTGTAGTAGGAGCAGGAAATGTTGGCGCTACTTGCGCTGATGTGATCGCTCAAAGAGATTATGCCAATGAAGTTTGGCTCCTGGACATTAAACCCAATTATGCAGAAGGAAAAGCGCTTGACATTGCTCAGGCTGCACCTATTCATCTGTATGATTCACGTGTAAAAGGCGTAACGAATGATTATTCCAAAACTGCTAAATCGGATATTGTCGTTATCACTTCGGGACTTCCGCGTAAACCCGGTATGAGCCGCGATGACCTTATTTCAACGAATGCCGGCATTGTGAAATCAGTTACTGAAAATATCTTGAAGTATTCTCCGGACACAATTATCATTATTGTCAGCAATCCGCTGGATGTGATGACCTATTGCGCCTATCTCACAGCGAAAAAACCCTCTTCAAAAGTTTTCGGAATGGCAGGCATACTGGACACGGCACGTTACCGTGCTTTCCTGGCAGAGGAATTAAATTGTTCTGTCAAAGATATTCAGGCAGTTCTGATGGGCGGCCACGGCGACACCATGGTTCCGCTGCCGCGTTATACAACTGTTGGCGGAATTCCGGTAACCGAACTCGTTGCGAAAGATAAGCTCGATGCGATCATTGACCGTACAAAGAAAGGCGGAGGAGAAATTGTAAACCTCCTTGGGACTTCTGCCTGGTATGCTCCGGGTGCTGCTGCTGCACAAATGGCGGAAGCGATCGCGCTTGACCAAAAAAGGATTTTCCCCGTTTGCGCTCTGCTTAACGGTGAATACGGAATGAAGGACATTTACCTTGGCGTCCCCGTTGTTCTTGGCAAAAATGGTATCGAGAAGATCATTGAGCTTAAGCTGAATGCGGAAGAGAAGAAACTCCTGGATTCATCTGCAAAAGCAGTGAAAGAAGTAATGACGGTGCTTGATAATATGAAAGTGCTTGCCTGATAAAATACGAACTCTTTAAAAATAAATAAAAGGGCTGAAGATTCTTCAGTCCTTTTTTATGAAAGCAATTATTCCTATAAAAATTGTAAAGCTTGAAGACGGGCTGCATCTTCTGATCTCGATCCGGATCAACGGGAAGAAAGGCAGGGTGCTGATCGATACCGGCGCGTCGCATACGGTTTTTGATAAATCAAAGATCTCCCGGTTTTTGAAACTGGAAAAGCTGGAGAGTCATGAAAAGCTTTCAACAGGGTTGGGCACCAATGCAATGAAAAGCCACCTTGTTGTTATTGAGAAAATTGAAATAGGAAGATTACCTATCAGTAAATATAAAAGTGTGGTCATTGATTTGTCTCATGTGAATACGGCGTACGCTCAGTTGAAGATAAAACCGATAGATGGCGTCCTCGGCTCTGATCTCCTGAGAAAATACCAAGCAGTGATCGATTACGGGAAAAGAAAATTAACGCTGGTTAGTTAGCTTTCAGAGAAACCGATCCCTTGCATCTTCCGCAGGCACGATGCACCGGCCGTTCTTTTCCGCCCATTTATGCCGGTTGCGCGAAATGAAGTCGTAAAAAAAGTCACGGATAAATTCCGGCGTCAGAAGGAATACATAAAATAAAGGATAAAATCCACCCAGGTGATTTAATGCATGAAGCGCAGCAGCGGACTTCTGATAAACCTTGTCATCGCAGATCAGTATTACACTTTCTTCTTTTTCCGAGAGGTTGTATTGCCCCAGCAGTTTCTTTCCCGTTTCAGACTGCAATGGAGTAAATCTGAACTTCTTTTTTTTGTCGTGGCGGATAATGAAGTTTACCCAGTAGTTGCAATAGTTGCAGCAGCCGTCAAAGAGAAGAATGGGATGGGAATGTCCTGCTTTCATTTTTGTTTGTTAAAGATACATTCCGGAATGAAAAGGTAAAAGTACGGAAACAGAAAGGATTCGTAAATTCGTATGCAATTAGTAATTTATAAATATGTTTTTCTACATTTCTAAAATATTGTCTTTTCTCACCATGCCGGTGGTTTGGGTCTTTGCATTGATGTTGATTGCGCTGTTGTCAAAAAATCCAAAAAGAAAAAAAAGAAGCCTGATATGGGCGATAAGCCTTTTTTATTTTTTCTCCAACGCATTTATTCTTGACGAGGTGAACAGGGCATGGGAGGTTCCGGGTATGCATTATAAAGACCTTCAAACCTATGATGCGGGAATTGTGCTTGGCGGCATTTTGGAATACGATATGAGCTTTGACCGCATAAAATTCCAGCATGGGGCCGACCGATTGTTTCAGGCAATTGAATTATACAAAACAGGAGTCATCAAAAAAGTTTTTTTTGTCGGTGGAAGCGGAAGCATCGAATTCCCTTATTTAAAAGAAGGAATGTTTGTCCGCAGGTATCTCCTGACCGTTGGCATCCCGGACAAAGATATCTGGATCGAAAATGAATCGCGGAATACGCGGGAGAATGCTGTGAACGCACTTGCTTTTCTGAATTCACACGACTATCAGTCAGGAAATTTTCTTCTGATCACCTCGGCTTATCATATGCGCAGGGCGACGGGCTGTTTTAATAAGGTAGGGATTAAAGTAACTCCTTACAGCGTGGAGAGGAATGCAGGCCCTGACAGGCGCTATACGTTAGATCATCTCCTGGTTCCGAATGTCCAAACCCTGATGTGGTGGGAAGCGCTCATTCACGAATGGATCGGAATGACCATTTATAAGATCAAAGGATACGCGTAGGGGTAGGGATATTCATTGATCTGTTTCGATCACCTTCAGCTTTCGGAGCGCTTTATTTTCTTCAACGGCATACAGCATTTTGAAATCATTGAATGAGATCTGTTTGTAGCTGGCCTTGGAAATGGAAGCTTTCTGTACAAATCCCCGGGGGACTAAGGTCTTTTTCACTATGCCGTCCAGCATAAGTTCGATCGGCATTTTGAAATCTGTATTTACATTGTTCCAGCGGTAAAAAAAGTTTTCACCTTCCCACCAGTATTCAAACACAGGCGCTTTGCGGTTATAAAGATATTGGTTGAAGAACCAGTTGAAGTCATAGTTCGTTTTTTCATTCACAATGGAAACAAAATCTTTTGAGCAGGTGGTTTTCAGTTTGTAGCGGTCGTAAAATGTTTTAATAATATCAAAGAAGACTTCATCGTCATTGATCACCGAGCGTAACGTATGCAGCACCCATGCGCCTTTCTGGTAACAGTCGCTGTTCCGGTAATCAAAATACCTTCCGTCGACCGGCCCGACCACCGGCCATTTGTTTTTAATGAAGAGCCGGTAGAACAGCATGTAACGATAATACGCATTTAGACCTTGTGTGCTTTCAACATACAACGCTTCGCTGTACGTAGCAAATCCTTCCTGGAGCCACACATCGGCAAAATCAGCAGCCGTCACCGCGTTGCCCCACCATTCATGTGCGCTTTCGTGAAGAATGATGTAATCGAAATCTCCGCCGTAACTGTTCTTGTAGCCTTGTCCGTACGCAATAGCCGTTTGATGTTCCATTCCTTCGTATGGCGATTCGATCAGTTTATATCCGTCTTTGTACCATGGATATTCCCCGAACTTCTTTTCATAAAAGGCGATCTGCTGTTTTGCCTGCGGAAGATGCGCTTTTGCTCTCTCGTAATTATACGTCAGGACATAATGATTGATGGGAAGTATTTTTCCCGATGGCATGGTGTACGTATCCGGCAGAAGAGAAAACTTTCCCACGTAAATGCTGACATCATAAAGGTTGATCGGGTAGGAGATCGCCCATTTGTAAGTGGTACTGTTCCCGTTCTCTTCTTTCCCGAGGAGATGCCCGTTGCTGACGCCAACCAGTCCGTTTGAAACCGTAATATTTACTGCTGCGCTGTCGGGTTCATCGTTGTTAACGTCTTTGCAGGGCCACCAGAGCGATGCCCCTTCCGTTTCACAGGCCACGCCGATCCATGGATTTTTTTCTTTGTCCGTTTTCCAGACAAAACCTCCCCGCCACGGTGGTTTTTTTGCAACGACAGGAGCTCCTTCGTAATCGATCTTTATTTTGAAAATTTCTCCTGCTCTTTGTTTAAATGGAATGAAAATGGCTCCGTATTTCCTGGAATAAGAAGTAGTAATGAATTTAGTGTCCTTTTCCTGGACCGAATTTAACGTTGCCACTCCGATCGAATTCACTTTCATATTTTCATACAGGTCGATCTGGAGGGTGTCAAAGTCAGTTACAGCCGTTGCGCTTATGGTCACCGTTCCTTTCAGGTATTTCTTCTTGTCATCAACAGTAACATTGAGCTCATAAAATGTTTCATCGAAGCAGTTTCGGTATTTTGTATTTTCTTTTCCCAATAATTTTGTGGATTCAGAAAACTTCGGATACTTGCCCGCATGCTTCGGTGTAGTAACCGTTTTGTGAATTCCAAGTAGTGAGCATGAAGAAAGAGAAGCAAGTATCAGGTAGCAGGCAGCAAGAAATAAATTGTTTTTCATTCGTAATTACTCGCTGTTTAATTGTTGATTTGGTATTTGTGAATGCTTCGCATTTCGTTCTAATTCGTAATTCGTAGTGCAGCAAGTTGTTCTTCGATGGCTTTGATCTTTGACTCTGCATCGGCTTGTTTCTTTTTTTCCATTTCTAAAACCTCAGGTTTGGCGCCTTGAACGAAACGCTCGTTGGAGAGTTTTTTTTGAACGGAGATTAGAAAACCTTTGTTGTATTCGAGCTCCTCTGAAAGCCGTTTTTTTTCGATGTCAAAATTGATATTCTCATCCATTGGAACATAAAATGTAGTTGCTCCGATTGGTGATGAAATGCTATAAGCATAACTAAGTTTTATTCCGAGCGGAGTAGAGTTGATGGATTCAAGATTTGCAAGTTTTGATTTTACTGAATCAAAATTTGTATTCCAGTATCCACCTTCAAGATAAAATAATTTTATAGATTTTTTTGGTGACAATCCTACAGATTGTCTTAAGTCTCTAATATTCGAAATAATTGTCTTCACTATATTTCCATCGAAAATAATTTCTGAGTTATAAGAAGATTGTTTCGGCCACTCCGCCATCATGATGCATTCTTTCTCTTTTCTAACCCCGATCAAATGCCATAGCTCCTCGGTGATGAAAGGCATGAACGGATGCAATACTTTTAAAAGCTTTTCAAAGAAGTTTATTGTTGCATCATAAGTTGGTTTGTCAATGGGGTTTGATTTTCCATCTACGAACTCCGGTTTTATCATTTCCAGGTACCAGGCGCAGAAATCATCCCATACCAATTTATAAGTTGCCATCAAAGTTTCTGAAATTCTGTATTTGGAATATAGATCATTTATGTTTTCGAGTTCCGCATTGAACTTTGCATCGAACCATTCGACAGAAATTTTGTTTCCATCGGATTGTTCAATCTTCTCATCAACTTCCCACATTTTAACAAGGCGAAAGGCGTTCCATATTTTATTTGAAAAATTTCTTCCCTGTTCGCAATAGCTTTTATCGAACGGAAGGTCGTTTCCAGCGGGTGAACACAGCAACATTCCAACACGAACGCCATCGGCTCCGTATTTTTCCATCAGTTCAATAGGCTCGGGAGAATTTCCCAGCGACTTGCTCATTTTCCTTCCCAGTTTGTCGCGGACGATGCCGGTGAGATAAACATTGGTGAATGGTTTCTCTTTTCGGTATTCGTATCCGGCAATGATCATCCGTGCTACCCAGAAAAAGAAGATCTCGGGTGCAGTTACCAGGTCATTTGTAGGGTAATAATATTTTATATCCGCATTGTTCGGGTCTTTGAATCCATCAAAAACAGAGATCGGCCACAGCCAGGAAGAGAACCATGTGTCGAGTACGTCTTCATCCTGGTGGAGATGTTGGATGTTAGATGTTGGATATTGGATGTTATAAAGGCGCTTCGCTTCTTCATGAGTCTTAGCCACAACAACATTTCCTTTTTCATCGTACCATGCCGGGATCCGTTGTCCCCACCAGAGCTGGCGCGAAATGCACCAATCGTGCACGTTCTCCATCCAGTGCCTGTACGTGTTGATGAATTTATTCGGAATAAGTTTTATCTCTCCATTCACAACAGCATCCAGTGCGGGTTTGGAAAGTACTTTTCCATTAAAAGTAAGTTCGTCAGAGGACATGTTCACAAACCATTGCATGGAATGTTTCTGTTCTATCACCGCATCCGTGCGCTCGGAATAACCTACATTATTTTTTATTTCTTCAACTTTTACCAAGTGCCCACGTTCTTCAAGTTCTTTTACAATTTTTTTTCTAACAATGAATCGGTCTTCTCCAATATAAAATTTTGCCTCTGGACTCATCGTGCCGTTTGTGGTAATTACATCAATAAAATCGAGTCTGTATTTGTTGCCTAGTGCATAGTCGTTTTTATCATGAGCAGGTGTGACTTTCAAAGCGCCGGTTCCGAATTCACGGTCAACGTATTCGTCAAAAATTATCGGAACGCTTCGTTCCACCATCGGAACGATCGCTCGTTTTCCTTTTAAGTTTTTATAACGTTCGTCTTCGGGATGAACACAAATAGCAGTATCGCCAAGGATGGTTTCGGGTCGTGTAGTGGCAATCGTTATCCAGGCCCCATCCTCTTGTGCATCTCCGAGGGAGAGGGGAGAGTTATCCCCGTTCACTAATTTATATCGGACATGATATAGTTTTGAATTGATTTCTTTGTAAATAACTTCTTCGTCCGATACGGCTGTCATTCCTGCAGGATCCCAGTTCACCATCCGGTGGCCGCGATAGATGTATCCTTTATTATATAGATCAATGAAAACATCAATTACCGCTTCGCTGAGGGAATCTTCCATGGTGAAACGGGTTCGGTCCCAGTCGCAGGAGCAGCCCAGTTTTTTCAGCTGTTCAAGAATGATCCCGCCGTATTTTTCTTTCCATTCCCAGGCGTGTTTCAGGAATTCTTCGCGTGAAAGATCAGATTTCTTGATTCCTTTTTCTTTCAGCAGGGCCACCACTTTTGCTTCAGTGGCAATGGAAGCATGATCCGTTCCCGGAACCCAGCAGGCATTCTTTCCTAACATTCTCGCCCTGCGAATCAGCACATCCTGAATGGTGTTGTTGAGCATATGTCCCATGTGAAGGACTCCCGTAACGTTCGGGGGAGGGATAACGATGGTGTATGGCTCGCGGTTATCCGGCACTGATCTGAAAAATTTCTTCTCCATCCAATAGGAATACCATTTGGATTCTACCTCTTTTGGACTGTATGTTTTGGGTATTTCTGACATAGTGATTATCGGGCTATAAAAATAGCAACAAGTTTGGAATAGATAGGGTAAATAATTTGGAATTCAATTCGAAAAGTTTACATTTGCTCATCCTAAAAAATTCTCTATGAAAACTTTTCTTTTGTCAATGATCGCTTCTGTGCTGATCGTATTGTTTTTTTCTTCAAATCATTTCTCCGGAGTAAAGCAAGAAAGGAGAATGAATGCTTCCGAATCCAAGACAGATGCCATTGATGCCCTTCAGTTCCTTTCCGCAAGTTATGCCTATCCCAATGCTGATGTCCCTGAAGATGCGTTTGGAAAAGCCTATGATTTCTATAAACATAATTTTTTGAATCAGGCAAGTAAGATCGAGCAGGTGGGTGCATGGCAGAACATCGGGCCAACCAATGTTGGAGGAAGGACACTTTGCGTTGCAATCAATCCTTCTGATACTTCACAGATATGGCTTGGCTCAGCCGGCGGAGGATTATGGAAATCAACAACAGGAGGTATCGGGCCGAACTGGACCTATGTTCCAACAGGATTTCCAACACTTGGGGTCAGCACGATCGCGTTTGCTCCAAACAATCCACAGACAATGATCATTGGAACCGGTGAGACCTATTCTTACGGAGCATCTACCACCGGGTTGATCGATCGCACTACACGAGGGACATTTGGTATCGGAATTCTGAAAACCACCGATGGTGGTGCTACGTGGTCGCAGGTGCTGAACTGGACCTATCAGCAGAACAGGGGCGTGTGGGATATTAAATTCAATCCGTTGAAGCCAAGCATTGTTTACGCCGCAACTACGGAAGGAATTTATAAATCATTCGACAGCGGAAATACATGGTCACAGGTGCTGAACGTTCAGATGGCAATGAACCTGGCGATCGACCCGGTGGATACAAATATTGTTTACTGCGGAGTTGGAAATCTTTCCAGTCCTAACAAGGGAATTTATAAAACCAGCAACAGTGGTGGTATATGGAGCGTTCTCACGAGCGGACTTCCTTCCAACACGGGAAGAACGGGCCGGATCATTCTTGCCATCAACCCGTTGAATCATAAAACGGTTTTAGCGCATATGTGTAACATG
>JAHEYJ010000007.1:37830-43592 GCA_023251675.1 Bacteroidota bacterium
GTTCAATACGCAGAGCTTCTACCTTTCATTTAATCAGGGAACAACCTGGGCCGTAAAAAGTCCGCAGGACATTGCTTCATGGCAGGGATGGTACGCAAAAGGTTTGATTTTTAAATCGAATGATTCAACGAAAGTGCTTGCCGGAGGAGTTGATCTGTATTATTCCTCGGATGAAGGAAATAATTTTGCAAAACGGACGAATATTAATTACAATACCGATTACATGCATTCGGATGTGCATGATGTAGTTTCCAATCCGCTTAATCCGAACAAGATATATGTTGCAACGGATGGAGGATTATTCCGTTCAAATGATTTTGGTACTTCCTACTATGAGTGTACGGATGGATATGTGACAACGCAGTTTTATATCGGATCAGTATCAGTTCAGGATCCGAACATGGCGTTGGTAGGCGCCCAGGACAATTATACATGGCAATACACCGGTACACCTATTTGGACATCCCAGATCGGCGGGGACGGATGTTACGCGGCTATTGATCCGTCTAACGATTACAATCAGTTTGGTGCTTACCAGTTTCTCAATGTTATGAAATCCACCGACCGCGGTGTGAATTTTAATACACAGGTCATCAACAGTCCGTCAAGCGCCAACGGAGGAAATCCAACTGCTTTTCTTGCGCCTTATTTAATTTGTCCTTCCAATCCGCAAGTGATGTATGCCGGAGGAGATACGGTGATCAAATCCACCAACGGAGGAAATACATGGACGATGGTTGGGCCCAAGCCGCTGGACAGCAAGAACATAATTCTATCTATGGCAGTATCTGCTACTAATAAAGATACATTGTATGTGGCAACTGCTCCGACGAGTACGACCATGCATGTTTTCAGAAGTACGAACGGCGGCACGTCCTATACGAATATTACCGGTACGCTTCCGAATCGATATCCGAGAAGAATTACAGTGGATCCGAAAGATAGCAAAACGGTTTATATTGTTTTCTCAGGATACGGCACCGGGCACGTTTTTAAATCAACGAACGCAGGTGGAAGCTGGACCGATATCAGCACCTCGCTTCCGGATATTCCTTTTCATTGCCTGGCAGTAGATCCGCAGAATCATACTACGATCTTTGCCGGCTGCGATCTTGGCGTTTTTTATTCGAGCGATGGAGGAGTTAACTGGAATACGTTTAACACAGGTCTTCCTGAAGCGGTAATGGTCTTTGATCTTGTTGTATCTCCTGCGGATAATTCATTGCTGAATTTCACACATGGTCATGGCGTTTATAAAAGAAGTCTGGCAGATGCTGTTTCGGTTAATGAGCTTGCATCGAATGAATTGCAATTCAGGGTTTATCCGAATCCGGCCAGCGATCATGTTCGCCTTGATTTGTCTTCGATGGCCGATTCGCAAACAGAAGTGTCCGTTTATGCGGTGAATGGACAGAAGATGGTATCAGAAACTGTGAAGGCGAAGAGTAACATTGAACTGGATGTGCGATCATATCCGGCAGGTATTTATTTTGTAAAAATAGTTTCCGGAAATAAATCGGCAGCAAAGAAGATCATGGTAGTAAAGTAAGGTATTAAACAGCGGTCAGAGAAAGATCGAGGCTTTTCACGCTGTGAGTAAGAGCGCCGGAAGAAATATAATCCGCTCCGAGGGAAGCATATTTTCTGATATTTTTTTCATTGATCCCTCCTGATATTTCTATTTCGAATTTTCTTTTGATGAGCTTTACTGCTTTTCTGATCTCCGGAATTGAAAAATTATCTAGTAGGATTCTATCTACTTTCCCAATGGATAATATTTCATTCACTTCATTTAGATTCCTGGCTTCGATCTCGATCTTGAGATTAAGTTTTTTTCTTTTTAAATAAGCATTTGCTGAGTCAATGGCATTTGTAATCCCGTCGGCAAAATCAATATGGTTGTTCTTGATCAGGATCATGTCGTACAGTCCATAGCGGTGATTGTACCCGCCGCCAATTCGTACTGCCCATTTTTCCAATCCGCGGAGCAGGGGAGTGGTTTTTCGTGTATCCAATAGTTTTGTCTTGTATGGTTTGCAAAGAGAGACAAGGTGGTTGGTTTTGGTTGCAATTCCGCTCATGCGCTGCATGCAATTCAGAACCAGCCGTTCAGCAGTAAGTATGGAGCGGGAATTGCCTTCAACCGTAAAAGCGATATCTCCTTGTTTGATTTTTGCACCATCATTTTTGTAAATTTTTATTTTCAGGCTCCGGTCAACAGTTGAGAATATTTTTGTTGCGACTTCCACTCCGGCAAGAATACCGGGTTCCTTGACAATAAGCTGCGCTTTATTTCTTGCTGAAACAGGAAGTGTTGAAAGGGAAGTATGGTCGCCGGAACCGATATCCTCCTTAAGTGATTGCTGGATGAACCAAGCAAGGTTGAAGTTCTTTATTGAAGGGGTTTGTGAAAGCATCAATTTTCAAAATACAAATAACAAACAAATATCAATGGCCAAAGTTACAAATTCAAAACAATACAGGATTGGTGCATTGCGTTTGGCTGAAAGTTTGAGTTTTTGATTTTTGGAATCGGGAGCTTATTTGAATTTTGATATTTGGCTTCTGGAGTTTTCAACAGTTTACTCATCTTGCGTTTCAAATCGCAATTGCTGGATGGTTAAGCCGGCTCCTTCTTTCTTGAAAAGGAAATAGGACCTGAATTTTTTTCCTCCGGTGGATTCATAAGTGCCGATGGCAAACTGGTCGCCGCTTTTGGAAGTGCCTTTGTGTATTACGGAAAATGATTTGACCGGATTCTTTGAAAAGAAATCTTTAAGGATCAGTTCAGCCTGTGCTTTGCTGTATACATCTTCTTTGTCGAGGATCTTAAGATCTACATTGGCAGAGAAAAATTTGGCAACACTGGAGGCATTGCCTGTTTTAACTGCCGAAGCCACATCATCTGAAATATCCAGCAGCGGCGCTGCCGGCGGCTGTATCAGGGCGATAAACATCAGGATGGAAAGGAACGTGTGCATAAATTTGTTTTCGTGTTAAACGCAATTATCAAGCCAAAGTGAATGTTAATTTTGCGTGTGACAAATTTATAATTTTTTAGTCCTCCTGCAACAATCATGAACATAACACTTATTTGCACCGGCAAGACTTCTGAGAAACATGTGGCAGAAGGAATGAAACTATATTCAGGCAGGCTGGATCATTATTGCAAATTCAGCCTGCGGGAGATTGATGCCGGGAGAGGAGATGAGGCCCGGATCAGGAAGACGGAGTCGGAGAATATTCTGAAAAGAGTGGACGATAAGGATGTATTGATCCTCCTGGATGAAAAAGGAAAGGAGCTTACTTCCGTTGAATTCGCAAACACCTTAATGCATCACCAGAACATATCCACCAAGAACATGGTTTTTGTAATCGGGGGCGCTTATGGTTTTTCCGAAGAAGTATATAGCAGGGCGAATATGAAATTGGCTTTATCCAAAATGACCTTTCCTCATCAGTTAGTGCGGATTATCTTTTTAGAGCAGCTGTATCGGGCTTTTACGATTCTAAAAGGAGAGAAGTATCATCATTTGTAAGCCTGCAATTGGCAGTCCGCAGTCAGCAATTAACAGCCAATTGCTTATTGATTCAATTGCCATTGCCAGGCAGTCCTCATCATCTCTTCAATAGCGTATTTCGGTTTCCATCCAAAAAGTTTCAGCGCTTTAGAAGAATCGGAATAAATAGCTTCCACGTCGCCGGCCCTGCGGGGCGCAATTTTATAATTGAGTTTTTTACCGCTTGCCTTTTCAAATGCTTTCACAGCTTCAAGCACAGTTACTCCTTTTCCTGAACCCAGATTGATTACTTCGTAATTGTTTTTGATCTTTCCGTCAAAAAGACACTGAAGGGCCAGCACGTGGGCATTGGCAATATCGGAGACATGAATATAATCCCGGATGCACGATCCGTCGCGCGTATTGTAATCATTTCCCCAGACGTTGAACTGCTCCAGAATGCCGGCAGCAAACTGCGTGATCGCCGGAACGATGTTATCGGGTTTGCCGACGGGTGATTCGCCCATCAACCCGCTGATATGAGCACCAACCGGGTTGAAATACCGGAGTGCAATGGAATGAATGCCTGGATTCTCTTTTGAGAATTTCTGGATGATCTCTTCTCCCAATTGTTTCGTGTGCCCGTAAGGAGATTGTGCTTTCTGTACAGGCGATTCTTCGCTGACCGGAAGTTTATCAATATTTCCATAAACAGAACAGGAGGAAGAAAAAATAAAATTCTTAATGTTAAATTCCTTAGAGCACGTGAGAATATTCTCGAGCGATTTGATGTTATTGTGGTAATATAATTCAGGATTTGCAACCGATTCGGGAACGGACTTCAGCGCAGCAAAATGGATGATCCCTTTTATATCGGGATTTTCTGAAAATATTTTCCTCGTTTTTTGAAGATCGCATAGATCGGCGTCGTAATTTTTAATATCCTTTCCGGATATCTTTTTTATCCGGTCAAATGTTTTGGAAGAGGATCGGAGGAAGTTGTCCGCAGAAATAACTTCCCATGAAGTTTTTTCGAGTACTTCCAGGATCGTATGTGATCCGATATATCCTGCTCCGCCTGTAATTAAAATTTTCATTCAATCTAAAAATATTTCTTTGAGTAGTGTTTGTGAAGAGTTGCAAATTTAGGGAATTGATCGAACGGGCATATAGGTGATTGTTTTTTGTCGGCCACTTCTCGATACGTTTTGCCGAGCCAAAATCGAAGTGACCGTTGTCGTTTACTTGGCTATTGACCTGTTGTTTACCTGCTGCTTTACTTGTTTTTAACCTGCCTTTTCTGCTCAGTTCCATTTCTTTTTAAAATCTCCTTTTGAAAAGTATTTTTCAATCAGGCAATAGATCAAAATAAAGAAATACCTGCTCCCCATTTCACGGATTCTGAAATTAGATATGCTGTTTTTCCGGTTGGTCCATGAGTTAGGAACGACCGCATAGGAATATCCTCGTACGATCGCTTTGAGAGGCAATTCCAATGTGAGATTGAAATGCGGAGAGAGAAATGGCTTTAATCCTTCAATGGTTTCGCGGCGGTAAAGTTTGAAGGCATTCGTGCAGTCATTGTATGAAATTGCAAATACAAGTTTTACTATATTATTTGCTATCCGGTTGATCAGGTATTTGCTTTTCGGATAGCCGAAAAGAGTTCCGCCTTTGATGAACCGGCTTCCGAAAACGCAATCCAGGTTTTCATTCTTCATTTTCTGGTAGAAAGCAACGAGGTCATCAGGAGAATCCGACAGGTCTGCCATGACAATGGCAACGCAATCACCGGTAAAACTTTCAAGTCCTGAGCGGACTGCAAAACCGTAGCCGTTGCGCGGAGGAGGATTTGTGATGTAACGTAAGGTTGGAATTGTTGATTTTAAATTTTCAAGTATTTCGACCGTATTGTCGCTGGAGTTATCATTAACAACGATCATTTCGTGAATGATTCCTGCTTTAACAAGTGCGATATGGAAAGCAATAATGGTTTCAGAAAGACCCTTGCTTTCATTGTATGCCGGAATGACGATGCTTAATTTCACAATTATAATTTCTCTTTAATACTTTGAAAAAGCTGTGTAAGGATATCAGAAAGACCGTATTTATAATTCCATTCCGGATAATGCGACTTGAACTTTGACACATCCGTAATATACCAGATATGATCACCCCTTCTGTTCTTCTCTGAATAGGAATATTCTATTTTATTTCCGGTGATCTTTTCGCAAAGAGCGATTGCTTCCAGTACAGAGCAGT
>JAHEYJ010000108.1 GCA_023251675.1 Bacteroidota bacterium
AAACGGTGTCGCGAACGCTGTGATCCTTGGCGGCACAAACATAACCGCAACAGAGTCCAACGCAGTATATGTTCCTAAGATCGCTTTCCCTGATGGCAGCATGCAGGAAAAAGCAGGCGTGGTGGCTGGCGACAGCGCCAGTTTCTCCTCCCTCAGAATACCTAATTTCAGTGGCACGGGTGACCGACAGGTAGTAGCAGATGCAAACGGAAATCTAAGAACCATGGCTGCCGGTCAGCTTTCAGGAACAACATGGGATTTAGCAGGTAATGACATTACTTTAACCCCCTTTGCTTTTTTAGGAACTTTGAATAATTCAAATCTTGTTTTTAAAACAAATGCGAATGACCCCGGCAATGTTGATCCGAAAATGGTTATCACTGCAACAGGAAATGTTGGAATAGGAACAACTGTTCCCGGAAGGAACCTGCACGTCAAAGCGCTTTCGGCTTATTGCCCCACCTGCCCGCCGAGTGAAACCGCTTATATACGCTTGGAAGATGAAGTGCATGATCAAACAATAACAGGCCCCGTTCTTGCAACGCACTTATGGGATATTGGCGCCGATGCTTCCTTTTTTATTCAGAACGCAAATACAAATGTGAAACCCTTTCTGATCAACGATGCAGGCAATGTGGGCGTTGGAGGAATAACCGCCCCGCAGGCAAAACTGGATGTGCTGGGAACCGGAAAGTTTTCCTCAGATGTAACCATAGGACAAACCACTGCCAATGCCAATTTGATCGTGAATGGAAATGTTGGGATTGGAACCACTTCTCCCCAGGATAAACTGCAGGTGCAGACAAACGGGCAAGTGAATGATATCGCGGCAAGTTTTAGTGAAAACTCTACGAGAAAAATTTTTATTGTGCCTCATTTATCCGGATACGGTTATAACAACAGCTCCGCGCCGGATGATGCGGGAATTTTTTGGACGGACGGTATTTTAGGCGGACATAACCAGAGCGCAGGCTTTGTTATTGGCCCATGGGATGGAGGCACTACAAGCGGGCTCAGGGTATCAAGTGATGGCAACGTAGGAATTGGCTGCAACAGCAAGGGCAATAGACTGGAAGTTAACGGCACCATCCGCTCCAAAGAATGGATTGTGGAAGAAACCGGCTGGTGTGATTTTAAATTTGAACCCACTTACCAGCGCATGACTTGGAAAGAAAAACAGGACTACATTTGGAAGTATAAACACTTACCCGAGATTGCTGCGGGAAATGAAATAGAAACAAAAGGGCTGAAAGCAGGAGAAACCATGCGTGGGTTTATCTGGAACATTGAAGATAATACGCTTGACATAATTGATCTGCAAAAAGAAAACGAACAATTGAAAAAGGAAGTTGATGAACTGAAAAAGCAAATGCAATCTCTTATTCAAGCGCAGAAATAATAAACCATAAGCAGCACTGTTTTTTCATGAAAAAACATTTTCAAATAGTATTTTTTGTTTTTCTTTCTTTTTCTGCTTTTGCACAGAATCAGAAAGACACTGTTGTGGTAAAGAAAAATAAATGCAATACCGGTATCTTTATTTCCATTGGAATAAACACAACACAATATTTTTCAAATGTTTTTTACAATTACTTGTATAATACAATGGGATCAAATATTCATAGAGCATTTATTCCGACTACAGATAATTATAAGGTCAACAGCAATGCTCTTGTATTTAATTACAACAAGTCATCTTTAGAACAAGTTTTGGGCTTTGGGTTGGAATTAAACCCAAGTAGATTTAAAAAATTAAACCATATTATAGAGACGAGTTTTATGAGATTTTCAGAAGACTATTCTTATTCGGATAATTTTACAGAGGAGAGCGTTGATGTTTCAAACGGATGGTGGGCAGACGTATATGATACGGTTCAAACCAAATACAATCAGACGATATTTAATTTTGCATATAAATTTCAACCAACCTTTAAATTCATTTTTTTCTCACTTGGCATTAATTGCTCTGTTAACTTGATAAAAGCCACTCAACAAAAGAAAGAGCAAATAAATTTTAGAGGGTATCATTTACAAGACCCCCCATATGCTTATTCGCAAAACAATATCAGCGATACTGCCAATAATCTTCACTATATTAATTTTCCTTTACAGCTTGGAGTAGGGGGATGCGTAAAAATTAAGAGGGTTATCCTTAAACCAGCTTTTTATTTTACTCCGTTTTTTATTAAAGGATATAATTTTTATAATACATCTATAGATATATTATATGAATTTAAAAAACATTAGCTATTTTACATTAAAAAAAATAGAAACAATGAAATCAATCTTTTTCGGTATAACTCTGCTATTCGGTGTTGCTTTTTATAGTGATGCGCAGAATACCGTTATTGATGGATATACAGATAAATTATCTTATCGAGCAGGCGAAACGGTTACATTTTATATAAATGCATATTGTGGTTTTCTTGGTTCTTGCCCAATTGATCTCCACCTTTATAATATGAATGGTTCAATAGTTACAAGTACGGGAAGTATTGATGTAATGACTCAAATGCCTATTAATCCCAACCCTTGGGAGAATGGCTATGGATATATTGCCTCAACTCATAAATGGATAGTTCCATCTAATATACCAAGTGGATATTATTTGATTGAAAATATTATTCCCATTATTATTAAAGGAGACAAAAATCAAGAAGATATAGTAGTTGTAATCCCGACAAATACGTTTGCTGCATATAATACAAAAGGAGGGAAGAGTTTGTATATAAGTCATATACCGAATGATCCAAACCGTGCAACCGCTGTATCTTTTCTCAGGCCCGAAAACGGAGAAAGTGGTCAGCGAGCTCTATCTACGGGGTTTTTAAAATGGTTTCTTACTGCGAACTATAACAATATGCATGTAAATTTTATTTCTGATTTGGATATGGATGATTATAGTGAGATTCAACAAGCTAGATTATTAATTGTAATTGGGCATAGTGAATACTGGACAAGGACTGCGAGAATGAATTTTGATGGATTTGTAGACAACGGAATTAATGAAGTTGGACATAATCGCGATGCTTTGATTTTGTCGGGGAATACTATGTGGTGGCAGGTGCGTTATGAATACAATAATTCGCAAATGGTTTGTTACAGATATAATGGCAGTGATGATCCCATCTGTGAACCGTTATCTAAAACCATAAACTGGCCTGACCCCTATTTAGAATATTCTACTCTTAGCAGCATTGGATCTGATTGGCTTCGTGGGGGGTATGGGAATCATGAAGGTTGTTATGGAGGATTTGATGGTCATAAAATCATTCTAGATCAATCGCCTTTGCTTTTCGGTACAAATCTCAATAACGGTGATTTTCTTCATTTTACTACTGGAGAGTTTGATGGTTCTTTAATGAGCAATGTGGATATTAATGGGGCTATTATTGCCGGAACGGTTCCAGTTCTTAATACATCAGCATTGGGATTTTGGAAAGCAGAATTGATAGGATATGATCAAACAAATCACAATCATGATCAGGGAACATCCGGTAATTTAATGGAGCTATTAGGCATCACTAATATGAGTGGCATGAAATATTGTCCATTTATGGCATTTCAAAAGACATGTATTTCAGGAAAAATTATTAATGTCAATTCAAACTATTGGTGTAGCGAATCTGGTATTGGCGGGAATTCAATTGGTACTGTTGCGGGTTACGACAATCAATACCCAAATGGTGGCGACCCCAATTGTTTCTCAAATACAATTTATTCGGATCATACAAATATTAGGCAGATAACCTCAAATATGATTGATCGTCTTTTAAATGGTCAGAATATTTGGGCCGATCCTTCTCCTCCCGCTTCATTTAAGTCGAGTGTAGCTTCTGGCACAACCGTTAACTATAGAGTTACCGAAAACGGTTCTATTCATGTAACGCCTTGTGGAGTTACACTTTATGAGTCAGGATGTACGACCCCTTGTAATTTTCAAATAAACAATGGTTTTAAGGTTGATGAAAACAATGGAACTTTTGCCGCTAAGACTATTGCTTGTTCAAGTTTGAGAATAGGGGCTTCAACAAATACACCACCTTCGGATACTTTTAAAGAGAAAACAAACGCTTCAATAAATAATTCTAAAACCAGCATTCAAATTTCTCCCAATCCCTCTGCCGGCATATTCACTTTGCAATTAAAAGAGCAAATAGCGGGAGATGTGATTATATACAATGATCTTGGCCAGGTAGTTTATCAATCTGCAATTTCCAATTCACAATCCGCAATAGACCTGAGCTCACAGCCCAAAGGAATTTATTTTGTAAAAGTGCAGTGTGAAAGTAAAGTTTATACAGAGAAAGTAATTCTGCAATAGCTCTGCAACCGCATTAAAACTTAACGAGCGTTCCCACCTTTTTGCCTTCCACCACTTTTTTGAGATTGCCCGGCGTGTTCATGTTGAATACGATAATGGGAATTTTATTTTCGTTGCATAATGTGAGTGCGGTCAGATCCATCACCTGGAGGTTTTTGCTGTACACATCCTTGAATGAAATGGAGTCAAACTTCACTGCCTTTTTATCTTTTTCAGGATCGGCAGAATAAATTCCGTCAACACGTGTTCCTTTCAAAATTACTTCCGCTTCTATTTCAATGGCGCGCAGGGCGGCAGCGGTATCAGTGGTGAAATAAGGATTGCCGGTTCCCGCCCCGAAAATAACGACCCTTCCTTTTTCCAGGTGGCGGATGGCCCTTCTGCGGATAAACGGTTCGCAGATCTGTTCCATCTTTATCGCTGAGAGCAGGCGGGTCTGCACATTTACTTTTTCAAGGTCCACCTGCAAAGCCATGCTGTTGATCACCGTGGCCAGCATCCCCATATAATCGCCCTGTACCCTGTCAAATCCTTCGCTGTTCTTTGCCTGTATTCCCCTGAAAATATTTCCGCCGCCGATAACAACAGCCACCTGGGCTCCTGTTTTGGCCACTTGTTTTATTTCATCGGCATATTGCTTCAACCGCTCATGGTCAATGCCAAACTGTTTGTCGCCCATCAGGGCCTCACCGCTTAGTTTAAGGAGAATTCGTTTGTACTTCACAGGGAAAAACTTCGGGCAAATGTAGCTATTTTATCCTCTGAATGGAATTAAAAAATAATTTTTCGTTGTGCAAAAAATATTTTTCTAAATTTGTCCTCATGCGGAGTGTGTTCTTCAGGCTCTTTGGAACATTCCCATGAAATTATTTTATGGCAAAAGAAACATCTGAAGCATTAGAGATCCATCAGTTTATGAATGACCGCAATGTGGTTATGTCATTTATGGGTGAGCTGACCCATCAGGTTACTACCTCTCTTTTGAAGAACCTGAAAATGGATATGAGCATGGCTAATGTGGGTGTGCTTACTCAAAAACGTTTATACGGGATCATTGTTGAATGCCTTGATAATATTTCAAAGCACTGGATCGCGAATGATATTGAAAAGGTGATGGGCAGGGCTTCCCCCCCTATTTTCATGCTGAGCCGGTCGAATGGTTTTTATTATATCATTACCGGAAACCACATCCCTTCGGATCAGATCGAAACCCTGATCAAAAAAATTGAACTGGTGAATTCTCTTGATAAAAAAGGTCTTCAGGAGTTTTATCGTCAGACCTTAGCAAAAGAATCGCCCCTTGACCGGGATAACGCCGGGCTTGGAATAATTGATATCGCATTAAAATCAGGAAACAAACTGGAATATGAATTCAGGCCCGTAACCGAGAACATTTCGTTTTATGTTATACAGGCAAGAATTCAAATTTAACTTTTAAAGATAAGCGGAGCATGAATGCATTATTAATTGACCCCAGTGAATTTTCGCCAAAGGTGATTTTGGATCCTACCAAAAATCTCTTTGAGCTTTCCGGGGAATCGCGCCCGGAAAACACCAGCAAGTTTTATATCCCGATCATTCAGTGGCTGGAACAGTACCAGAGCGTATTGTATTGGGAAAAAGACAAATTTGGGCATTCAGCGCCAAAAGTTTTTGAATTCAAGTTCGATTATTTTAATTCCACCTCTGCAAAATTTATAATGGACGTTTTGATGCAGCTGGATAAAATGGCGCAGGAAGGTTACCCGATAAAAGCAAAATGGTATTTCGACAAGCGTGATGAAGACATGAAAGAGTCGGGCGAAGAGTTTTCGAAATTGCTGAAGAAACTTCCCATCGAATTTATTGAAATCTAAAACGGTTTTTCTTCTTTCTTTTTATTATTAAATTAAAAACCGGAAAGGCCATAGAGGGAATCAATGGCTTTGTATCCCCTGTGGGTATTACTTGTGCCGATCGAGGGTTTGCTGAATAATCGATTTTATTTTTTCTCTCAAAGGAATAAGGTCTGCGTTGGTCATTCCTTTTGTTTCAACCGCCTTACATACAATGATGCGGGCCATTCCGGGCCTTCCATGTGATTTAAGAAATCCTCCGTTCTGCAAAAGCTTCCAGTTATCCGGAAATACCAGCGGAACAATGGGCACCTGTTTGTCGATTGCAAGTTTGAACGCTCCGTTTTTAAAGGGGATCAGGCTGCCATTTGAAGAAATAGTGGCTTCCGGAAAAATAAAAACACTTTTGCCTTTTTCTATTCTTTCTCCGGCATGGATATAGGCTTTATGCGAGTCCACGGTGCTTTTTCGGTTGACAAGAATGTTCATTCTCTTAAAAAAAATCCGGAAAAGCGGCGCTTTGTCAAGCTCCTGTTTTGCCACGAAGACAAAGTAGCGTGAAATAGCAATATAGCTCATGACGATATCCAGGTAAGAACAATGGTTGGAAACAAACACGCAGGGCGTTGGAAAAATTTCATCTTCAGATTCATACTTAACAATTGGAAAAAGGCCTGAAACATAGCAAAGCCATTTTGCCCAAAACCGCATCAGCCGGAAGGCAGCACCAAACCAGTTTTCATTGGAAAGCAAAACCAGGAATACAGGATAGAGAAGGATAAGCGTGGCGAGAAAGTTGAGCACATGCCATAATTTCCAAAGCACACGCGGTATCACTAACAAATATTTCATGGCGAAAAATGAGCGGTGAAGTTAAGCAATTCCGAGTTTAGTGCAGGTGGCTTCGGCCGAAAGCTGTTCGGCTTTTTTCTTTGAGAAGTGCTGCGCCTCTGCCATTACCTCTCCGTCAACAAATGTCGCAATTGCGAATTGCCTGTCGTTTCCGCTTCCCCGCTGCGACGTTTGTTCTCCCGTCCGGGCAGGTTCGTTCATCACCCTGAACTGGACTTCTTTTTTTTCTTTCTGGCTCCACTCTATAAGTTTTGACTTAAAATCGGTTTCTGTTTCAATAATTTTTTCCACATCCACATGGTATTTCAGTATCCTGTTAAGCAGATAGTTCTGGGCGGAATAAAATCCCTTATCCAGGAAGATAGCACCAATCAGCGCTTCAAAAGCATCCCCGTTCATAGAGGAGTGCCGCATTCCCGGATCCGTGCTCTGGGAAAGAAATTTATTGAGCCCCAGTTTAAGTGAAAGCTGGTTCAGGTGATCGCGGCTGACAATTTTTGAACGCATCTTGGTAAGAAACCCTTCGTCTTTGTAAGGGAATTTTTTGAAAAGGAAGTCTGCAATAACAGTGCTGAGAACCGAATCGCCAAGAAATTCCAGTCGCTCATTGCTGTCTCTCACGCCGTCTCTTATCTCTTTGGCAATTGAATTGTGCCTGAATGCCTGTTTATACAAGGATAAATTCTTCGGAGAAAATCCCAAAATATTTCTTAAAGAAGCCTTTAGTTTCTTTTCGTTTTTGGGAAGAAAAAAATCAAACATCTAAAGATTGTATTCCCTGGTTAATTTCAGAAGTTGCATTGTTTTTTGGAGATGGGGCGTGTTTGTCCTTCTGGTTTTTGAAAAGTACTTGAATCGCTGTTGCCATGAAAAAACATTTGGAATGACCAAGGTACAAAATTCCTTTCTTTTTTATATCAAACGCTCAAAATCTTTTTAATTTTTAATGTTTGATATTATCCTGCAAAGAAAAAAATTCATGCGTACGTTTTTTTATACGATATTTGCGACCTAATTTTAAGCCAATGAGAACAAACCTGTTACGCTCGATTTTTGCTACGGCCTTCCTTTCTTTGGTCTTATCTTCTTTTTCCCAGGACGCTCTTTTTCCAATAGAGGAAAAGGGAAAGTTTGGCTACATCAATAAAACAGGCAAAGTGGTTATTGCCGTACAATTTGATTTTGCAGAATCCTTTTCTGAAGGAATGGCGGCTGTAAGTGTTAAGGGAAAACGCGGTTTTATTGATGCTGCCGGTAAGGTTGTCATTCCCGCTCAATATGATAAAACCACTTCTTTTTCAGAAGGATTAGCAAGCGGAAAAAAGGATAACAAATGGACCTATTTTGATAAAACCGGAAAAGTAACGGTATCCCCAACATGCGATTATGCCTATAAGTTTTCGGATGGTGTTGCCCGCATACAGGTGGGAAGTAAAATGGGATTTATTGATAAGACCGGAAATACGGTTATCAAACCTGACTATGAAGGAGCCTATGATTTTTCTGAAGACCTGGCACGCGTAAAGAAGGGTAACAAATGGGGTTTCATTGATAAAACCGGAAAAGTCATTATTGATTTCCAGTTTGATGATTGCTTTGACTTTATGGAAGGAATGGCCAATGTTCGTAAAGGAGATGACAACACCGGCAAATGGGGATTCATTGACAAAACCGGAAAAACCGTTATTGAAATTAAATATGACCGGCTATGGCCCTTCTCTGAAGGAATGGCTCTCGTTCGGGTTGGGAATTTCAAAAACGGAAAATACGGATACATGAATAAAAGCGGTGAAATAATTGTCCATCCCACATTTATTGGTGGAGATTATTTTAAAGATGGCCTTGCCTGTGTATCTACCAGTCTTGATATTAAAAATCCTACATTCCAGTTTATCGATAAAAAGGGGGATGTAGCTATCCAAAAGAATTTCAAATACCTGACCACTTTCAAAAACGGATTAGCAAAAGTCTCCTCTGCTGATATCAAAGCAGGTTATTCTAACGGCTATATTGATAAAACCGGGAAATATGTATGGCCGCAATAAACAGGTTTTTCACATTTCTTAAAAACACCTGGAAGCATTAGTATCAACGTATTAAGTGCGTGGCATAAAAATGGTTTATCGGCACTGAAAAAACTGAATGAAAAGAGTTGTCTCGATATTAATTGCATTGTTCTGTATCTCTGCCGATTGGGTGCGAATGCCTGTTGGGGACGATCCGAACTCCAGCAATTCAAAAATCAAAGCGACCTTCATTTACAACTTCACCAAATACATTGACTGGCCGGAAAAATATAAAGAAGGGAACTTTGTAATTGGCGTTTTAGGCACCACTTCTTTCTACAACGATTTAACCGCACTTCTCAGCACAAAAACAGTCGGGGCACAGAAGTTTGAAATCAAAAGTTTTTCCAGTGTTGAGTCGGTAAGCGGTATTTGTCATATCCTGTTTATTCCTGCCGAAAATTCGTCAGTCCTTCCCGATGTGCTTAAAAAAATGAAGGGTAAAAGCACGTTGATCATTACTGAAAAATCGGGACTGGCAAAACAGGGATCGGCCATCAATTTTGTGGTGGACAATAATAAGCAGCGGTTTGAAATGAACAGAACAAATATTGAAAAATATAGCCTGAAAGTAAGCACAACACTTACGGCTCTTGCTATACCTATTGAATAGATGAAAGCCAGGATAACCATAGCGCTCTTCCTAGCTCTGTTTTTAACAACAGGGTTCTCCGCTATTGCCCAAAGCGATAGTGTGGCAAAGGCCGTATTGGTTGTTACGGATCCGAACATTCCTAAAGAAAAAGCAGTGAAGCAGGCGCTTGAGATCATTGACAAGGCAATTAAAAATCCTCAGTCTCAAAAAAGTGCATATGCATGGTACGTGCGCGGATATGTTTATAAAGAATATTATAAAACATTTGAAGCCAATAACAAGAAATCAAAAACACGAATTGATGCCGTTTCTTTCTTTAAGACCGCACTGGAGCTGGATGCAACAAAAGAGTACGATGCCGACATACGTAAAAACTTAAAGTTCATCGGCTCCACCTTTTATAATGATGCGGCAACCTCTATTGATGTGTCCACTTATCAGACGGCCATTGAAGACTATGGGAAGTTCAAAGAGTGTATGCTTCTTGCAGAACCCGGTTTCAATCTGCGCCCATGGGAAATTAATTTCAAAACCGTTCTTGCAGATCTGTACGCAAAAAATTTCAGGTCTGACATAAAAGCAAACGTCGATGACTTTAATAAAGCCGAGGCGACTTACAAGGAAGTAATTACCCTTGATACAAATAACTGGAGCGCCAACTTCAATCTCGCCATGCTGTACTACAATTATGGCGTGGATATCATCAACGCCATGAGTGTTGAATCCGATATTATCGTTATTGAAAATATTCAGGAGGAGGCAAAGACCCAGTTCAAGAAGGCATTGCCTTATGCAAGAAAGGCGTATTCACTTAAGCCAAAAGAAAAGCGGATACTGGTTGCCCTCCAGGGAATTTATTTCAGCCTTTACGAATTCGAAAAATCGGATGAGTTCAAAGCAAAGATTGAGCTGTTGGATAAGGAAAAATAAAAGTCAGGTTAATGGTTAATTGTTAATCGGCAAAACGCATTATGAAATTACGTGTGCTATTAACGATTAACGAATAACGATTAACTTTGTTTATGGCATTTCGTTTTACTATTGGTCGAAAAATTGTTTTGGGCTTCGGCTCATTGATCTTTCTGACGTTTGTTGCTTTCTGGCTGACGCTTCTTACGCTTACCGAAAGCAAGCAGATCAATGATAAAATAACCAACCTGTACACTCCTTCCGTCAGCGCCCTCCAGGAACTGAATATCCTGGTGGTGCGGTCAAAAATGCTTATTGCCAACTGGGTAAATGTACAGATCGATTCCGAGGATAAGCAATCGTTAAAAGCTTTAATAAAAGACGAATACCCTGAATTAAAAAAACGGGTAACGGCACTTGCTGCCGAATGGACTAAAGACGACAAAGAAACCATCGGCTCCATCTTCGGTTTGTTGGATGAGTTGATCGCCACCCATGAATATATCATGACACAGCTGGGAACATTCGACAGCTACCAGGACGCCGGCGTGCTCTTTGAGGTAAAGAACATGGTTGAAGATACGGACGGAGAGGTGAATGACAAAACCCGGAAAATCCTGAATAACCTTTCTGCTCTTATCACCGAACAAAACGAGCAGGCAAATAAGAAGAACATGGAAATGCTCGATTCATTTGAGCGATTGCAAAAAGTGGTTATCGGCCTTGGATTTATTCTTTTGATCGGTGGAATTCTCATTGCGTTTTTTACCGCCCGAACCATTGTGCGACCGGTGAGCGAAGTAAAAGAACTGCTGCTGCGCATGGCTCGCGGCGTGCTGCCTCATAAAAAAATCCGTGTGGGTCATGATGAGATCGGAGAAATGTCACTGGCCCTCAACCGCCTGGTTGATACGCTGAAACTTACAACAGAATTTGCCCGGGAAGTCGGAGGAGGAAACTTTGATTCT
>JAHEYJ010000226.1 GCA_023251675.1 Bacteroidota bacterium
AAGTAAAACTGTTTGGCCCTGTCCATGCATAGGACGCACCGGAAATAGTGCTTGCGGTCAGGCTTAAATCGTTGCCGCCGCAAATGGGAGAATTGCTTCCTGCTGTTGGAGAAGGAGGCAACGCATCAATATCAACCGTTGCAAAAATGGTATCGACTGTATTCAGCGGATCGTTTGAGTTCAGGAAAATAGGCATGGTGTATGTTCCGGCTGCCAGTCCTGCTTTTTTGAATTTCACCTGGACAGTATACGTACCTGAAGTAGTAACGGTTCCCGTTGCAGCAGGAACAAATTGTATGTTCGGAACAGTGATATAAGCGCCGTTTATCATCGTTCCGTTATTCGTATTAATACTCAGATCTGTTGCTGTGCTGTCATCAAAGTTCCAGTAGCCCACTAACCCGCTTTGGGTTCCGGTCAATGCAGTAGTCATGGAAGCATCTATCTGAGATTGCGTAAGCGGATAATTCCAGATCCTCACTTCATCAATGTTGCCGGGGAAATAATTTCCGCAGCAGGATTCACCGCCGATCCACGTGCCGCCGGTGTACCCAATGTAATTCGGATCGACAGTTCCGGAGTTCATCTGAACGCCGTTCACATAGATCTTTGCCGTGTACCCGTCGCTGGTTCCAACAATATGATACCAGTTTCCTATCACAGCGGTAACTCCCGATGTAATGGTCTGAGAACATCCGCCCGGCCGTATGCCGATACCAAAAATTCCGTTCTCCATTACAATTCCCCAGTCGTAGCAACCGCCCATTGCACCGGCAATGGTGTGTCGACCGCTGGGCAGAGAAGATGGTTTCACCCAAGCTTCGATGGTCCATTTGCTGCCGGGCGACCAGCCGCCGGCATTGACATATTGGTTCGTTCCGTTCACAGAAAGACTTCTTCCGTAAGGCGACCAGAGATTGTAGTTGAGATTTCCTAATCCTGTATTGCAAACAGTAAGTGTGTCAAGAATAGAATCCTGGCAGACGAGGAAATGTTCGTAGAAGGAATTCGGGTTATGACACTGAACCGGTTTCGCAAAGGATTTTCCCTTGAGGCAGAATACAGAATCCTTATCATTTGTATAAAGACTTGCTGTTCCTGTAAATGTTGCGGTAGAAATTGGAGAAAATAATACAACAAATCCACCGGTGTCTCCCGGCAAGATATAGGGCGAATAATTTCCTAAAGAAAATACTGCCGGAGAGAACTTCACGCTATCAACGAAAAGCGTATCACATCCGGTATTGGTAAAGTAAACGGTATCGCTGCTGGTTGTTGATTCCATGATCGAATCAAGATTCAAACAAAGCGGAGAAATAGTATCGCTTAATCCTGCAAATTGAAAATGCGAAGTACCCACCACATTTAAAGTAACCGGTATGGTATCAATCGGATTGAGCGGATCGTTCGAATAAATAGTAATAGAAGCGGTGTAAGTTCCTGCTATCAGGTTCGTTGAAGAAAAGTTAACAGCAACAATGGTGGAATCTCCTCCGGCAATGGTATCGCCTGCCGGATTTATGGTTATCCAATCCGCACCATTCCCATATACAGTGTAAAAAAGTGCATTTGCCATTAATTGCGCGCCATCGGTTGAAGGAAGCCAGTTACCGGGTTGAACATCATTTGAAGCGGGCCACATTCCTAAATCTACTCTGTTAGTGCCATTGATTTTTTTTGTCGCAATAAATGGCCTTCCATCAGACCAGTCGGCAACTCTTGTTGCGCCGGCACTGACTGAAAAACTACTGGGGCGATAGGCATTCGTACCTCCGTTTAAACTGGAAATATTTTTGAGTATTTGATGGTTTGGAAAATAGATTGTACCGAGGCTTACACTACTTGTTACAGATCCGGAAGGAACGAGGCACCAGTAATTACTGGTATTAAACCTTCCGTAGATCGGAGTAGATGTAGTATTTGCAAATACACCGGTAACAACTCCACCACCTGCATCAACATAATCTGCAAGGTTATCACCAAGAAGTGTTGGGTTGGAGAATCCATAATTGCCCCAGACCAACACAGCATCGTAATTCATCAGCTGGGCTAAGGAGGGGGTCATAGAGTTTGCCTGGTAAATATCGATCAGGCTGAATCGGCCGGTGTTCATCAGCTTTGCTTTCACATCGGCTGTATAATTGGTATAATCGGCTCCAATGAGAGCGATTTTTAATTTTTTGGAGGAACTGCCTTCAAGTGTATATTCAAGGTTCGAACCGCCGTCGTTGCGTACGATCAGTGTATCAAAGATCGTATCGTTGCACCCAATGGTAATCGAATAACTTGCCGGTATATGAACCTGGGTCGGGCGCGGATACGCGATTCCTTGCAAACAGATCGTTGTATCAATGTCATTGGTAAAAACGGAGGCCGTGCCGGTAAATGTTCCAGTTGAGATCGGTGAAAAGAGAACAACAAATCCGCCGGTATCTCCGGGTAAGATGTATGGCGTATAAACTCCCAGCGAAAATTCAGAAGGCGTGAATTTGATACTGTCCAGGAATAACGTATCACAGCCTGTATTTCCGATGTAAACCGTATCGGTGCTTGTTGAATGATCCATGATCGTATCAAGGTTCAGGCACATCGGAGCCACTGTATCGCCAAGACCTGCCAATTGAAAATCAGCAGTTCCAATAACTTCCAGATTTACGGGAATTGTATCCTTTGGACTGGCAGGATCATTTGAAGCAATAGTAATAATAGTTGTATACGTGCCTGCAATCAATCCACAGCTATTGAACGTTGCAGTTACAGTTGCAGAGCCGCCCGGAGCAATGGTATCAGCTTTAGGGTTCAAGGTCATCCAACTTACACTGGCATTTGCACTGTACATAAGTGCATTGGCCATTAAAAGGGCGCCATCGGTTGAAGGCAGCCACTGCCCTCCATAAATATCATTTGACGGAGGCCACATACCCAGATCCACTCGGTGTGTCCCATTAATGACTCTCGTAGCGACCAGAGCGGTACCATCTGACCAATTCGCAATTCGGGTTGCACTGCTGTTGATCGAAGTGCTGGATTGGTGGTACATATTTGTTCCACTTAAACTCGTTACTCCTTTTAAAATAGGATGGTTCGGCTGGAAAATAGTTCCAAGAGAAACGGAGGTATTTGTTTGCCCGCTCGGATTGATACAATAATATGCATTTCCGGCAGCAAATCTTCCTGCCAGGGGTATGGAAGCATCCGCAAATACGGCCACAACAACTCCTCCGCCCGCATCCACATAGTCTGCAAGATTGTTTCCAAGCACAGTAGGATTATTAAAACCGTTGTTGCTCCACACAAGAACAGCGTCATAGGTTTGAAGCTGGGCCAATGTTGGAGTGGATGACTGTGCTGCAATAATATCCACAGCGGTGAATTTCCCCGTGTTCAGCAACTTTGTTTTTACATCCGATACATAACCGGCATCCGCGTTGACAAGCGCAACTTTAATTTTTCTTTCTCCACCCGTAAATTGACTTATTAAATTACTGCCTCCATTATTATCAACTTGAATCGATAATGTACCCGTATTGCAGCAAGCTAAAGTATAGCTGAGAGAAGCGGGTGCATAAGCAATAACAGGAGCAGGGATCACTACGCCTTTCAGACAAAAAGAAGTATCCGCATCATTATTATAAACGGTTGCTGTTGTAGTTACGGTCCCGGTGCCTGTTGGAGTTAATGATATAATGATTGTACCGGAATCAACGGGAGCGACTTTTGCAGGGAAAGAAAGTACAGTAAACTCTCCGGCAGGAGAAAGCGTTACGCTCGAAAT
>JAHEYJ010000227.1 GCA_023251675.1 Bacteroidota bacterium
GGTTACCAGCTGATGGCCGACTATCCAACGGCATTGGAATATCAGTTGAAGTCCTATAAATTGTACCTGGAAGGGGACGACGAAATAAACATTGCTTATCCGCTTGATAACCTGGGAATAATTTATAATCAGCTGGGAGCCTATGAAAAAGCAATTGAGTATTCTTACAAAGCAATAATTTTATTTGAAAAAAGAAAAGATATAGGAGGCGTTGCGGAGGCGTACAATAACATCGGGATGGGATATATTAACCTTGAAAATTATCCAAAGGCCATTGAGAATCTTGAAAAAGGACTGGAACATTCCCGCGTTGCAGAAACGGATTATGAAATTAAAAACGCTTATTCCGGTCTTGCCAAAGCGTATGAAAAAATGGGAGATTATAAAAAAGCGTTAAGGTGTTTTCAATTGTATTCCCAGGTGCGCGACAGCATCACGAGCCATGAGAATTCGGACCGCATCAACAAAATGAATTTCAGCATTGAAAATGAAAAAAGCCAGAAAGCAATCGAATTATTAAGTAAAGATTCCCAGATCAAAGAAGCGGAACTGAAAAAGCAGCGCACGATCATCTATGCCGTGTTCATCGGGATTTTCCTGACCTTGCTGGTAATGTTTATTGCCTTGCGCGGCTATGTACTGAAACGAAAGACCAACGTTCAGCTTTCACAGTACAATGAAGAAATATCATCGCAGAAAAAAGAACTGGAAAGCACTTACAATAATGTGAAGCTTTTAAGTGAGATAGGGAAACAGATCACCTCCTGCATTACGGTGGAAAAGATCATTGAGACTACTTACGAGAACATCAACCAGCTCATGGACGCTTCTTCGTTCTGGATCGGAATATACAATGCAGAAACGCAGCGGCTGGAATATCCGTTGGGAATTGAAAAAGGCATAACGGTGGGTGCGGCGTTTTATGAACTGACCGACAATAACCGCCTGCCCGTTTGGGCGTTTAAAAACCAGCGCGAGGTTTTTGTAAATGACTACCTGAAAGAATACAACAACTATATTCCCGGCAGAACACCGTCGAAACCTGTAGCCGGAGATGTTCCTGAATCTTCAATATGGATTCCGTTGGTCTCAAAAGACAGGCACACCATGGGCGTGATAACCATTCAGAGCTTTCAGAAAGATGCGTATACCGAACATCACCTGAACATAGCCAGGAACCTTGCCATCTTCACGTCCATTGCCCTGGAAAATGCGCTGCTGTACCACGATGTAGAGCAGAAAGTAAAAGAACGCACAGCGGAAGTCGTAAAACAGAAAGAAGAGATCCAGCATACCTATGAAAATGTAAAACTCCTCAGCGAGATCGGGCAGCAGATCACTTCCTGCTTATCGGTAGAAAAGATTATTGAAAAGGCGTATGAGAATATCAACCGTTTGATGGATGCTTCTGTTTTCTGGATCGGGATTTTTAACGAGCAGGAGTACCGGCTGGATTTTACAGGCGCCATTGAAAAAAGAAAGAAGCTTCCGTTCTTCTCGATCGATCTGAGCGACAGCGACAAACTTTCTTCATGGTGTTTCACCCACCAGGAGCCTGTTTTTCTGAACGATGCACAAAAGGATTTCAAAAAATTCCTTCCCCATCTTTCAACATACGGCGCGGTGGTGGGAGAAATGGTCTCTTCAATCATATATCTTCCTTTGGTCTCAAAAAATAACAAGCGGGTAGGCGTGGTGACTGTTCAGAGCTTTCAGAAAAATGCCTATACGGAATACCACGAGGATATTTTAAAAAGCCTGGCCGTTTTTGTGAACATCGCTCTTGAAAATGCCATGATGTATGAAGAGGTGGAGCGGAAAGTAAAAGAACGCACGGCGCAGGTGGTGAAGCAAAAGGAAGAGCTCGAAGAAAAGAACAAAGACATCACCGACAGCATCCGGTATGCATCACGGATCCAGCATGCGCTGCTGGCCAATGATGAATACATCAGCAAACAGCTGATGGATTATTTTGTTTTCCTCAAGCCGCGCGATATTGTAAGCGGTGATTTTTACTGGATGGCTGAGAAAGGGGATAAGCTGTTCTTTTCTGTGGTTGATTGCACGGGGCACGGTGTTCCGGGCGCTTTTGTCAGCATCATCGGAAACAACGGGTTGTACAGAGCGGTGAATGAATTCGGGTTGGAGCAGCCCTCGGAGATCCTTGATAAACTGAATGAACTTGTTCAGGAAACGTTCAGGCAGAGCAGCAACGGCGTGATCAAAGACGGAATGGACATTGCTCTTTGCAGTTACGACCGTAAAAATAAAACACTGGAGTTTGCCGGAGCCAACAATCCGCTCTATTATATCAGCGATGGAGTTCTTTCCGAGATCAAAGGAGACAAACAGCCGATCGGGGCATTTGAACACAGAACGAAATTCACCAATCAATCCATCCGGCTGAAAGAAAATGATTCGATCTACATTTTCTCAGATGGATATGCCGATCAGTTCGGCGGCGCCCATTCAAAAAAATTCAAATACAACCAGTTGAAAGCGTTGCTGCTTTCCATCCAGGAAAAGCCGATGAAGGAGCAGCGGGATGTTATTCATAACACCATCGTCAACTGGATGGGAGAATTAGAGCAGGTAGATGATATCTGCGTGATAGGAGTGAAGATCTGATTTTTGTTCAAGCAGGAATTTTTAACCCCCTACGATAAAGTACAGACTTTATTAAGGGAATTCTGTTATATTTGTTACTTAAATCCCATTTCATGAATCTTCCTAAACTTACCTTGTTGACAGGATTTTTTCTGTCTTCAATAATTGCTTTCAGTCAGGTGGATCTGATCATTACCAGTCCCACTTTATCGCCCGCCTCCGTTGCTGCCGGAAGCAGTGTGTCGGTTTCCTGTTATATCTATAACCAGGGCACGGTAGCAGCGGCTTCGTCCAATGTGGGGTATTATCTTTCAACGGATGCGATTTGGGATGCCGGCGACACGTATTTGAATTATTCAGCAGGAGCATCGCTCGGCGCTTCTTCTTCTTCTTACCGAAGCGCGTCCCTGGTCATTCCCACCGGAACGGCTACCGGCTCCTATTATATTTTGTACTATGCAGATTATTCCAACGCGGTAAGTGAAACGGTTGAAACCAATAATGTTTCTTCCATGTCTTTAACAGTGGTGCCTTCTGTTGTTGACCTGATCATTCAAAACCAGTCGGCTTCTCCCACCTCATTGGCGGCAGGCAGTTCCATTTCGCTTTCCTGCTACATATATAACCAGGGAACTACGCTCGCTTCTTCATCCAATGTTGGATTTTATCTTTCAACGGATGCGGTATGGGATGCAGGCGATACGTATCTGACCTACTATGCCGGAACTTCACTGGCGGCTTCCACTTCTTCCTACAGAAGCACCTCTGCTACCATTCCGTCAGGAACAACGCCCGGAACTTATTATATTCTTTATTATGCCGATTACTCCAACGCTGTTCCGGAAAGTATTGAGACCAATAATGTGGTTTCCGTTGCGATCAATGTTCAGTCGCCGGTGATCGATCTGATCATTCAAAGCCAGACCGCCAGTCCGACTTCAGTTGCTGCCGGAAGCACGGTGAATGTATCTTGTTATATCTATAACCAGGGAAATGTATTGGCGTCGTCGTCTAATGTCGGGTATTATCTTTCTACGGACGCGATCTGGGATGCCGGAGATACGTATTT
>JAHEYJ010000109.1 GCA_023251675.1 Bacteroidota bacterium
AAAGTCAAAAGCCAAAAGTCAGAAGGGGAATTATATCAATTGATTCAACTACCTATTGAAAAATGGAAAGGCAGAATTGTAAATAATTTTGAAGAACCTGTTTTCAGGAAACATCCGGTTTTGAAAAAAATAAAATCGCAGCTCTATTCACACGGCGCGGTTTACGCATCCATGAGTGGCAGCGGGTCGGCGGTGTATGGATTTTTTGAACACAAACCGGAATTGAAACAGGTATTCTCAAAATACATTGTAACGACCGGCGAGATTACTTAGGCGCACTCCTAAGCATAAAGAACGCCAGCACTGCAAAAATTAAATTCGGGATCCACACCGCAATAATTGCGGGAGCACTTCCACTGGTCGCAAACGTTGTACTGATCTGCATGAATAAAATATAGGTAAAAGCGATCAGCAGCCCCAACCCAATATGCCAGCCGATCCCTCCTCTTACTCTCCGGCTTGCGACTGCGGCGCCAATAATTGTTAAAACAAATGTAGCGAACGGAAAAGCCGTACGCCTGTCCATTTCCACTTCATAAAACGGAATACGGTAGGCGCCTTTCTTCTTTTCCTCATCTATATACCTGTTTAATTCAGGCGTCTGCATGGCTTCGATCCTGTTCTCCCTTTTGCTGAATTCTGAAGGCTGAAAATCAAAGACCGTATCGAGCTCATTTCCTTTAATAACGGATTCCTTCATATCATCGACCTGCCTGATAAAATAATTTTCCACCTTCCATTTATTTCCAATACTGTCCCATTGCAAATAATCCGATTTTAAAAAATAATAGCGGTTACCATCCCGGATCTTTTCGAATGAAAAATTATAACCGGTGTTGGTCCTGCTGTTATAGCTTCTGAAATAAATAAATGATTCCGGGCTAAGCTGGCGGTGAATATTGATGTCTTTATTTTCAAAAGGGTTCCGGATATATTTTTCTTCAAAGGACAGCCGGATTCCATTTGAATGCGGTATTACAAAATGATTGAGATAAAGGGATAATAACGCAAGAACAGCCGCTGAGATCATGTAGGGGAAGAGCATTCTTCTGAAACTCACACCGCTTCCAAGAATGGCAATGATCTCGCTCCGGTAAGCCATACGCGATGTAAAATAAATGACTGCAATAAAAGTAAACAGCGGGCTGAAAAGGTTTGCAAAGAATGGAATGAAGTTAAGATAATAATCAAAAATAATTTCATGCAACGGTGGTTTTTTTGCCAGGAAATCTTCCATCTTTTCGGAGATGTCAAAAACAATCACGATCATCAGGATAAGAATGATGGCAAAGAAAAAAGTTCCCAGGAATTTTCTGATTATGTACAGGTCCAGTTTCTTCATCAGGATTGTGAACGTGTAAGAAAGTAAATGATTCCCAGGCACAAAGACAGGCTCAGAAGAATATTCAGGACGGCATACATTGTATTTCCGGTCCGGATCAATTCTATTGTTTCGAAACCAAATGCGGAGAACGTACTGAACCCACCGCAGAACCCGGTGAGGATCAACAACCTTATCGATATTTCAGAATTAAATTTTTCTCCAAGAAGGAAAACCGTTAATCCCAATACCAAACAGCTTAAAAAATTGGAGATCAGCGTGGCTGCCGGAAAGGCCGTTTTATTAACGTTCATCATTAAAAGCGAAATCCCAAAACGAAGAACGCTGCCGATCCCGCCTCCAATAAAAACATACAATAATTTAGATAGCATATTTTTTATCCAGGTTTTTATAAATTTTATATCCGATCACGCCAAGGATCATCCCCAGGAACATTCCGCCCAAAACGTCGAAAGGGTAATGAACTCCCGCATAGACACGGCTATACGCCACGAAAGCAGCCCAAATATACATGGAAAACGCAAAATCCTTTCTCCGGAAATACAAACTCAAAAAGGTAATGAGCGCAAATGTATTTGCCGCATGTGAAGAAACAAAACCATACGTGCCGCCGCATTCTCCGTTGATCAGCTGCACCTTATCTTTCAGTAAAAGATTATGGCAGGGCCGGTACCGCTGGAAAGTCTCTTTAAAAAGATGAACGGATATCTGATCAGAAAAAGTAATGAGAATAGCTACGGAAAGCGCTACCAGCCACATCCGGCTTTTGGATTTTTTCCAAACAAAAAATAAAAACAACAGGTAAAGCGGTATCCAGGCATACTTGTTGGAAGCAAAGCCCATAACCGAATCCATAAAAGGCGTATGATTCCCGTTGAAGAAAAGGAAAAGACGGAGGTCTATTGCTTTAAGAAACTCAATCATTTTTTGTTTTTTCCTTTGCTTCACCGGCCATCTTCTGCCAGTTGTAATTTTTAAAAACAGTATCTGATTTTATGCGGGGCAGATCATCAAAGCCAAGAAGAAAACAATTTCTTAATGCCTTCTCCGCCTTCGCAGAATCTTTTCCAATAGCATATATTTTAGCGAACAAATACTGATGCTCCGGGTTTTCCGGGTCCACCCGCTGGTAAATGGCCAGGTAATTTTCTGCCAAACCATACTGCCTGGATTCGATTGCAGAAGAAGCGTTCATATAGGCCGCTAAACTCAGGTAACTAAGGATCCGTTTATTCATTGCCGCCCGATCTGCGTCTGCCTTACTTTTTGATTGTTGATTCAGCTTTTTGATCTCGGAACTCCACCATTGTAAATTTTTAAGGGTAAAGTTCTTCATATAATCCTGCTGCATGGTTATTTCTTCTTTTGAAAGAACGGCCTTTGCGGCAAATATTTTTTTCAACAGAATCGTATCTTTTGAAATAGTCGCCTTTACATACGCGGACACGTCATAAAGATTATTTAAAAAATTGTTCATCTTTTTTACAAGAAGGAATTTATTGTAAATCTTATTTTGCTTGCCAAGCATGCTGATCGAATCCTTGCATTTGGCCAGGTAATTCCTGATCAGCGTATCGTTCTTGCCGGTCAATCCATCTTTCATTGCGTTAAATTCGATCCAGATGAATGCATCTTCAGCTATGGAAGCGGGAGCCCATTCATGCTTTCCGTTAAAGAGGATCAGCTGGTGGCGCAACTGGGTTTTATCCATCGATGCATCAAGGGCGATCAGTTCATTCATGTTAAAATCTTCATTGCCTGCAAACCCGATATAATCAAACTTGTTCTGAATAGGATCCTTGATCGAAGGAAATCCCGCTCCCATCCCGATTACGCAGTTAATTCCCCCGTCAAAGATGGCAACCGAACTGGCCACGCGGGATCCGCCGGAAAAACCGCAGGTATAAACTCTTCGCGGGTCAATAGTAAGCCGATCCGCAACCTCTTTCATGAAGATCCGGATCTGCGGCTGATTGGCCTCCCAGCTCATACCATTCTTGGAATTATTTGATCCTGCCAGAATGTATCCGTATTTTTCCGCCAGCCCTTTGTATTTCTCGATCGGAAACGATCCGCTGCCATGCGAGTCAAACAAATAAATAACAGGGAATTGTTCTGAGGAATTGTATTTCCCGGGAAGATACAAGGCATAACTTAAAGAAGTATCCGCTTTGCATATTATTCGGGGAATAACAACCGATCGTTGAATCGTTGTGTCTTTGGCAGGCGCCACCGGCTGATTCGTAACATTCTTTTCATCTTCTTTGAAGCTTGAAGAAGAACACGAACAAAATGCAAAAAGAAAAAATATCAGAAAGGAGTACTTTATAAATTGATTAATCGCAAACATGTGCTAAGGTACAAATAAGGAAGTGCCTGTAATTAGGTTTGATTTAAAATTGAATTATAGATATTTTATATACAGAACTTATCTCAGAATCTTCCTAACGAAGGCTACTGTGAAATAGGCCATCAGGAATAATCCCATAAAGGCCTCAAACGAAGCAACGGCGCGCAGGAATCCTATGGGAGAAAAATCACCATACCCCACGGTGAGGTAAGTGATGGCGCTGAAATAAAAAGATTCACCAAAAGTTGTGATCGGGCTTCTGTCAAGTCCGGATAAAACTGCAGTGTCAAAATAATGAGGGATCAGTACATACAAAAAACTGAAAAGCGTATAAACCGTGAACATGCTGATAATCACCCGCGCCGGATTCGTTCCGTAATTTCCGATCTGGTCAAAAACCAGCCATTTAAATCCGTATTCGGGATAAGCCCACAAGGCATTGGCTTTATTTTTTTTAATGGCTTCCTGTAAATCCGCGATCTGCTCACAGCGCTTGAACCGCACATAGGCTTTATCTTCATCGTCGTATTGCCCAGTGCTGTGAAATTCTTCTTTCAAAAGCCGGAATTGGTTGGCCTTTTCGCGCCAGGTAGTATTTTGCTGGCTGAAGATCAGGCGCTTCACTTTATTCTGATTCCAGTCGATGAAGATCCTGCCCAGGTTTCTTACTCCGGAAACATTAAGTGTTTGAATGGTCACGGCATTCTCAGAAGGAATCAGGTCAAGCGAGTTCTTAAGTATGCAGTCGCTCAGATCAAGTAACGTACACTGGCTGAAACGAAAATCAAAGCTGGAATTAAGAATGCTTGAACGAAAAGTAATCCCGGCTGCTTTTGAATTATTGAAATTGACCCGGCTGGCATTAAATTCTGTTTTCTCGAAAGAAGTTTCACCCAAAGAAAAATCGGCCGTCTCAAAGTTCACAAATCCCGAACCGAAACGAGACATCCAGAAACTGGTCCGGCCGGTGCCGAATTCTACCGCTTCAAATGAAACATCTCCCTCTCCGAAATCCACCCGCCGGAAATCCGTTTTACCGCCGGCAAACTCCACCACTTTAAAATCTCTCTTCCCCTTTCCAAAAACGGTTTTTTCAAATGACACATCTCCCTTTCCGAAACGGGCATATTTGAAATCAATGTTCCCATCGCCAAAAACGATGGACCGGAAATCCACATAACCGTCACCAAAATCGGTATTGACGAAAGAAACATCACCGTGGCCGAAATGCGCATACTGAAAAGTCACATTTCCTGTCCCGAACTTTGCATATTGAAAATCCAGTTTGCCGTTGCCGAATTTTACCCTTCTGAAACTTACATTTCCCTGCCAGAAATCAGCGCCGTTAAAATTTACAAAGCCGTTGGCAAAAACGGAACTTTCAAAAATGGTTTTAGTCCCGTGAAAACCGGCATAAGAAAAATCAATGGTGCTGTCACAGTCAAAAAAAGTATTGCTGGCAGAAAACTTTTCCAGCAGTACCTTCTCTCTTTCAGGAAGTGTATACGCAGCCCTGAAATCAGTGAGAGAAAAATCAGCGATATAACAATCGTTGAGATTAACCGTCTCTCCATTTTTAATTTTCTCATAAACAGATGCGGCTTCACCCAAACCATAATCTTCTGTCTTTATTTTTTTCCCGTATTCATCCAGGAAAGTAACATGCACCGTTTTGTTGAAGGAAATCCCTGCCGAGGAGGTAAACGGTTTCTCTGAGATCTCCACTTTGAAATCGAGCAGCGGACTTTCTGTTTTATGTAATAGCGAATCGGCCATTGGTCAGCGAAAATACAAAACTCGGCTGATTCTCCGATATTCCTTCTGTCACCGGATGGTTTTGCTTGACAGCGCACTTTCCTTCTGAGAAAGGATAAGAACTTCTACCCTGATATTTTTGTTTGCCTGTGCCTGGTTTTGAGGATCCGGGTAGATCATTTTGCTGCCTCCGTATCCAACCGGCGCCAGGCGCTCTTCTGCAATTCCATTATCGGTTAAGAATTTTTTTATCACTTCCGCCCGGTACTGAGATAATTTTTTTGAACTTCCCTTGAAACCGCTGTCATACGAAGCTTTGATCCGTTTATTTCCGTTGGTGTGCCCTTGAATTTCTATGGAAGTGCCCGGGTTGTTTTTCATATAGGCCAGCAGCCGGTTCAGCTCGCCTTTCGCTTCCGGTTTCATTTTATACGAATTTGGATAGAAATACATTTTATTCATCGTGAAATTCTCTCCGGTCCTGCAGGGAGAAAGATATACATCATTGGTAAATGATCTTGCATTTTCCTGTGTAACAAAGACGACGTCGGCATCCTTATATCCCAGGCTTGAAAAAACCAGGTGATACCCCGAATGATTATCAAGGAGCATTTCATATTTCCCCTTGTCCGTCATATTCTCTTTAGAAGCCGGGGAATTAATTTTGCCAACGCGCTTTATTTCCGCTTCGATCAGTTCATGTTTCAAACTATCTCTCACCAGGAATGTTGCTTTCGGTATTTCTGCAATAATGATCTTTGCAGGAGGCATCGGCACCGGAACTTCGTTCACGGCCGGCTTTGATACATCGGAGATATAGCGCAGCGGGTAAGGATTCACATATTGTTTTACTTTTTGAGTTTTTATTTTATCATTAAAGCAGGGCGGCAATAAAAATTCAAAGTTCTGGGATGCTTTGCCCGATGACAGGGTAAAATGGTATCCGCAATCGTTTCCGTTGATATGGTATATGTTCAGGAAATATACTTCCCCGGTTTTCGCATTGACGGCAGAATGATAGGCGGTATGATAGAAATCCTTCTCCATGCTTTTAGAAGTGGTATCGTAAAAGGTAACCGTTGATGAAGGCGAGAGGCCTGTACCGGTTTCAAACATTTCATCCTGAAATAAGTTTGCCCGAAAAGGAACGATCCTCGTATCTTTTATTTCACATATGCTGATATTCTGCGTCTGCTTGTAAAGAAAAAAATTGTACCGGTTCTCTTTTTGGCTTGGATAAATATTCAAACTGATCTGGCAATCGTTATTTACAAATATTTTAAACCAGGTTGAAGGCGATGTTCCATCATCCAGATAAAGAACAGAATTGGTTTGAAGAATGGAGAACAATGAATCATTTTTACTTTTTGAAACCGCTTGCACGCCGCTTGCATCAATGACAATCTCTTTTGCAATACCGCAGCCGGGATTCAGCGAAAATGATTGCGAGAAAGAGTTGCCTCCAAAGAAAAAGCAAACGCCTGTCAGAAAAAATAGGTTTATCCTGAAATACATCGTATTGGATTCATACAAATTTCCCTCTAAATACTATGCAAAACAAAGAACTACATCGAGAGTACTAACAGGATGGTGTTAATTACAAAAAAGGGAAAAAGACCGGTTTTTCAGTCTCTTATTTGTTCAGCGCTTTCCAGAGCGCATCCTTTAATTCCTTTAAACCCATCTGGGTATGGGAAGAAAAATAAACTACAGGCACTTTCTTTTCCTTGAACTTCTTTTTCATGTCTTTTTGAACTTCATGCATTAATTCTTTATCAAGGAAATCACATTTTGAAATGCCAAGCACCCGGTCCTTTTTCAGAAGCTCGGGATTGTATTGCTTGAGTTCATTTACAAGTATTTTATATTCATACACCATGTCATTTGAATCGGCAGGGACAAGAAAAAGAAGAACGGAATTTCTTTCTATATGCCTCAGAAACCGTAGGCCCAAACCTTTCCCCTCGCTGGCCCCTTCAATAATGCCAGGGATATCAGCCATGACAAATGATTTATGATCGCGGTACTTTACAATTCCAAGATTAGGAACCAAGGTGGTGAACGGGTAATTGGCGATCTCAGGTTTGGCAGCAGATACAACCGAAAGCAAAGTGGATTTTCCGGCATTTGGAAATCCGACCAATCCAACATCCGCAAGGATTTTCAATTCAAAGATTTTCCACTCGTTCACGCCGGCTTCACCTGGCTGAGCGTTTCGCGGCGCCTGGTTTGTTGCTGATTTAAAATGCGCGTTTCCTTTGCCGCCTCTGCCACCTTTGGCCACAATTATTTCCTGTCCCTCTTCCGTAATTTCTCCTGCTACTTTTCCTGTTTCAACATCTTTTATGATGGTTCCGATAGGCACTTCCAGGATTTCATCCTCTCCATTTGAACCTGTGCTGAGTTTTTTTTCTCCTTTGCCGCCTTCTTCAGCAATGACATGCTTGCGGAATTTTAAATGGATCAACGTCCATACATTTCTGCTTCCACGCGCAATGATATGCCCGCCCCGGCCGCCATCGCCTCCATCGGGCCCGCCCTTGTCAACAAATTTCTCCCTGTGAAAATGAATAAAGCCAGCTCCCCCATGCCCGGAACGGCAACAGATCTTTACATAGTCTATGAAGTTAGATTCGGCCACTGGAAAGTTATGAAGGAGTGAAGGGTTGAATAAGCGAATGAATGCAGTGAATTAATGACCTGAATTTTATTCTTTCATTCTATCCCTCTATTCATTCAATCATTTTATTTACCTCTTTCGAAAGATTTTTAAATATCTCGTCCACATTACCCGATCCATCCACGGATCTTAATTTGCCTTGCTTCTTATAAAAATCCTTCAGCGGCGCCGTTTTCGTGTTGTATTCTTGCACCCGGTTGCGGACAATGCTTTCATCCTGATCATCCGCTCTTCCGGAATCTTTCCCGCGAAGCATAATCCTTCTCGTCAGTTCCTCCACTTCTACTTCAAGCGCCAAGGTAAGGGTAATGGAAAGTTTTTTCCCTTCGAGAAATTTATCCAGGGCCTGGGCCTGGGCCGTCGTGCGCGGAAATCCGTCAAAGATGAATCCTTTCGCATTCGATTGTTTGTTCACCTCCGATTCCAGCATGCGGATTGTAACTTCATCGGGAACCAGGTCACCCTTATCCATATAACTTTTTGCCAGCTTTCCGAGTTCCGTTCCGCTTTTTATGTTTGCGCGGAAGATGTCACCTGTAGAGAGGTGAACTAATTTATATTTCTCTACCAGCTTCACCGCCTGCGTGCCCTTTCCCGCTCCGGGAGGGCCGAATATCACAATGTTTAACATAGGATTTATTTTTTAAGTATGTAAATGTCGGTTAAATTTCTTCCCAGTCCATCATAATCCAAACCATACCCGATCAGGAAATCATTCGGCATATTCATTCCAACATAATCAAGTTTGATATTTTTTTTGTACGCATGCGGCTTGAAGAAGAGGGTAGCTATTTTTACTTTCTTCGGTTTATGTTTTTTCAATTCAGCAAATATTTTCACTAATGTATTGCCGGAATCAACAATATCTTCGAGAACAATTACCGTCCTTCCTTTCAGGTCCTGATTGATGCCGATCAGCGTGCTTGCTTTCCCTGATTTTGTACCCGAATAGGAAGCAATTTTTGTAAATGAGATCTCGCATTCGATTTTTATTTTCCGGAGCAGATCAGCTGAAAAAAGGAATGAGCCATTTAACACGGCCAGGAATAACGGCCGGTCGTTTTTGGAATCCTTGTTAATCCGGGCCGCAATTTTTCCTACTGCTTTCTGAATTTTTTCGGAGGAAATGTATTTTACGAACTCCTTATTGTGAACCGTTACTGTTTTTTGCATTTTTGTTTTCTTATATTGTTTTAATATCCAATAGCTGTGTCATCTCCCCTTCGGTCGGCCCCTCCTTCTAATTTACCGGAGGCTAAAATTAAAATACAATCCGTTCGCCCGATCGGCCCCCGCTTCACTATATTATGACCTTTTTTCGACAAAGATAAAATCGTACTGCTATCTAAAGCATTTTCTTCTATATAAATTGTATCCGGCTTCCACTGGTGATGAAACTTCTTAGCATTTACCGCTTCGTTCATGGTCATGTCGTGTTCCATTACATTGAGCAGGGTTTGGAACACCGATGTAATGATGGTTGAACCGCCGGGCGTGCCTGCAACCATAAAGAGTTTCCCATTTTTTTCCACTATAGTCGGCGTCATTGAACTCAGCATTCGCTTGCCGGGAGCAATTGCATTTGCTTCTGCTCCCACAAGCCCATATGCATTTGGAACTCCCGGCTTTGAACTGAAATCATCCATTTCGTTATTCAGCAGAAAGCCGGAACCGGGAACAAAAATTTCGTTACCGTAACTTCCATTCAGCGTAGTTGTAACAGCAACTGCATTGCGCCATTTATCGACAACTGAAAAGTGAGTGGTTTCCTCTTTTTCATGAGAAGAAATAGTACCGGCTATAATTTCAGAACCGGGCGTTGCCTTTTCAGCATTAAAATTCTTCATTCTCGAAATCAAGTAATTTGAATCCAGCAGCTGTTTTACCGGCACAGGATAAAAATCAGGATCACCAAGGTACTGCGCACGGTCGGCGTACACTGGCTTTTCAGCTTCTACCAGCAGGTGTACATATTTTTCACTGTTCCATCCGAATTCTTTCAAAGGATAGGTCTCCACCATTTTCAGAAGTTGAACCAGTGCAATTCCCCCGCTGGAAGGAGGCGGCATGGAAATTATTTTATAGCCTTTGTACCAACCGACAATGGGTTGTCTCCATTGGGATGAATAATTCTTAAGATCATCCGCCGAAATAATTCCTTTGGATCGTTCCATCTCCCTCACAATGTTATCCGCTGTTTTTCCGGAATAAAAACCTTCTCTTCCCTTATCACGGATCCGCTTTAGTGTTCCGGCAAGGTCTTTCTGAATGAGCGTGTCTCCCGGCAGCCAATCCTCCCCGCCCTCTCCTTCGGCTCCGCTCAGTACCTGCTTTACCAAGGGGAGGGAATACGAAGGCGCATTCCATTTTATAAGATCGGTTTTGAGTTTATTGAATTCATTTGCCTGACGAGCAGTAATGGAAAATCCTTTTTCTGCCAGGTCAATGGCGGGCTGAACCAGTTCTTTCCAGGAGAGTTTTCCATACTTTTCATGCGCCCGGATCATTCCGTCCACCGTGCCGGGCACTCCTGCAGAAAGCAATCCTTCACTGCTCCTATTACTAACCACATTTCCATCCTTATCCAAATACATATCCCTTAACGCTTTCATGGGTGCTTTCTCCCTGAAATCAAGCGCATTTATTTCTCCATCATTCATTCGTACAACCATGAACCCTCCGCCTCCGATATTTCCGGCATTGGGATAGACAACCGCCAAAGCAAACTGAACAGCCACTGCCGCATCCATAGCATTTCCTCCTTTCTTCATGATCTCTATTCCTACTTTAGCAGCAAGGGGATTTGCGCAGACCACTATACCGGAATCAGTTATAACTCCCGAATCACGGCTGACCACTTGCTTTATTTCTCTTGTTTTTACTTCCGAAGAATTGCAGGAAAAAAGGAATAAGGAATAAAAAAAACAAAATATTGGAAAATATTTTTTCATCGCTGGTAAAGCTACTATTTTATGCGCGCTTCCAAAG
>JAHEYJ010000110.1:0-6943 GCA_023251675.1 Bacteroidota bacterium
ACGCATAAATATTTTTCGGATAAGATTTTTATCTGCCCCGATGAACGTTAATGTCTGAATGTCTTTTTTCTTTTCGATGATCAGCATGGTGAGCGATCCGATCACATTGAATGTAGCGATCACTAATATAAATGCAAGGATCAGGAAGGTCCACCATTTTTCGGAATTAATTGTTTTGAAGAGCACTTCATTCTGTTCGTAGCGGGTTTTGATCTCATAAGAACCGGTGAGTGGGAGAGCGGGAGAATCGGAGAAGGCTCCGTTTCCCCCCTTCACCGTTTCTCCGTTTCCTAAAATCTTTTTGATTTCTTCTTTGATATCTCCTAAGTCTGCTCCCGGCTTCAAGCCAATTTCAATTGCGCTTAATTCATTGGTTCGGTTCAGCAATTTCTTTGCAAGCTGAAGCGGAAGAAGACAATAGCGGTAATCGAAGTCGTCGTTAAGTGAAAATATACCGGACACTTCAACGCTGCGTATGGTAAATGCATCTTCCGGATTGAGAACGGCCTGGTTTCCCCGTTTCGGAACGTTGATCTCAAGCGGATTCATGAAATCAGTGAGTGAGATATTCAGCTTGCGTGCAATGCCATAACCAAGGACGGCATAATCAACACTGTCGTGATGCAACATAAATTCTCCTTCACGGATAACGGTATCTATTCTTGTCATCTTGACAAAATCATCACTCACTCCTTTAATAGTTGCAATGACCTGTTTGTCATTGTATTTAAGTAAAGCATTTTCCTGCAGCACTTCGGTATAATATGCAACGCCGTTAAGCTTTCTGATCTTTTCTGTTGCGGAAGGCGCCACGACAAAAGTTTTTCCTTCTTTAGGTAAGATCTTTATATCCGGATCGAACGTGTTGTACAGCCCGAAAACCAAAGCGGAAATTCCGTTGAAGGCAGAAAGTACAATGACCAAAGCCATGGTTCCGATGCAAACGCCCAATACAGATATAAAAGTGATGATGTTGATCGCGTTATGCGATTTCTTACTGATCAGGTATCTCTTTGCTATGAATAAGGATAAGTTCATTCACTACGAATTACGAAAGGGGGCGAATTACGAATTACGAATTACGAATTTAAGAATGTATTTGAATTTATTCGTAATTCGGTGAAATTCGTAATTAGTAGGGCTGATTTATTTCCATGCTTTAACGATCAACCCTGTTCCTGTTTTATGCGCTGAGTGTGTGTCAAAATAATTCAGTACAAAGGCGAAAGGATAAGTAAGGAGATAATAAAAAGGAATAAGAATGAAAAATATCTTTGAAGCGCTGAGCAGCTGCATGGGGTATTTCATCGACAGCCTCCAGGAGATTTTACCGGGGGTTCCATAGGAATACTGCGGCAGTACTTTTGAGAATCCGGCCAGCTTCAGTTTATCTTCGATGTCTTTTATGTTATATCCGTCGCGCACATGTTCGCCGATGAACGATCCTTCGTGCGCTTCGTGTACATCACTTCCGCCCTGGTCTGAAGGTGTAGAGATGAGAAGCATGCCTCCTCTTTTGAGGGAAGCATGAATGTTTGTGAAAACAAGGACGTCTTCAAGAATATGTTCCATCACATCTACGGAAATGGCGAGATCGAATTTATCGGGCATGGAAAACTTTGTAAGGTCAGCCATTTCAAACGTTACATTCTTTTTCCCGATCTCCTGAAAGAATTTATTGCAGTCAGCGACCTGTTCCTCTTTTACATCCACTGCAAGGATCTTTGCTTTTGGAAATTTTTTTGTCATCCAGAAACTGTATTGTCCGAAACCGGCTCCCGCATCAAGGATTGACAGAGAGTTATTCCGCGACTCTCCGTTTCTCCGTTTCCCCGTTTCCGAACCGGAGAATGGGGGAGAGGGGGAATCGGTGATAGATTTTTTCCATTGATTCAATTCTCTGTGCACATGCCATGAGCGTAAAAGCAAAAGGTCAAGCAGATTATAAAACACCTTCCGTAAGAAAGGAGATTTATTAAAAACATTACCAAGTGAACGTTTTATCGGATCGTACTCCATACACTACGAATTGCGAATTTTCGAATTACGAATATTATTAATACTCCAACTATAACCCAATTACCGTTTCTTATTTTTTTGTCTTCTTCTTTTTTGTATAAACCTCATCAATCTCAGGTGAGGATCCGGCATCGGCGATCTTTATGAACAGCCGGTCGATCTTGTCAGCGTAATCGGCCGAATCATCAATGAAGAAGGCGATCTCGGGAACGATACGCAGTTGTTTGCCTACTCTCGATCCAAGATACCTTCTGATCTCTTTTACCTGTTTCCTCACTGATGAAAGGGTTTCTTCCTTATCCTTTGCACCGAAGATACTCAAGTAGGTTTTCGCAAACGAAAGATCCGGGCTCATGAATACATGGGTCACCGTGATCAGGCCGGATCCGAAAAGGTTTTTCATTTCCTTCTGGAAAATATCCGCCACCTCTTTCTGGATGAGGCTTGAAACTTTATTTTGCCGTAAGGTAGCCATCAGTGAATACTAATTTTTTACGAATATACGAATCCATGGATTTCAGCGTTTCGTTAGTTCGTATATTCGCACTTATTCGTATTCGTTGATGAAGCGTTTCCTCCATATCCTCTCCTACGTCCGTGGTTACTGGCGGTACGGTGTTCTGAACATTGTGTTCAATATTCTCTCTGTTGTCTTTTCCCTCTTTTCCCTAACGATGATCGCTCCTTTCCTGAATCTTCTTTTCCTTAAACAGTCGGATGAATATAAAAAAATAGTTGAGAAAGGCGCTCCGCAGTTAAAAGCTTCTGCCGATTCGCTGATCGATAATTTCAATTATTATCTCTCCCAGGTGATCATGGAAAAAGGCAAGCTGAGCGCGCTGATATTCATCTGCTTTTTGGTGGTGACGGTCATTTTCCTGAAAAATATTTTCCGCTATTTTGGTTTGTTCTATATGTCAAACGTTCGAAACGGTGTGGTAAAGGACCTGCGTAATGCCATGCATACCAAAATTCTTTCCCTTCCTTTATCCTATTATTCAAGTGAACGCAAAGGCGACCTGATGTCGCGAATGACAACCGATGTAATGGAAATTGAATGGAGCGTGATGCAATCCATCGAGATGATCTTCCGCAATCCTATTAATATTATCATCCTTCTTGCAACGATGGTTTACATGAGCCCGAAACTAACACTGATCGTGCTTGCGCTGATCCCGGTTCCGGGCGTTCTTATTTCGCTGGTGGCGAGAAGCCTGAAGCGAACTTCTGTGAAAGGAAAAACACGGCTCGGCACGTTGTTCTCTATTATTGAAGAAACCCTGGGCGGACTTCGTATCATCAAAGCATTCAATGCAGAAAACTTTATTGACAAGCGTTTCAGGCAGGAGAATGAATTCTATACGCACACGATGGTGCGGATGTACCGCAAGCAGGATCTTTCATCACCGCTCAGCGAATTTCTTGGAGCAGGCGTTCTGATGACACTGGTTTACCTGGGAGGAAAATTAGTTCTGGATGATTCGCTTTCCGCTTCTACATTCATAACCTATATTGCCATATTTTACCAGGTGATTGCGCCTTCAAAGGAACTGACAACAGCATTTTATGCCATTCAACGCGGAATGGCTTCTGCAGAACGGATCGAAAAGATCGTCAAAGCAGAAGAGACAATAAAAGAAATTGCATCGCCGGTCGCTCTCTCTGTTTTTAACCGTGAAATTGAATTTAGAAATGTTTCATTCTCTTATACGCGCGGAGATAACGGGCATGTGCTGAAGGATATCAACTTAAAAGTGCCGAAAGGAAAAACCGTGGCGCTGGTGGGACAGAGCGGTTCCGGAAAAACAACGCTGGCGGATATGCTTCCGCGATTCTACGATCCTGATAAAGGAGAAATACTGATCGACGGAATTTCAGTGAAGGACATGAAGATAACTTCTCTCCGCAGTCTCATGGGAATTGTTACGCAAGAATCTATTTTGTTCAATGATACGGTTTTTAATAACATTGCTTTTGGATTGAATAATGTGAAGGAGGAAAATGTGATTGCCGCTGCTAAGATTGCCAACGCTCATGAATTCATCATGCAGATGCAGGAAAAATACCAGGCCAACATTGGTGACCGGGGAAGCAAACTTTCCGGCGGACAACGCCAGCGGATCGCCATCGCCCGAGCCGTTTTGAAAAATCCTCCCATACTTATTCTCGATGAAGCCACTTCCTCGCTCGACAGCGAATCAGAACGGCTGGTGCAGGATGCGCTTAATAATTTAATGAAAAGCCGTACATCGGTCATCATTGCTCACCGCCTTTCCACCATACAGCATGCCGATGAAATAATTGTTTTGCAAAAAGGAGAGATCGCCGAACGCGGCACGCACAACGAACTTCTTGCAAAGAACGGCGTGTATAAGAAGCTGTATGATATGCAGGTCTTCGTGTGATCTACGAATAACGAACCTGCTTGCCGCAGGTAGGTCTGTACGAATCTACGAATGGATTGAGTCATTGCGAACGCAGTGAAGCAATCGCACTCTAAAAGAGAAAATGTAAATGTTTTCTGTCTTCGTTTCGCAAAAGAATCATTTTTCTTCGAAACTGCAGATGATATTTCTTTTCAGAATGTCTCTTATATCGAACCTTAAGTTGGATTTTGGGGGATTTGAGACATATAACTACGATTGATCGTAGTTTTGCTTTCAGTATAATAGGATATAATACGATAATGGATTTCACTATTTCTTTAGATAAAAATTTGATGATTTATGACAAGAATCATACGTCTTTGATTTATGTTTTTTTACCTTTCGCCTAAGGTAATTTCATAATCATTCAATAACAATTTTAATTTTTTTTTGTACTACCTATTTTGTTAAATAAATATTCTTTGCGAACTAAGTAAGAAAGAAACTTATTGAAAGATTAAGCGTACAAGAAAAACTTTATAAAAGGTTTATGTGGTTGTCGCTGTAATATATATTACATGAAAAAATTTATTTTTTTTAATTTATTTATTTTTTTTGTTTTATTGGGAAGTAATAAATGTTTTAGTGCTACTTATTACTCTATTGCAAGTACGGGATGGACCACCCCGTCAACCTGGTCAACGGTTGGATGCGGGGGAGCCGCTGCTGTTACTATCCCCGGAATTGGCGATGATGTAACTATTTGTGCCGGCACAACGGTAATCATGAATGGCAATGCCGGGTCTTGCAGATCGCTTACTATAAATGGAGTTGCAACTTGGACTGCTGTCCGTACTACTAATGTAGGAGTTGGTGGAATTACTGTTAATTCCGGCGGCAACATCACCGGAGCCGCCGCAGGAGTGCTCGCTACAACCGGAGGGCTTACTTTAAATTCAACACTAACCAGCACAACGGTTACCATTAAAACCATAACCGCCGCAGGTCAAACAATTAATGGAACAGGAAGCCTGGCAAAACTGGATATCAGTGCCAATACTATTAATAACGGAAACATTACGGTTAGGACAACTTTGGCAAGCACTGCTGCAAGCACGTTAACGCAGAGTGCGGCAGCAACGTTAATTTACAAAGGAACAACAGCAATTACTCCTACGCTTGATGCAAGCGCGGCTGGCAACACCGTCAATTACGGGGGAGCAGCTCAAACAATCAAATCAGCAACCTATAATAACTTAACGGTGAGTACTGCCGGGATAAAAACATTAGGCGGGGCTATTACTGTCAATGGAAATCTAACCGTCAGCGCAGGAACCTTATCCACCTCTGCCTTCCAGATCACCGGTAATGCAAGTGGTGTTTTTACATTGGCTGCAGGTACTGTTTTTAATATTGGAAATGCGGCTTCTGCAACAAATGTTACGTTTCCAACTTTCCTGACAAACACGATGGCAACTGCCAGCAGGGTTGTTTATCTTGGCAACAGCGCACAAACCGTTGCTTCTCTTCCCACCTATGGCAATCTTACCATCCAGACCTTCTCCGGATCAAAAACAGCGGATGGAACTATAAATGTGGTAGGCAATTTAGTGACCACAAGCCCTTGCACCCTTGCTATATCAACCAACACACTTAATCTGACCGGAACCTATACAGGAACAGGAGGTCTTTCTTTTTCATCGGGCAATTTTAACATTGCAGGAACCTTTACCAATACCGGGGCTTTTACCTGTGGAACCGGAACGGTGAATTACAACGGCGCCGGCGCTCAAGCCGTGCGTGGTGTCAATTATTACAATCTGACCTTCTCAGGTGCAGGTGCTAAAACACTGCAAGCCGCTGCAACGATTCGCATTGCCGGTGATTTTGCCCGGGGCGCTATGGCCGTTACTCCGGGCGCTACCAATACTGTTTTGTTTAATGGCGGCGTTCAAAACATGAGTGGCAGTACAACTACGTTTACAAAATTAACCCTTGCCAATACATCTTTAACTATTCCTGCCAATATTCAGGTAAACACTACGCTTACCTTTACAACAGGAAATATCATTACAGGAGCCAATCTGGTTACCCTTGCGCCAGCGGCAGCGGTAGTTCGAACCAGCGGGCATGTTGAAGGGAACCTGCGTAAATACATTTCTGCAACCTATCGTACAAGAACTTTTGAAGTTGGTTCTGGCAGTGATTACACGCCGCTTAATGTTACGTTCGCCTCTGTTTCCGTTGCCGGGTATTTAACTGCCTCCACAACCGCAGGCGATCATCCGCAAATTGCTTCGTCCGGATTCAACGTTGCAAAGACAGTTAACCGTTACTGGACAGTACGCAACACTGGAATTACTTTTACAACTTACAGCGTTACCTGTAATTTTATTACCTCCGATGAGGATGCAGGAATAAACACATCCTATTGCAGTGTAAAAACTTACAATAGTTCTATATGGGCGCTTCCTTCTGCGGGTACAAGAACCTCATTTTCGACCCAAGCCAAAGGTCTAGCAACGCCTCTTTCTAGCAAATCTATTGACCTTCAGATC
>JAHEYJ010000110.1:6953-11112 GCA_023251675.1 Bacteroidota bacterium
GGTTCCAATTTTAATCAGTATTATACCCTCGGTCGGTAATTCAGGACAAACATTAGATGTTCTTTTTAATGGGTCTGGATATCTGGCAGGTGTTTCTTACATCGATACCGTTCAGGGCATCACCGTAAATGCTGTGACAGTAAATGCTGATACATTGATCACAGCAAACCTTACCATTACTGATACAGTAGGAGGGACGCGCCTATTCTATGTTACAAATCCGGCTCCGGGTGGTGGAGTAAGCGCTTCGAAAGTATTTACCATAAGAGTACTACCCATTCCACAATTTTATTCTAACGCAACAGATATTATTTGCAATATTGATGGTAATGTTAACTTCATTAACACTTCTCTTCATGCCAACAGCTACCAATGGGATTTCGGCTCAGGAGCGTCCCCTGCTACATCTACTAATATTAATGAAACTGTTTCTTATTCCACCACAGGTTTGAAAACGATTCAGTTGATCGCTACGAATGCTTACGGAAGGGATACATTGATCAAAACAGATTATATTAATGTGACCGCATCGGCGCCGGCAACACCCGGCCCCATTTCCGGGTCTTCAAATATTCGAGGTCTTATTTTCGGAACTTATTCTGTTGATTCCGTTCCCGGAGCTGTTTACTATACATGGTCTATTCCTTACGGATTTCAAATTTCTGATGGACAGGGAACAAGAATTTTGGATGTATCCTATCCGGTACATTACACACTTACTACCGGTGTTTCAGTTGTGGCGTCAAATGCCTGCGGAACCAGCGCTACACAAACGCTCGGCATTACCTTCGCGAGAACGATCAATACCACCATACAAACAGAAGGATCTTTTGGCATTCCAATGACAGGTATTTATCCCAATCCTACCACCAACAATTTTTATTTTGATCTGCTTCTTGATTCAGAACAGAAGATTACTGTTGAGGTATATGATGCCACTGGCAAACTGCTTTTACAACAAGCAAAAACCTTTGCTGGCGGTATGATGACGGCAGCAATAAATATTGAGGATCTAAAACCGGGAATCTATTTAGTGAAGGTTATCGACAATGATTCGAAAAATTATTCTTCCGTCACATTGATAAAACAATAATAGAACCGGCATTCTTTCGCTTTTGTCAGCTTTCCAAACTCGTAAATTCCCTGATTGTTTCTGCAAATTCCACCGGCTTATCCGCATGAACCCAATGCCCGGCTCCGGCAATCGTTTTGAATTCTGAGTTTGGAAATGTTTTTTTGATGGAAGGGATGTCTTCTTCCAAAATATAATCTGAATTTTCTGCACGAATGAATAGCGTAGGAGTCTCAATTTTTTCTTTTAGCTTAAAAGTATCTCCGATCATGTTCATATTGTTTACGATCGCCTTCAAATTGAATTTCCAATCCAATCTTTGGCTGCTACTTCTCTCTTCTGTGGAGAGGGATTGAGGGTGAGGCGTCCATTGAATATTTTTCAGCAGAAGCTGGATGATCGAATTCTCTTTTAATATTTTCCCTAATTCTGTTTCCACTTCTTTCCTTGATTTCATTTTAGAAAGATCGATAGCGGGGAGAAGATTTACAAAATCAAAAACTTTTGGATGAAGATCTTTTGGGGCTATATCGACTACAATCAGTTTCTCCAGCATCTGAGGGAACAAAGAAGCAAACTGCATCGCCACTTTTCCGCCCAATGAATGACCGATAAGGATGGGTAATGGTTGATGTTTGATGGTTGACGTATTTTTTCCATTAGCCATTAACCCTAAAACATCATCCATTGTTTCTTGAATGTCTTTCGCCATCGCCGGATAGGTCCATGCATCGCTGTGAAGGGATTGACCGAAGTTTCTCAGGTCGAGAAGATAAACTTCAAAATTTTCTGCTAGTTTTTTTCCCACCGTCAGCCAGTTATCGGACATTCCGAACAATCCGTGAACAATAAATAGTGGCTGCTGGCGCCGCATCCCTTTGGAATCAGAGCCAAGTTTGTTATAATAAAGTTTCATAAAAAAAACAAACCTGATTAATGGATGACCATTTTTCCTGTTCGCTGGTATTCATCACAGCTAAGCGAGTAATAATAGATACCTGCTTTCATATCATACAAGTTGGCATTAAATATATAATCATAACTCCCTTCTTTGAATTTTTCGTTCTCGTAGAGTGAGGCAACTTTATTTCCAAGCACATCATAAACACCCAGGTTTACATTTTCGGTCTTCAGTAATTTGAATTTTATCCAGGTGGTTTGATTAAAAGGGTTGGGATAATTCTGGAGGTATTCTATGGGTGAAGCGGTATGATTATTCAGTTCGCTTATACCCAGCGTAACACCATCAACGATCGCCGTCCATGCGCTCAAAGTAGATCCGTTATAAGACATCCAAACCGGGCGGACCATGTTGTTGAAGGCAGAGATTCCGATATAATCCCCAAAGAAAACAGAAGGACTTGGTGTGAAAGAGGCCTGGTTGATCTTGTAATTCGTAAACGTATTTCCTCCGTCACTCGAAACCGCCATGTACACATCTGTCTGAGAACTGGAAGCAGCATAATTTCTCCGGTCATAAAAATCGAAATATAAATTGCCGTTGGTTTTATCAATGCTCATCCAGGTCAAAAATTGTTGTTTGCCGGGAACATCGTTGTTTACTCTCATAACTGAACTCCATGTGCTGCCGCCATCAGTAGATTTAATAAGGAATACATCCGTATCCGTGGTTCCGTTGCGTTGATCTGTCCAATTGATGTAAATGGTTCCGCGGTTGGGCCCGTTGCTGAGATCGCACAATGTGATTGGCAGGCCGTTGCATCGCGACAATCCTGTAATGTTGTAATCCCATCCACCAGGCATGGTGGTGACAAAAGTTTCCTGGGGAAGCCAGGTGTTTCCATCGTCGAGGCTTTTATTGAAAACAATTCCGTTGGGCCCGGTCCAGACAACATAAATTTCCCCGTTGGGCCCGACTGCCGGTATAGCTCCTTCAACTGTGTTATCGCTGTCAATGCAATCGCCAGCATTTTTGCTGATGCGTTTTGGCGTACTCCACGTCGCGCCTCCGTCTGTTGACTTTGAAAATAAAATGATGGAGCTGTCTGTCGTTGCCGAGCTATTATATACATCGAACTGCGTCCAGGTAACGTAAATTTCATTAGTGACGGGATTGACCGCAGTCCACGCTTTATCCTGAACTTTAGTCCCGTTCAAACCAGTATACGTGCCGTTGCTCCATGTCGTTCCGCCATTGGTTGATTTGGCACAGACAATTCTGTCGACCCAGTTCCCTGCAGGAGGATCGGCCAGGTGAATAAAATAAAAATTACCAGCTGTATCTGTAAAGATGCAGGGATCTCCATACACACCGTTCGTTGGATCAGATAAAGTGCCAACAGCCCAGGAGAGTCCTCCGTTTGTTGAATGATAAACATTATTGATGTTTGCTCCCGCAACAACCTGGTTCGGATTTTTCGGATTGATGCAGATGGAAACTTCTTCAGGAGAATTGCTGCTGCTGATCAGTACATTCTGAAACTGGGCAAAACCGGTTGCAGACAATAGGAGAATAGGAAGAGTGAGAAATATAAATAGTCGTTTCATTTTTCTTAAATGAAATATCAGCCAACTCTGGAATCGAACTTATGCTGCTTCAGTTCTTCATTTGCTTTTAAAACCTTTTCTTTCAGTTTCTCTTTGAACTTTTTCAGTTCTGCACTTAACTTATCGTCGCCGGTGGCTAAGATCTGTACAGCAAGAATTCCTGCATTTTGTCCGCCGTCAACTCCCACGGTTGCAACAGGAATTCCGGGAGGCATTTGCACAATCGAAAGAAGTGAATCCCATCCGTCGAGAGAAAGGGTTGATTTGCAGGGAACCCCGATGACCGGGCAATTCGTAAAAGCTGCAATAACGCCCGGAAGATGGGCCGCCCCGCCGGCACCGGCGATGATCACTTTCACGCCGCGGGAAGAAGCGTTCTTTCCGAATTCGGCAACCTGTTCAGGCACACGATGAGCGGAAAGTGCATTCACTTCAAAAGGAACTTTGAACTGGTCGAGGATCTTTGCGGCTTCCTGCATTACCGGCCAGTCGGAAGTGCTTCCCATGATGATTGAAACTTTTGGAGTCATATTCTGCGGATTACGAATAAGATCGTAAAGATAAACCTTTCTGACGATT
>JAHEYJ010000228.1 GCA_023251675.1 Bacteroidota bacterium
GAAGATATATTTTGTTCTGACAAAAAGAACAGTATATCATCCTTGAGATTACATGTTTCTCCGGTATTGCCCGCCTACTTCAAACAGGGCCTTCGATAGCTGGCCCAGCGAACAATATTTTGCTGCATCCATCATGGTCTCAAAAATGTTGGCATTGCCAAGTGCCGTCAGCTGTAATTTTTTCAGTACATCGGCCGATTCTTTGGAATATTTGCCGTGTAGGTTTTCGATAGTTGTGATCTGCGCTTTCTTTTCTTCCTCCGTTGCGCGTATCACTTCTTTGGGAAGAATGGTCGGCGATCCTTTGGAGGAAAGGAACGTATTTACACCAATGATCGGAAGTTCCCCGGTGTGTTTCAGTGTTTCGTAATACAGGCTCTCTTCCTGGATCTTGCTGCGCTGGTACATGGTCTCCATGGCGCCGAGTACGCCGCCCCGTTCGGTGATGCGGTCGAACTCTGCGCAAACCGCTTCTTCGACCAGGTCGGTCAGCTCTTCAATAATAAAGGACCCCTGCAGCGGATTTTCATTTTTTGCCAGGCCCGATTCTTTGTTGATGATCAGTTGGATGGCCATTGCTCTGCGTACGGACTCTTCCGTAGGAGTTGTGATGGCTTCATCGTATGCATTCGTGTGAAGCGAATTGCAATTGTCGTAAATGGCATAGAGCGCCTGCAGCGTGGTGCGTATGTCATTGAAATCAATTTCCTGTGCGTGTAAACTTCTTCCGGAGGTCTGAATATGATACTTCATCATCTGCGCACGTTCATCGGCTCCATATTTATCGCGCATGGCTTTCGACCATATTCTTCTGGCAACTCTGCCGATCACCGCATATTCAGGATCGATTCCGTTGGAGAAGAAGAAAGAAAGGTTCGGGCCGAAGTCGTTGATGCTCATTCCGCGGCTCAGGTAATATTCCACGTAGGTGAAACCGTTTGCCAGCGTAAAGGCAAGTTGTGAAATAGGATTGGCGCCTGCTTCTGCAATATGATAGCCGCTGATGGAAACAGAATAAAAATTTCTAACCTTATTTTTAATGAAATATTCCTGAACATCCCCCATCATGCGGAGGGCGAACTCCGTGGAGAAGATGCAGGTGTTCTGTGCCTGGTCTTCTTTTAAAATATCCGCCTGCACTGTACCGCGAACCTGTTTGAGTGTTTCGGTTTTAATTTTTTCGTAAACCTCTTTCGGAAGGACCTTATCGCCGGTAACACCCAACAGCATTAATCCCAATCCGTTATTTCCTTCGGGAAGGGAGGAATTGTATTCCGGGCGGGGAGCATTTTTTTCTTTGTAGATCTTATCGATCTTCTTTTTTATTTCTTCCTCCAGACCGTTCTTCTTTATATAGAGTTCGCATTGCTGGTCAATGGCGGCATTCATGAAAAACCCGAGAAGCATGGGCGCCGGTCCGTTGATGGTCATGCTCACCGATGTCTTCGGATCGGAAAGGTTGAAACCTGAATAAAGTTTTTTTGCATCATCCAGGCAGCAGACAGAAACGCCGGAGTTGCCTATTTTCCCGTAGATATCAGGCCGGAAATCAGGGTCACTTCCATAGAGGGTTACACTGTCAAAGGCTGTGGACAGCCGCTTGGCCGGCATTGCCTGGGAAACATAATGGAATCGTTTGTTGGTGCGTTCGGGGCATCCTTCTCCGGCAAACATCCGTGTCGGGTCTTCGCCTTCGCGCTTGAATGGATAAATTCCGGCAGCGAACGGAAATTCTCCGGGTACATTTTCCAGGAGTGTCCATTTCAGGATTTCACCCCAGGATTTGAATCGCGGCATCGAGACTTTCGGTACCTGTGTATGCGCCAGGCTTTCGGAATGAGTTTTAATTTTCAGTTCCTTGTCGCGGACGCAGAACGTATAGAATTCGTCTTTGTAAAGTTTTACTTTAGCCGGCCATTCTTCTATGATCTTCCAGTTTTTCGGATCGAGCAAAACTTTTACCCTGTCAAATTCCGCCTGCAGGACTTTTACGATTTCTGCATTTTTCTTCTTGTCAAAAGAACCGATGGTAAGCCGGATCGCGTAAAGTCGCTCCGCAATATCGCTTTGCTTTATTGCCCAGGCATCGTACTTTCGGTTGTTCTCTGTGATCTCGGAAAGATAGCGGGTGCGGGCGGGAGGGATGATGTAGATCTTTTCCCCGGCTTCATCAGTGATCGTGAATTTTGATTTCAGATCCGTTCCGGTCTTTTCTTTTATCTTGTCGATCACCGCTTTATAAAGAGAATTCGTACCGGGGTCGTTGAATTGGGAAGCGATAGTGCCGAACACCGGAAGTTGATCATCTTTGGCATCGAAAAGATTGCGGTTCCTTTTATATTGCTTACGCACATCACGAAGCGCATCCATGGCTCCGCGTTTGTCAAATTTATTTATGGCCACTACATCTGCAAAATCAAGCATGTCGATTTTTTCCAGTTGAGATGCGGCTCCGAAATCGGGCGTCATGATATAGAGTGAAATGTCCGAATGGTCAACAATCTCGGTATCGCTTTGCCCGATGCCGGAAGTCTCCACAATAATAAGGTCGTAGCCGGCTGCCTTCAGGATGTTAACCGCGTCGCCCACATGTTTGCTCATGGCCAGGTTGCTCTGTCGGGTAGCAAGGGAACGCATGTACACACGTTCGTTGCGGATCGAGTTCATCCGGATACGGTCTCCTAAAAGAGCGCCTCCGGTCTTTTTCTTGGACGGATCGACTGAGACAATGCCAATGTGCTTATCTGGAAAGTCAATAAGGAATCTTCTCACCAGTTCATCCACCATGCTGGATTTTCCGGCACCTCCGGTTCCGGTAATTCCGAGAACGGGGGTTTTGGCCTTCGCAGCCTTCTCTTTTATTTTTTCAATAAACGGTTTGCTTTCTGCAGGAAAGTTTTCAGCAGCCGAAATTAGTCGTGCAATACTGGTTTTATCTTTAACGGTTAAATGAGCGGCCTCGCCGTTCAGATTATTTCCGAAAGGATAGTCGCACGATATTAATACATCGTTGATCATTCCCTGCAATCCCATATGTCGGCCGTCATCCGGATGATAAATTCGTACGATGCCGTATTTCTGAAGTTCTTCGATCTCAGAAGGAAGAATAGTTCCGCCGCCGCCGCCAAATATTTTAATATGTCCGGCTCCTTTTTGTTTCAGCAGGTCGTACATGTATTTGAAATACTCCATATGTCCGCCCTGGTAAGAGGTCATGGCAATGGCATGGGCATCTTCCTGAATCGCGCAGTCCACCACATCCTCCACCGAACGGTCATGGCCCAGGTGGATCACCTCCGCGCCAGTGCTCTGCATGATCCTGCGCATGATGTTGATGGCGGCATCGTGGCCGTCAAACAAGGAGGCGGCCGTAACGATCCTTATTTTGTTCTTGGGCTGGTAGGGAGTTTCGGTATGCATATATATAGGAAGAGCAAATTTAAGAAAAGTATGGGTAGTGGTGTTCCCTGAAAGGAGAAATCAGTTTCGCCTGAGCAGCGACTGCTCCATCCACTTTGCTCCGGATAGTTTCGTTGAGAAAAAGATAAGCCAGTATATAAAAAGAGAAGTAATAATACCGATGAGGGAACCCGCGTAAACATCATTCAGAAAATGCTGAGAAAGGTATACACGCGAAAATCCGATGGTCAG
>JAHEYJ010000229.1 GCA_023251675.1 Bacteroidota bacterium
AAGGCGCCTTTGCTCACATCGCCCGGCACGCTCATGAACGTAACTCCGCTCAGCGAAGCGCCGATCATGCCGTACGCAACCACGTACCACCGGCTGGAGCGGTTGCCGATGAAAAAACTTTTGTTATCCGCATTTTTAGAAGTAAGATACGTGATGCCGAAAAGCAAAACGGTATAAACGCCAACGCAGATCAGAATAAGTGCCGGACTCATGGTACAAAGAAAGAGCTATTAGCTGATGGCTAATGGTTATTGGCTGATGTAGTTTGAACAGAGTTGTTCACATTGACGAAGAAGCACTTCTCGGACGGACAGCGTTCGCCGTCATTTCGAGTTGCGTTGCTCGGAACGCAGTATCGAGAAGTGGATAGGTAAGAACATCCGGTTCTCGATACGGTCTGCTCAAAGCCGCAGCCCTACTCGAACTGACAGCCAAACACCCACCGTCACTTCGAGTGTTTTGGCTCAGCAAAACGTATCGAGAAGCGACGGAAGACAAATCATTTCTTAAAATTCTTTTTTGCTAATGATGGCAGTTTATGATAATGCTCCGTGATAAGCGCCTTCTTTTTGGAACGGCTCCATTTCTTGATCTTTGTTTCGAAATCAAATGCCTGCAAGGGAGAGTTGAACATCTGGTGAAAGACCAGTTTGACCGGCCTGCGGCTGTAGGTATATGAATCACGGTTAATGCCTGCCTCATGTTGTTTCAATCGTAGGTCAAGATTATTTGTAACGCCGGTATAAAATGAATCATCCGCACATTCAAGAATGTAAACGAACATGAATTTCATAAGATAAAAGTAGAATAATATTTTATCGTCGGTTCTCGATACGCCTCACAAAACTTCGGCTACTCGAACTGACTGCCCCCTTCACTGCGGCATATACTTCACCAGACTTTCTACCGATTGGCTGAAAGATCCTTTAGGATATTTATCCTGTAACACTTTAGCCGTCTTGCGGGCTTCATCAAAATAACCGGTGTTGTAATAAGCATAAACAAGTTTGAAATACTGCAGTTCGCTTTTATCAGGCGGCAGGTTGAAATTATTTACGAGTTCCAGCCGTGTAGCTGCTTCATCCGCATATTGGTTGTGCTCTGAATATATTTCTGCTTTCTTTTCGTAGATCATCATTTGCATGGCGGCGCTCTTGTCCTCTTCGGCAAGTTTCAGCGCATCGTTGAACTTATTTTTGAAACTGTAAACTTCTTTTTTCAGCAAGAGAGAATCTTTAGCATAAAGCACCGGATCTTTCTGGTAGTTTTTCAGTTCGGTTTTAGCATCTTCGGTACTTCCCTGTGCGATTTCGGATAATATAAGATGCTCCCATGCATCGTCACGGTTGTCGGTCTTTTTTGATGCTTCGCTTTGCTGGAGGTATAAGCGCATCACTTTTTCAACGAGATCGAAAACCATACATTCATTCAGTTCCCTTGCGCTGCGCACAAGCTGTTCGATGTCTTTTTCATTCTTGCCGGCGAATTTCTGTTTTGCTTCTGTAAGAAATTCTTTATGCCTTTCCATATCTTTTTTGCTGGAAGCTATTTCTTCTTCCACACGAATGGATTCATCTCCGAATATCTTTGATTTGGCAGTGATCTGGTCAAGTAGCGCCGCATCCTGGAAACGTTCTGCCGCATTGCGGAAAATAAAGAGTTCCTCCATGCTGAACTTATTATCGGTGATCATTCCTTTCAGCTGTTCATCGCCGAAGCCAAGCACGCGATTTACATAAATGCTTTTATAGAATTCATATTCTTTTTTCGACATAAGGTCAAGCGCATTTCTGAACTTGTAATTATTGAAGTAGTCAACATAAACAACCAGTTCGCTTTTCAGCAGTTCCTCATCAATGACGGCTTTTCCTTTTTCGCGTTTCTCCAGTTCGGCAACGGCCTGTTCCATGAACATTTTCACAGAAGAGTAATACATGCTCGTCGGATATTTTTCCATGAACTGCTTGCCCGTCTCGATCATTTTGGTATTGTTCTTCAGGGAATTCCACGAAAGCGATTCATAGTACAAAAGCATCTCTCCGAAAGTGATCGGCGACGCCTCTCCAAAAAGTTTGAAGTCATCGGCAATTCCTTTCGTGCGCAGTTCATTGTTGAACGCCAATATCTTTGTATAGCTCCACGAAGTGATCAGCAGCGTCCACACTTTGCTGATCTGCTGGCCCAGCTGCGGATTGGTTACATCAATGCTCGCCATGAGCTTTTTAGTTTCCTCTGCAACCTGTAACTCGTGCTGCTTGTCCATTTCCTTCATCCACGCTTTGATCTGGTCTAATTTATTCTTTGCAAACCCGAAATCCGGAAATTGTTTCACCGTGCTGGCGAGGAGTTCGGTTGCGTCGGTGTTAAGTCCTTTGTCGGCGAAGTCAATGGCTTTTGAATATTGCACTACGGCATTCAGCCCGACTTTATTTCCTTTCGGCGCAAGCGAAGAAGAAGTGGAAGAACTTAGTTTCAGTTGTTTTGTGATCAGCTCGACCAGTTGTTTGTACCCGGAGAAAAAATCATCCTTGTTGCAGTTCACGGATTCCGCCATGAGAATTTTCCCGGTTTGCACATCCACCATGCGCGCGTCGATGCGAAGGTTGTCGCTGAGCAGCATGAAGGCGCCGGTAAGGATGGATTTCGCGCCCAGTCCTTTTCCAAGTTTCTGTGCGGTCTTGTCGTCAAAGTATTTGTTTTTGTTCAGTTCGATTTCCTTGAGGATATCTTCCAGCCGGCTGCGCTCTACAATGGTAACGCCCTGAACTTTGCTCAGGTCGGTGATCAGCATATCCGATATTCCTTTTGAAAGCGGATCATACGCAACGACCTGAGAAGTGTTGTCGAAATAAGAAATGGCAATGGTCTCGGAGTAGGAGGGAAGAAAACAGGAAAGGGAAAAAAATAGAACGATCAGGATTCTTCTCTGAAATAAATCAGAGTAATCTCTAAAAACCATTTCACGCGAACCTGCCTGCCGAAGGCAGGGTTGCAAAGGGTTCGCAAAGTCCGCAAAGCTGTTTTCTTTCCGCTCTTTGCGTTTTTTTTCTTTGCGGTTCTTTGCGTGAAGCATTATTTTGGTGTTATCGGAATGAAGTTATTTATTCTATTGTTTGTCACAGCCCGCCAGGATTTATTGTTTGAGAATAAAAATAAACTGCCCGCCTTCATCACCGGTATTCTTTATCGGCTGGAACATCGGCGTCTGGCTGGAATTATTTACGATCGGTATTTTTATATTATTGAAAAGCTGCCCGGCATCCAGATATTTCAGCTGGTTGGTCTCGATGCTCTTGATAAAATAATAAGCGAAGATCGAATGTCCGTCCTTGCCTCCGTCCATCACCGGTTCAATTCCTCCGGAAGAGATTGCCTTGCGCGAGGGAAGGTTGTAGACCTGTTTATAATACTTCTCGGAATCTTCAAACGGAACGGAGATCGTATTGCCCCTGAAAATATCTCCGCTGAAACACGCGTCGGACACCATCAGCGTATGTTTTGATTTGATGGCTGCGAGGAAGGTCTGGATATCGTTATTGGAAATGTAGGTGGAAGTAGATTTGGATGCATCGACCGGGATCCAAAAGCCTTTGTTCAGGCTTGCTTTGAACAAAGGCT
>JAHEYJ010000008.1:0-20087 GCA_023251675.1 Bacteroidota bacterium
TGGCACCTGAGCAAGTAACTCTTCTTCCTATTGCTGACCGGTTTAATGAAAAGGCGAAAGCAATACTTGCCCTCTTCAAAAAACACGGACTCCGCGCTTCGCTGGATGATCGCAGCGAAAAGATCGGAAAGAAGATCCGTGATGCCGAAATGATGAAGGTACCGTATATGGCTATCCTCGGAGAAAAAGAGATAGCTTCCAACAGCGTCTCTGTGCGCGAGCACGGAAAAGGCGATCTGGGAAGCATGAACACCGATGAGTTCATTAATAAAATACAAACTGAGGTAGCTGCTGTTTTTGGAAACAATTAAGGCAAGTATGCGTCTCCGTTTTCTCCTTTTCTAAAGCCTGCAGGAGGCTGATCCTATAGGGGAAGATGCGTCCGGCCTGTGTCTAAAAAAAATCTTCTATCCTATTCAAATTTCTATATCTTTGCCTCCCCTTAAAAAGGGAATGAAAAACACGATTATTAACCAAATTTAAAAGCCATCGCAGCACCATTTTACAGACCGAGACCGGCAGGATCATACAACAGGCCCAGCAACAGACCTTTTCAGCCAAGAGGCGGAAGGTTTCAGAAACGGGAAGACCTGCACAAGATAAATGACAGGATCAAACATCCTGAAGTCAGAGTAGTTGGAGAAGGAATAGAAGCAAGAGTCGTTTCAATTGAAGAAGCACTTCGGATAGCAGCAGACGCAGGGGTGGATCTCGTAGAGATCTCATCAGAAGCAACTCCTCCGGTCTGCAAAGTGATTGACTATAAAAAGTTCTTGTACGAGCTGAAAAGAAAAGAGAAGGAGAAAAGAGCGAACACTACGAAAGTGGTGGTAAAAGAGATCCGTTTTACCCCGCATACCGATGAGCATGATTTTACTTTTAAAAAGAATCACGCCCATAAGTTCCTCGAAGATGGGTCAAAAGTAAGAGCGTATGTTTTCTTCAAGGGAAGAACCATTATGTTCAAAGACCAGGGAAGAGCGATGCTGATGCGTTTCGCTCAGGAACTGGAAGATGTTGGAAAGATCGAGCAGATGCCGCTTCAGGATGGAAAGAAAATGATCATGTTATTAGGACCCGGAAAAAAGAAATAAGAAAATATAATACTACAGACGATGCCAAAAATGAAAACCAACTCCAGCGCCAAGAAGCGATTTAAAATCACCGGCTCCGGAAAAATAAAAAGGAAACACGCTTACCACAGCCACATCCTTACCAAGAAATCAAAAAAACGCAAACGCCATCTCGCTCATTCGGCATTGGTCCATAAATCCAATATGCCAAGAGTCAGAGCGATGCTTTGCATCTAAATAACAAAGTATAATGGCTGATGTTTAATGTTTAATATAAAACAGCCAACAACCATCAACCATCAACCATTAACCACTAATTTTTCAAAGTCATGCCACGTTCAGTCAACAGTGTAGCGTCCAGAGCACGCAGAAAAAAAATCCTCAAACGCACCCGCGGTTACTGGGGAAAACGCAAAAACGTTTGGACCATTGCAAAAAACGTTTATGAAAAAGGACAGACCTACGCTTACCGGGGAAGAAAAGATAAGAAAATTGTTTACCGCGGCATCTGGATCCAGCGTATCAATGCGGCTGTGCGTCCACTCGGTTTGTCGTATTCAGAGTTCATTGCTAAAGCGACCAAAAAGAACCTTGGCCTCAACCGCAAAGTACTTGCCGACCTTGCTTTGAATCACCCGGAAGCGTTCAACGCAGTGGTGGCGGCAGTTAAGTAAAAAAACAAGTCAGAATTCAAAAGTCAAAAGCAAGCAACCGTCTGTTCTTTTGACTTTTCACTTTTGAACTTTTGAATTTAAGAGGAACTTCGGTTCCTTTTTTATTTTTGAAGATGTGAAAGCCGGTTACTTCTTGTTCCCTATTGTTCGAGGAGCATGCAATCCTTCGTAGAACTGATATATAAAGACGGTAAGCTGAATGACATTTTCATCTTTATCAAATTCAAATTTAGATTTCATGTTTCCTTTCCGGTCGTAGCGCATCTGATAAATCCGGAAGAGCTGGTTGTTCGAAACGTAATAGTGCAGCTCTGTATTATTTCCTTTTTCATCATACGCATAGGACCATCGCTGGTATATGTTGCCGTATGAATCATATTCCTTTTTCTCTGTTATGTTCTGGTTGCCGTCATACGTGTATTCCCATTTATGAGAAATAGTCCCGTTCACATCATAATAGATCTCCTGAGAAACATTCTGCTGCGCATCGTAAGAATAGACCCATTTCTGTTCTTTCCCTGTCTTGTATTCTGATTTCTTCTCCACTTGCTTGCTGTTCTCTATAACTTTATAGCTCCATTTATCATAGATCAGGTCCTCCCCTGATCCGCCTACTTTCTTTTCCTCTCTGCCGTTTTCATCATAAATGTATTGACAGGAATAGCTGGGGTTTCCTTTTACATCGTAGAATATCTCCTCTGTTCGGTTTCCGTCTCGGTCGAATCGCTCAAAGGAAGTTTTCTTTCCTTTTTTCTCCTGGATCCCTTTCGGATAAAGAAAGGTCCAGCCGTAAACCATCCACACTTTATTGTCTTTAAACAGATTCAGACGCTGGGGCCTGGAATAGTCTTCATTGTAAACCTGCGCGGATGAAAAAGGAGATAACGGAATCAGTACCGATAAGATCAGGATCAATATTGCAATTGTCTTTTTCATTCAAAAAAATATTTTTAAAGGTAGGCCGGACAGGAATTTTAGTAATACTTTAGCAGAGAATGTTTCAACAGGCATTTGTTAATCTATATGCTTTTAAAGTTAGACACAGAGCATCCCGAAGAAAATAAGATCAGGTACATCGTTGAATGTCTGAATGACGATGGTATTATCATTTATCCTACCGATACGGTTTACGGCATTGGCTGTAACATACGCAGCCCGAAAGCAATTGAACGCATTTGCCGGATCAAAGGAATCAGGGTAGAAAAGGCCAATTTTTCTTTCATCTTCTTCGACCTGAGCCATCTTTCGGATTTCACCAAACAGATCGATACGCCCACGTATAAGATCATGCGCAAAGCATTGCCCGGACCGTTCACTTTTATTCTTCATGCAGGAAGTGAAATACCAAAAATATTCCGCACACGGAAAAAGACCATCGGCATACGTGTGCCGGATAATGCGATCTGCAGAAGCATTATTAAAGAACTCGGAAGCCCGTTAATGAACTCCTCCCTTCACAACGAAGAAGACGAGATATCGGAATACCTGAACGATCCTGAAATGATCCATGAAAAATACCACAAGCTGGTTGATATTGTAATTGACGGAGGATTCGGGAACCTGGTGGCTTCTACTGTGGTAGATTGTTCTTCCGGCGGAATAAATATTATCCGCCAGGGATTAGGAATTATTGAAGGATATTGATGGATGAAGAATCCGTTGCCCTAACATTTACCTTATTTCTTTGAACGCTTCTCCAAGGCATTCAATAATATTTCTCGCGATCAGGCTTTCCTCACTTAAATGTTCAGCAGCAATATCGCCGGCTAGTCCGTGCAGATAAACGCCAAGAACACAGGCCTGTTTCGGATCGTAACTCTGTGCCAGGAAACCGGTAATAATTCCGGTCAGGACATCTCCGCTTCCAGCCGTAGCCATTCCCGGGTTACCGGTCGAATTGAAATACGCTTCGCCGTCCGGGCAAGTGATGCAGGTATGAGCTCCTTTTAAAACAATATAAACTCCATGCTTCATGGAAAACTCTTTCTGTGCCAGGAACCGGTCATAGTCATCTTTAAAATCACCAACCAGCCGTTTGAACTCTCCGGGATGAGGAGTAAGAATGGAATTCTTCGGAAGAAAAGAAATCCATGTTTTATTTTCTGAAAGAATATTTAAAGCATCTGCATCAAGGACCAGCGGAAGTTTTGCATTCTGAATCAACACCTTTAATGTGTTCTGCGTCTCCTTTTCCATTCCAATCCCCGGGCCGATCCCGATCGCATTGTACTTTCCGGGAGAAATAGTATCTGAGATTATTGTTTCAGATGAATCCGTTTCAACCATCACTTCTGGATTAGCCGTCTGCAAAATCGTATAACCGCATTTCGGAATATGAACCGTGACTAAACCCGCACCTGCAGATAGACAAGCCCTGCTTGCAAGAACGCAGGCTCCTATCTTGCCATAACTGCCGGATAGGATCAGCGCATGGCCAAATGATCCTTTATGCGAAAATTTACTTCGTGGCTTAAGAATAAGTTTCGCTCCTTTCTTTGAAACAAAATGATACTTCGATGGCAGTGATTCAATAAACTCATGATCCAATCCGATATCGAGAACCGTGAAATCTCCTATAAAATTTCCATTCCCAGGGAATAGAAAAGCCAGCTTCGGAACCTGAAATGTAAGTGTATGGCTGGCATGAACGATTGCATTCGAATCTCCGTGAGACTTCTTTTCAGAAAACAGGCCGGATGGAATATCGATTGAAATGACCGGACAATTTGACTTATTAATGCATTTGACTGCTTCAGCGGCTAATCCTTCTACAGGCTTGTTCAGCCCTGAACCGAAAAGAGCATCGATTACAAATGACGAATCCTGAATGACGAATGAAGAATGAAGCTGCTCTGCAGAAGTGATCGAATGAACTTTTACTGTTTTGATTTTCTTTAATCTTTTTTCATTAATAAGAAAATCTTCAGAGCATTTATCTGAATACCGGATGATATAAACATCAACCTTATATTTCTTCTTTGCCAGCAGCCGTGCAATGGCCAACCCGTCGCCTCCGTTGTTGCCGAGACCGCAGACTATTTTTATTGGTTTTCTCCCCGGCTCTCCCTTGCTCCCCTTCTCTGCTTCCTTACTTCCACGAAACGGGGAAACGGAGAGGCGGAGGAATAGGGAATTCAACAGCCAGGCGACACAAGACGAAGCAGCACGTTCCATCAGGTCAATGGATTTTACCGGCTCATGCTCGATGGTATACGCATCTGCTCTTCGGAGCTCTTCTGAGGTAAGAATTTTCATGAGTGAATTACCAGGCGATAAATAAAATTAATCATTACGGCCACTGCTGTGAAGATAAAAAGGTATTTAAGATAAATGCCGCCGTTCCTGAATTTGAAAGTGAGATGCAGCGTGAGAAAAATAAAAAGTGAAAGAAACAAAAATAAAGGAGGATAGGAATGAAACGATTGTGAAAATTGACCCTTTAACAATAAACCGAATGCCCGCTGCGTACCACAGCCGGGACATTCGATTCCGAAATTTGATTTAAAGTAACAAGGCAGCTGGTGATTATCCAGCCAGTTTGTTATTCTATCCAGGAACATCATTACTGCGTGTTTCCCAATGCAGAAAAGATGGAAGTCAACGCAACCCCGTATATTACAAGGACGATAACTATATATAAAAGGAACAGCGCTGAAAGACAAACACCGATTATTCCACAGATCCGGCCGGCATTGGCATTATTAAAAGACGACTGAGAATAGACTCCCGGGCTTTCTTTAAATAACTTTAATGCTTTGCTTCCCAAAATAATTGCAATGATGCCGCAGGCTAGCCCCGGTATTCCGTAACAGATGCAAGTGGGTATTGAAATAATTCCAAGAACAAGAGCTGTTGTTGCGTTGGGCAAAACAGGCTGCATTCCGATGGGTGTTTGGGGGATGGGCGGTTGGTTTTGGTTTTCCATGAAAATTATTGTAAAGAGTTTGGTTATGTTTCATCAAAAGTAAAAGAAATATCAGAAAGAAAAATGAAATTATTTTCGCGACAGGCTTTGGTGTATTTTCAGAACCTGTTCAATCAGGGAGTGACGGTTATCGTTTAGAATTACTTTGTCAGCATATTTATCTCTCTCCCGGTCAGAGATCTGCTCCTTTATTCTTCTTTTTACATCGATATTATTTACTTTATCTCTATCAATTATTCTTCTAATTCTCAGTGATTTAGATGAGTTTACTGAAATTAAATAATCAAGTTCTTTATAAACCCCGCTTTCAATCATTATGGCCGCTTCTTTGATCACATACCGGACTCCTTTTTGCCTCTTTTTCCACGCAAGAAATTTTTGTTTTACAACGGGATGTATCAGTTCATTTATCTTCGATAATGACCGCTTATCATGAAAGACAATAGCGGCCAGTTTCTTTTTATCAATCCGGCCGTCCTTTGCAAGCACTTGGTCTCCAAAAAAATTTACAACTTTTGATTTGATCTTTTCCTCCTCATAAAGTTTCTTTGCTTCAACATCTGCATAAAAAACCGGAACGCCGAGCAATTCAAAGATCCTGCAAACCGTTGTTTTCCCGCTACCGATTCCGCCGGTAATGCCTGCCGTTTTCATTGCAAAGAAGAATTTAACTGAATGGTATCGGTGAGCGACCGGAGCAATTTAAAGTTTTCACCCATCTGCCTGCCAATCGTTTTAAGGTATGAATTGGGAAGAAAATAATACACTTCCGGGTTTCTGTCTCTCTTCAGTTTCCGAAACTCGATCTGCACTTCATGCATTTCGTATTTAAGCAGATCGTAACCGTCGGCTTCTACTTCTACATAAAGCGTATCGGAAAGCTTTGCCGTTCCAAACCTGGCCTTAGGGAGATTTGTAAACTGAATCTTTACAGGCAGATTTTCTACCTGTTTCCTGGAAAGATTGATCTGGAGCCAGGAAAAGAAAGAGATCAGCAGGCAGACCGTAAATACAAAAACCTTTTTGTTGAGCTTGAGTTCAGACCGGTGGTTCCAGAATTGAAGGAAGTCTGTTTTCAAGACCAGTTATTTTTTTTCTGCGTCCTTGTTCAGCGCCTGGGAAGATTCCATAGACACCGCTGTCTTTTCGATCTTCAGGCGGTTTTGTCCTTCCACTTCAATAATAAAGGTAGTCTCGCCCACTTCAAGTATTTTTCCGTGAACGCCTCCAATGGTGATGATCTTATCGCCTTTACCTATTGATTCTTTAAATTTTGCCTGTGCTTTTTGTTTTTTCATCTGCGGACGGATCATAAAGAGCCAGAACACGCCGAAGATCAGGATCAAAAAAATAATACTGGTCATCGGATTGCTTTGCCCGTCCGGTGATGTCATAAGAAATACGGAGATGAGATTCATAGGTTGAATTTTAATTTGAATTTTTAGATTGAGGTACGAAGATATTGGCTTTGATCTTTATTACTTTCTTATTGGGGATACAGTTGGTAAGAACAGAAATTTCCTTAGTGACCATTCCTGTTTTTTTATCGCTGTCAAACGTCACCCGGATACTATTTGATTCACCGGGCGGAATGGGCTGCCTGGGAACCTGAGACGTAGTGCATCCGCAATCGGCGTAAGCACTGGAGATGATCAATTCCTTACTTCCATTATTTTCGAATTTAAAATCATGTGTTACTTTTTCTCCCTGGGTTATCGTTCCGAAATCAAAGACCGTTTCATCAAATTTCATATCGGGCAAATCACTTTTATTGACTCCTTCGGAAGCGGTCGCAGGGATATTGACCATATCCGTTGGCGATGACTGCTTGGGTCCGCACGAAACAATAAAAACCAAACAGAACATACTAAATGAAATAAAAACCCGTTTCATATTTCAAAGTTATTTAATTTTCTACAAGGCCCCTGCCTTCTTTTTGCAACCGGCCATCGGCTTTATACTCTGCAAGGAGCTTATCCAGGATTCCGTTCACAAACATGCTGCTCTTCGGCGTGCTGTATTGCTTCGCCAGTTCAATGTATTCATTCAGAGAAACTTTTACAGGAATAGTAGGGAAATAAAGAAACTCCGTTATTGCCATTTTCATGATCAGCACGTCCATGAAAGCAATCCGTTCCAGCTCCCAGTTCTCCGTCTTGGACTGAATATTTTTTTCTTCTTCCTCGCTGTTCTCAATCACTTTATGAAACAAGTCCTTTGCAAATTTCTTGTCCTCTTTTTCGTCCTTATAAAGCAGGGCCAGCGGCATGGTGTCATCCGCCGATTCAGGAATATAATCTATGGTCTTAAGGACGAGGGAGTTCACAAAATCAAAATCGTCGGACCAGTGAATATTTTTCTCTTCAAAAATAAACTGGAGGTATTCATCCTGCGAAACGATTTCACGGTAAATATCGCTGATAAACTTCTTGTCTTCCCTGAAGCCTGTGGATTTGCTGCTCATGTAATCCTTGTACTCTTTGCTCTCAGCGATCTTCAAAAATATTTTCTGGGCCATGTCACTGTCGCTGCCCCAGGAGATATTTCTTTTTTTCGTTTCTGAAGCAAGCTGACGGTTAACCGCAATGATACTGAATAGCCTATTGTTTACAAACTTTATATTGGGATTGATATCTTCTTTGGTAGGAAGTCTTTTTTCTCTGCGGATGGCGATGAGATTCCTTCCGCATTCGCGAATATCAATTAAGAGGAGTAATAAGTGGAGGTAGAGATCATAGGTTTTATCAAAGCTGGAAAACATTTCTTTTTCCTGTTTTGAAACGGACCGATCATCCGAATAAAAGAAGGCATAGAGCGCCTGCATCACTTTGATCCTGAGAAACCTTCTGCTTAGCATAAATTAAATAAAAGAACTAACCTGAATACAAATTTATTTTAACGACTCGATTAATTTCTTCGCAAGTTCAACACCGATCCGCTCCTGCGCTTCTTTTGTAGCTGCCCCAATATGTGGCGTCAATGAAACTTTTGAATGCTGCAGCAACTCTTGTTTTGGCTTAGGCTCTCCTTCAAAAACATCAAGCCCGGCTCCGGCTACTTTTCCGGAGTTCAAGGCTTCCAGCAGATCATTTTCATCGATCACCCCGCCGCGCGATGCATTGACGAGGATGACTCCGTTCTTCATTTTCGCAATCTCATTTTTCGTAATGAGCTTTCCGCCCGGAACATGAACCGTAATAAAATCACAAGACGCAAATACGTCATCCAACGAAACTGTTTTGACCGGAACTGAGATCTTATTTCCGGCAACTTCAAATTCGATTATTGCTTCTTTTACGAACGGATCATGCGCAACTACTTTCATTCCCATACCAATTGCGATCCGCGCAACGGCCTGCCCGATCCGGCCGATGCCGATAATGCCAATTGTTTTTCCGGAAAGTTCAATTCCTCCGGCATATTTTTTCTTCAGGACATCAAATTCTGTATTCCCTTTTTGTGGCATTTGCCTGTTTGAATCCTGGAAGAAACGAACCAGCGTGAACAGATGTGCAAAAACAAGTTCTGCCACTGAAAGTGATGATGCGGCCGGTGTATTCACCACCGAAATTCCTTTCGACCGCGCATAATCCACATCAATATTATCCATACCCACGCCTCCCCTGCCAATAACGCGCAGGTTCGGGCAGGCATCGATCACCTCTTTTCTAACTTTCGTGGCGCTCCGGACCGTCAGCCCTTCGTATTTATTTTCATTGATCGCCTTTGCAAGATTTTCCTGCGCCACTTTCTCCGTGATAACAGAAAAACCGGCCTGCTCAAGAATGAGTTTTCCCTGATCGTCAATTCCATCGTTTGCTAATATTTTTTTCATGAATCTTCGAAAAACGAATTCGTACGAAAAATACGAAAGTAGTTTGTTATTATTTTCTACAATTTATTGATTTGTATTCCATCTGCCTTATGCCTTCTTCCCTCTGCCTTTATTCAGCCATATTATGAAATACCGCCTGAACGTCATCGTCTTCTTCCAATGCTTCAACCAATTCATTGATCTCTTTTTTTTGTTCTTCACTCAACGAAACATACGTATTCGGGATTCGTTGCTTTTCAGCGCTAAGGATAGTTATCTTCCTTTCCTCAAGTGCTTTTTGCATGGAACCAAAGCCGGCAAACTTTGTATAAATAACAAGCTCATTTCCCTGCTCTTCAATTTCGTCGGCGCCATGTTCGATCAATTCAAGTTCCAGGTCCTCGCGGTTTTGCCCTTCCGCAGAGATACGGAAGATCCCTTTGCGCTCAAAAATAAAATCAAGGGAACCGGTCTTTCCCAGCGTCCCGTTCGAACGGGAGAAATGCATCCGGATATTCGAAACGGTACGGGTCGGGTTATCGGATGTGCATTCGGCAAGAATGGCAACGCCGTACGGGCCATATCCTTCATAATTGATTTCCTCAAAATTGCCTTCCCCTTTTGTAGAGGCTCTTGTAATAGCCGCTTCGATCCTATCTTTGGGCATGTTGATCGCTTTGGCATTCTGAATGACAATACGCAAGCGTGAATTGGAATCAGGATTAGGGCCATTTTGTTTTACGGCAATGGAAATCTCCCGCCCGATCTTAGTAAAACCTTTTGCCATCCGCGCATAGCGGGCAAACATGGTGTGTTTTCTTTTCTCAAAAATTCTTCCCATAGGACTTACGCAAACTTTTTTTCAAATTCTTTCATAACATCGGCAAGCAATTGAACGCTTTCCAGAGGAAGCGCATTGTAGAGCGACGCACGGTATCCGCCCACATCCCTGTGGCCGCGCAATCCGCTGATACCCGCTTCTTTCCAAACTTTGTCAAACTCTGGTTCTAATTCCGGTTTGTTAAGAAGGAACGTTACGTTCATGTTTGATCTCGAATCCTTTTCAGCGGTGCCTGCAAATAAAGTATTCCTGTCGATCTCACCATACAAGACCGCCGCTTTCTGGTTGTTTATTTTTTCGATCCATTCAATACCACCGTTCCGCTTTAACCAACGCATCGTAAGCAATGAAACATAGATTGGGAAAACAGGAGGCGTGTTATACATTGATTCTCCCTTGATATGTACTTTGTAATCCAGCATGGAAGAGATCTTTCTCCCGGTTTTTCCGAGAATACTTTCTTTTACAACCACAAGCGTGCATCCCGCAGGGCCCATGTTCTTCTGAGCGCCGGCATAGATCAGATCGAATTTTGAAGCGTCGATCTTACGGCTGAAAATATCGGAACTCATATCGACTACCACCGGAATGCGGGAGATAGGAAAATTCTTCATCTGCGTTCCGTAGATGGTGTTGTTGGAAGTGATATGAACATAATCGGCATCACCCGGAATCGGGTAATTGCGGGGAACATAATTGAATTTTTTGTCTTCAGAAGATGCAATCACTTTTGTATTGCCGATCAGCTGCGCTTCTTTGATGGCTTTACTTGCCCATACACCCGTATTAACATACGCGGCGTAACCTTCGGTACGAAGAAGATTCATGGGGACCATACAGAACTGCAGGCTCGCACCTCCTCCGAGAAAAATGGCCTGGTATCCCTCTCCTAATCCGAGAAGTTCTTTAGCAAGCGCCCGTGCTTCCTGCATAACCGCTTCGTAGCTTTTGCTGCGATGAGAAATTTCCAGAAGCGAGAGGCCAAGATTATCAAAGCTGAGGCATGCTTCTGCCGCCTGTTTCATGACTTCCTGTGGAAGGATGCCCGGACCGGCGCTGAAGTTATGTACTTTCTGTTTTACTTCGGCCATAACTGTTTCCATGATAAAATAGGTATTGTTTTAAGGAGTCCGAATTTAGCAAGAATAATGATTGTATGAATCGCAAAAAGAGAAAGAATCAGCTCTTTTTTTTAGTCTTTATCCGCTTTGCTTATTGCAATAAATTCGTAATTAATGCGGGGTATTAAAATACTTGTCGGTTTTATCTTTCGGATTGCGGGCATCTACATTTTTAACATAGAGCCACTTCCCCTCTTTGAAAACAAGCATATCATAGGAAAAATCCGGACCATAAAATGAATACACTCCTTCCAAAGAAGGTTCAGAAGGCGACAAATGATCAAAGAGGATCCCCTTGCTGTCTTCATCAAAACGCAAAGACATTACCAAACCGGCTTTGAATTCAAAGATCAATCTTCTTTTTATTTTGCCCTTTTCATCGGATAAGATCGCATCACCAAACTTTGGGAATCCTTTTTCATTTAACGTAAGAACATCAATTAGTTTTTTGCTGGTGTTTTGATTATTTCCATCCCAGCCGAGAAGCATATAATATTTTTTCTTCTTGTATTTCACTTCTGATATAGAGTAATAATAAGCGCCATACCATTTTGTATTGTCAAGTGAGGCATTTTCAGGGTCTCTGATCGATTCCGATCTGTCTTTAAGTTCATACACTTCATATTTTTTTGATTTTCGGTTATACGCCTGTATGAATCCAAAATAGGTGTGCGTAAAATCTTTCGCTAAAACATCCCAGGTAAATATCCTTACTTGTTTATCCGAAGATTCGATCGCCACTTTATACTTTTTCAAAGAATCAAAAGCGAGTTCGCATTTTGGGTCCTGTAGCAATGCGCTATACAGCGCGTCAAGGAATAATTTGCTTGCAGCACTTGTCTTTTCCGGCCCTTTGGAATGAACGAAATCAATGTACAGGTTATAAACCGAATCCTGTATTGAAACCTGTGCCTGCAGGATTGCGCTCGATGTAACACCCGTAAACAAAAGAAAAAAACAGAGGATGATTTTATTTTCCATGTCAAAAAAAAACCGCAAGCAGGTTAACGCTTGCGGCCTTATCATATTATACATGTACAAATTACGCGTGCAAAGAAGCTTTCTTGGCAAGTAATTGCTCTTCGGTTTCCACATGGGAATCATCTGGAATGCAGCAATCAACAGGACACACGGCAGCACACTGCGGCTCATCATGAAATCCTTTACATTCCGTGCACTTATCGGCTACAATATAGTAGAAATCAGCCGAAACTGCCGGTTGAGCCGCCTCTGCATCCAATGCCTGTCCGGAACTTTTGCCTGTATAAGAACCTTTAATAGTAGTGCCGTCAGAAAATCTCCATTCAGCTCCGTTTTCATAAATTGCGTTATTCGGACATTCCGGTTCACATGCACCGCAGTTAATGCATTCTTCAGTGATCTTAATTGCCATAAGTAATAGTTTTTAGTTTTGTGCACAAATATATTAAAATTGTTTTCTTATAATGGACATTGAGAAAAGAATAATTGCCTTTGCCGCACTAGGCAAAATATTAAGAGATTCCAATGCCGGCAGTATGAGTAAAATTCTTTCTGCTGCGATGAAACCAGCAGCAGCGCATAATGCCTGGTTTACAAATGAAAATATTTTATTGTCTATCAATTCGTTGGGAAAAATGCTGGACGAGAGAAAACTCAAAAATTGGATTGAAGATTACCCTCATATCAAAAATCAAAGGCCGGAAGTTAAAAACGTCGGTGCAATAATGGCCGGCAATATTCCGCTGGTCGGCTTTCATGATTTTTTGTGCATACTGATGTCAGGCAATCGTTTTATTGGAAAATTGTCTTCTGATGATGCTTATTTACTTCCCGCAGTTGCAAAAACCTTGATTGAGATCGAGCCTGAATTTAAAGAGTTGATTCATTTTATTGATAAACCTTTTCAAAAGTCTGCAGGCATTTCAGCCTATATTGCTACCGGCAGCAATAACAGCGCCCGTTATTTTGAATATTATTTCGGCAAATACCCGCACATCATCCGCAAAAGCAGAAATGCAGTAGCTCTTCTTGACGGAACCGAATCTGCATCGGATTTGAAAAACCTGGGAAAAGATATATTTCAATATTTTGGAATGGGCTGCAGGAATGTTTCAAAGATTTTTATTCCTCTCGATTATAATCTTGATCATTTTTTTGCGTCCATCGTTGACTTTGGCGATATTATCAATCACAATAAATACGCAAATAATTATCATTATTACAGAACGATCTATTTAATGAACCAGGAAAAATTTCTGGACAATAATTTCCTGCTTGTTAAAGAAAGCCGGGAGATCGCTTCTCCGGTTTCTACTTTATATTTTGAGAGATATAATATACAGGAAGAATTAATTAAGGTTATGGAAGAAAAAAAAGATCGGATCCAATGCATTGCCGGAAATATCCTTCCTCACTCCTCTTCTCCAAAGTGTATTCCTTTTGGAAACACGCAATCTCCTGAACTCCAGGATTATGCGGATGGGATAGATACAATGAATTTCTTACTTACCTTATAAAATTTCGCTTCTTTATCCGTTAGGAACCAAGCTCACTCCTTTATTTATGATAAAAAAAATAAGCCTTCTTTTTTCTGTTTTATCAATTTCATTTTTCTCTTTTGCTCAAACAACCGAAGTAAAAGGAAGGGTGCTGAATGAAAAAAAACATCCTATACATATAATGAAAACCGTTCGGTTTGGGTGCGTCATAGATATACATTCGGAAAGGCCCAGCAGATGAGGAAGAGCGGCTATAAAAACGCTGCTAATGATCTTCAAAACAGGGCTAACAAAAAATAATTCTGACTTGCCGTTTTTATTCGACTTTTCAAGTAATTATTACAGCCCGGAAGAGAATCGAAAAACAAACCCTATTTGATTAATTTTTATATTTTTGCACTCCTTTAAATAACCCCTGAAGGACCCTATTTGAATGTCAGAATTTTCCACCGGAAATAAGAGTTATATTAATTCAACTCATCTATTGGCCTTTTTTTACAAATGGCGTAAAACGGTTATTACTGTTTTTATACTTTCCGCCATTTCTTCTTCTGTCGTTGCCTGGATGATCCCTGAAAAATTCAAGTCAACGGTCATTCTTTTTCCTGCTCCTTCTGTTTCTATTTCCAAATCACTGATGAGCCAGAATTCTTCGCCGCAATCAGACCTGTTACAGTTTGGACAGGAAGATGACATGGAAAGAATGCTGCAGGTTCTGAATTCAGAAGAAATCCGAGAAACCATTGTCAGCAAATACAAACTCTCGGAACATTACGGCATTGAAAATGACAATCAATTCAGAAGAACACTTCTCCGGCAGGAATACGACGGTAACATTCAGTTTAAAAAAACCGAATACATGTCTGTTAAGATCGAGGTACTGGACCGCGATCCGCAGATGGCCTCCAATATTGCAAACGATATCGCTTCGCTTTATGATTCCTCGATGGTACGCATGAAACGCGTTCGGGCAATTGAGGCTTTTAAAATCATTGAAAGAGAATACACCCTCACTCAAAATGAGATAATTGCCAAAGAAGATTCTCTTCATAAGCTCATGCAACTGGGCGTCAATGATTATGAGTCGCAGTCCGAACGTATGAACGAAGCGCTTGGCAAAGCCATTGTGGAAGGTAAAACAGCCGCAGCTGCGGAACTGGATCAGAAATTAAAAACACTCTCTACCTACGGTTCCGCCTATATGTCTTTGCGTGATGATCTCTACCGTATGCGGGAACAATCCAATCTTTTAAAAGACAAATACGAACAGGCAAAAGTTGACGCCCAGCAAAATATTTCAGAAAAATTTGTGGTTGACAGGGCGTTTCCTGCTGAAAAGAAATCCTATCCGATCCGATGGATCATCGTCGTGGTGGCCACTTTATCTTCCCTGATCCTCACTTTAATAGCCATTGTGCTGATAGAAAACATTAAGAAAGTACAACAATTAACAAGCAATACATAATTCGGTGAAGAACTTTGACTTGCTGAAAATATTATATAAATGGAAACTGACATTGGTGATCATTGTCGGTTCGGCTGTGCTGTTGTCGTCAGTATTCTCTTCTTCTTATTTCATAAAACCAAAATACAAATCAACGGCTATAATTTATCCTTCGAATCTTACCCCTTACAGCCAGGAATCCACAACCGAACAAATGCTGCAGCTGTTTCAATCCGACAGCATCTTTGATCATGTTGTCAATTATTTCGATCTCGCCCACCATTATGAATTGGATTCAGCAAGCGCCACTATTCATAACCAGCTGCTCGGCATTTACAGCGAGAATGTTTCGATCCGGAAAACGGAATTCGAAGCGGTACGGATTGATGTGCTGGATATAGATCCGGAAATTGCAAGCAAGATGATCAATGAAATGATCAATGCCTTTAATTCATTTACACTCAACCTGAATAAATCAAAAACAAAGGAGCTGATAACGATCTACAGTGAACAAATGAAGAAAGTAAGCCAACAGATTGATTCCATTAACACTTCTTTGAAAGAACTGGGAGTTAAGTTCGGCATCACTGATTATTATGCGCAATCCCGCGAACTTTCAAAAGCCTATTATAACTCGCTGGCTTCCGGCAATGAGAAAAAAATAGCTGAACTCACCAACGAAATGCGAAACCTGGAAGAACGCGGCGGTAAATTTCATGAACTTCAGCAGCACCTCGACCTGTCCACCCGTGAATACGGAGAACTATTGGTGAAATACAATACCGTGGTGAACGACTCTGAAAAACACCTGACCTATACCAATGTGGTGGTAAAACCAACTCCGTCCGATAAAAAAGCGTATCCCATCAGATGGCTGATTGTCACTATTTCTTCCTGCGCCGCTCTTCTGTTTTCTTTTATTGTAATCATGATCATTGAAGGGAGAAAATATTTTTCCTGATAAAACCGTAAATAAAAACCGTAACAGATAATACTACTATGGCAGTTATTTCAAGTATCCGTAAACGTGCAGGCCTTGTGGCGGCACTGATTGCAGTTGCATTGTTCTCTTTTGTACTGAGCGACCTGTTCTTTAAGGGCAAATCCCCTTTTAGTTCCGAACAAAGTGTGGGAGAAATTTCCGGAAACCCGATAAGCTATATCTCTTTTGATAATGAAGTGCAGCATGTTGCTGACCTCCAGAAAGAAAGAAGAAGACAAGCGGCGCTGGATGACGAGACCATGAACTCCATTCGCGATAATATCTGGGAAAAATTTATAAAAGAATATGCTTTAAAACCCCAGTTTAAGTCTGCCGGGATCTCCGTTTCTGACGGCGAATTAAAAGAGTTACTGCTTGGAAATGATCCTGATCCATTGGTGGTTCAATATTTCTCCGATCCGAATTCCAGCAAGCTGATCGATTATTTCCGCGATCCTTCCACCGGGAAATTAAATCCCCGCAGCGTAAAGACCTATGTTGATTCGCTCCCGGCAGAAGAAAAAGGAAGGTGGTCTGAATTTGAGGGAATACTTCGCGATACGCGTATTCAGAACAAATACCTTACGTTAATTAAAAAAGGCTTGTATGTAACCAACGAACAAGCAAAAGCGGAATACGCAAACTTAAACCGCACTGTAAATTTCAAATACGTTATGAAGCCCTATTCATCGCTCCCCGATTCCTCCGTTTCGGTTAATGATCAGGACTTACTCAAATATTATAACCAGAACAACTATAAATTCAAACAGGATGCTTCCCGCAAACTCGAATATTTGGTGTTCGATATAAAGCCTACTCAACTTGACTTTGATGAAGTAAAAAATCAAATGGACAAACTGGCAACCGAATGGAAAGACATTAAAACATTTAAAGAAGATTCTTTCCTGGTCGTTCGGGAAGGAGACAGCAGGACATGCGACACGACCCATTACGGAAAAGGGCAGTTGCCGCTTCAAATCGATTCGCTTGCACATGCTTCAGACAAGGGAACTATTCTTCCGCTTTATATTGAAAACAATCAGTACAAACTAACGAAAGTCCTTGGGCACATCATGAGTCCTGACTCTGTTAAGGCAAGACATATTCTGATCAAAGTTCCCAAAGGCGATTCACTTGCAAAAGCAAAAGCCAAAATCAAAATTGACAGTATCAAAGCCGTTATTCAGAAGAAGCACAACTTCCTTGAAATGGCAAAACAGTTTTCTGATGATGCCGGCAGCAAGGACAGCGGCGGCGCATTGGGATGGTTCACTACAGGAAAAATGGTTCCTGAATTTCAAAATGCCTGCTTCAACGGAAAAAAAGGAGACATGCCAGTTGCCTTTTCCCAGTTCGGATACCACCTGATAGAAATCCTTGATCAAAGCGCGCACACGCTGAAAACTTCAGTAGCTACCGTGGACCGAAAGATAGAACCCGGAACAAAAACCCGGCAGGATGTTTACAACAATGCGGTTGACTTTGTAACAAAGTACCATACAAGCGAAACGTTTGAAAAAGGGATCGAAGAATCGCATCTGATCAAACGGCTGGCCGATCCGCTTAAGGAAAGTGACAAAGCCATAGCTGGAATTGAAAATCCACGTGAGATCATCCGGTGGGCCTTTAATGCCGCCACGGGCGATGTGAGTGTTGAACCATTCAGTTTTCCCGACAAGTATGTGGTTGCCCATGTAGCAGACATACGTGAAGAAGGAATTGCTCCCCTGGAACAGAAAAAAGATGAAGTAACCATCGGCGCCAAGAAAATAAAGAAAGGCGAGAAATTTATGGAGGAGATGAATAAAGCAAATGCCAAATCAATTGAAGAATATTCCTCTAAACTTAATCTCCGGATAAATCCTGCTGAAGGAGCAACCTTTACAGCCTATTCACTTCCAAATGCTGGAAGAGAATTAAATTTATACGGGCCGATCTTCACGTTAAAAGAAAATCAGCTTTCCAAACCCGTTGCTGGAGAATCAGGCGTTTACGTTGTCAAAATAGACAAGGTCATTGAAGCGCCGCCAACAACTGACTATAAAACTTCAAAATTACAGTCAAAAAACAATTATGCATACCGTGTGGATATTGAAGCCATTGAAGCGATAAAGAAAAAAGCAAAAATACAAGACAACCGCGCTAAATTCTTTTAACCAAAATATAAAAACCATTAACCATTAATTATTTCTATGCAGAACCTGATTTATATTCTCCCCGTTTTCGGAATCATTGCCTTGATTTACATGACAATTATTTCAAGATGGGTTGTTAACCAAGATGCCGGCGACAGCAAAATGAGCGTTATTGCCTCTAACATAGCGGAAGGCGCTATGGCTTTTCTGAAAGCGGAATACCGAATCCTTGCCATCTATGTTATTATAGCCGGAACCGGGCTTGGTTTTCTTTCCCAGATGGAAAAAGTAGCGGCCCATTCCCATATTTTAATTGTCGCCGCCTTTGTTACCGGTTGTTTCTTTTCTGCTCTTGCCGGATTTATCGGAATGAAAATCGCGACGAAAGCAAATGTCCGCACGACCCAGGCTGCAAAAACTTCTCTTGCAAAAGCGCTGAAAGTTTCATTTGGAGGAGGAACCGTGATGGGGTTGGGTGTGGCAGGCCTTGCTGTCCTGGGATTAAGTTTATTATTTGTTTTGTTCTATACAAAATTCATGGACGGAAGTTTTTTAAATGGGGGAACCGAAGAAATGACACGCGTGCTGGAAGTGCTGACCGGGTTTTCTTTTGGCGCTGAATCCATCGCCCTTTTTGCCCGCGTGGGAGGAGGAATTTATACAAAAGCCGCTGACGTGGGTGCTGACCTTGTAGGAAAAGTAGAAGCCGGAATTCCGGAAGATGATCCGCGCAATCCTGCCACTATTGCTGATAATGTAGGCGATAATGTGGGTGACGTTGCCGGAATGGGCGCTGACCTGTTCGGTTCTTATGTAGCAACGGTTCTGGCTTCCATGGTACTTGGAAATTACCTGATCAAGGATAATCCCGGCCTTACGGATATATTCGGAGGCATCGGGCCAATTCTACTTCCAATAGCCATAGCAGGAATCGGCATTATCGCATCCATCATCGGAACCTGGTTTGTAAATGTAAAAGAGGGAGGTGAAGCGACTACCGATAAAGTTCAAAAAGCACTTAACACCGGAAACTGGAGTTCGATACTACTTGCTTTAATTGCGTCTTTCTTCCTTATAAAATACATGCTGCCTGCCTCCATGCAGATGAGCGGGTTCAATCACCCGATCACTTCGATGGATGTATTTTATGCCGTATGCATCGGCATGACCGTTGGCGCTGCCATTTCTTTCATCACTGAATATTATACCGGGCTGGGAAAAGGACCGGTGAATGCCATCGTTCAAAAATCGGGCACAGGCGCTGCTACGAATATTATTGCAGGACTCGGAACAGGAATGCTGTCAACCGCTTTCCCCGTCATTCTTTTTGCCGGAGCGATCTGGTCTTCCTATCACTTTGCAGGGTTTTACGGAGTTGGAATTGCCGCCGCTGCCATGATGGCAACTACTGCCATGCAATTAGCGATAGACGCATTCGGTCCTATTGCAGATAACGCCGGAGGAATTGCCGAGATGAGCCAGCTGCCGAAAGAAGTCCGCGAAAAAACCGACGTGCTCGATTCAGTTGGCAATACAACGGCTGCCATCGGAAAAGGATTTGCCATTGCATCTGCTGCACTTACTGCGTTAGCTTTATT
>JAHEYJ010000008.1:20097-40968 GCA_023251675.1 Bacteroidota bacterium
CTGCGTATGTAAACATCACCGGAATTCCTGGCATCAATATTTTCAATGCAAAAGTTTTAGCAGCGCTTTTTATAGGTGGAATGATCCCTGTTGTTTTCTCCGCACTGGCCATGAACTCGGTGGGGAAAGCCGCCATGGACATGGTCAACGAAGTGCGCAGGCAGTTCCGTGAAATCCCAGGCATCCTCGAAGGAACGGGAAAACCGGAATACGGAAAGTGCGTAGAGATCTCAACCAAAGCGGCCCTTCGCCAGATGATCGCCCCGGGTGTAATCACCATTGTCACTCCGATCCTTGTCGGGTTAGTGATGGGTGCAGAAGCGTTGGGCGCTTACATGGCCGGCGTGACCGTAAGCGGTGTGGTGTGGGCGATCTTCCAGAACAATGCGGGCGGCGCATGGGACAATGCAAAAAAATCTTTTGAGAAAGGCGCTGAAATAGAAGTGAATGGAAAAAAAGAGGTCTTCTATAAAAAATCCGAACCGCACAAAGCGGCCGTCGTGGGAGATACAGTGGGAGATCCTTTCAAAGATACCTCAGGGCCTTCCATGAATATTCTCATTAAACTTTCTTCACTGGTAGGCTTAACCATTGCCCCGCTTATTGCAATTCAGGTTCCGGGTAATTCTTCTGCCGACAGCAAATCCATGGCGATCAGCACAACCATCAGTCCTTGCTGCAATGCCAAGTCAGCAGGAACTGCTTCGGATAAGAAAACCTGCACCACTGCTGATTTCTCAAAGGCGACAAAAGAGTAAGAAAAATTTCAGCGGCCTGTTTTTATTTTAGGCAACAGAAAAAGCAATTAATTCCACAGCGGGTTCTCCGGAAAGTTGGCAATGATGCCGAATTCTTTTCCCATTCCTTTCAGTACCTCTTTCCAGAGTTTGTTCCAGTCATTGGTCATGACAATATCAATTGATGCAGGGGCTACAAGCCACGAATTGCTTTTGATCTCCGCCTGCAGCTGTTCGGGGCCCCATCCTGAATATCCGATAAACAAGTGGAGCTCATTCTTAGAAACTTTTTTTCCGTGTAAAAGCGCTTTGACCGTTTCAAAATTCCCGCCCCAATAAAGATCGCCCAAAATATTTATGCTGTCGGGGATGGCATCACCCAGTGTATGAACATAGAATAAGCTGTCGCGTTGCACCGGGCCGCCGTCAAAGATCGGAAAATCATTTCCTTCAAATTCATCTAGGATCTGCTCCAGCTTTAATTCCATCGGACGGTTCAAAACAAAACCCACACTCCCCTCTTCATTATGAGAAGCCAGCAGAACAACCGAACGTTCCCTTGTTCGGGTTTGAACTTTGTGAAATCCAATTTTACCATAGGTGCGGATAACCAATCGTTACGAATTTACGAAAGTGATACAATTGTATTGAAATTTATCACCCTTTTACATTGCACTCCCTCCACTCCGAAATTAATAAGAAGAGCGAGCCGCAGGCTGGATACATTAAGGTAATTACTTGTCTGATCAAAATGCGCTTTTGAAAATCTTGTCAATGACTTGATCTCAACAATGATCTTATCGTCAATGAGAAAATCAAAATAATTTCTACCAACAACCACTTTTTTGAATTCTACAGGATAATACACTTCATCCTTAAAATTAAGTTTCTGATTACTAAACTCAACAGCTAATGCTTTATGATAAACGATTTCCTTATGCCCGCTTCCTAACTGATTGAATACTTCAAACGCACAACCAATAATCTTATAACTCAGTTCGGGGAAAACCAAATCTTTTCTTTGTAGTGTGTTTCCCATTCGCAGATTTGTATTAATTCGTTATCCGTACACTATTCCATTCGCAGATTCGCAATTATTCGCTATCCGAACTTTACCATGCGAACAGTTTATATTTTTTCATCCACTTGTTCACTTCCTTTTTAACGTCAGCGATCTTTGTTTCGTTTTCTGAATTCATCAAAACCGTATCGATCAGCTCAACTACTTTACCCATGTCTTTCTCTTTAAGTCCGCGGGTAGTGACGGCGGCGGTTCCTATTCTTATACCTGAAGTTACAAACGGCGATTTATCATCGAAAGGAACCATGTTCTTATTTACCGTGATGTCTGCTTTAATGAGCGCATCTTCTGCTTTTTTTCCGGTCAGGTTTTTATTCCGGAGATCGATAAGCATACAATGATTATCCGTTCCGCCGGAACTGATGCTGTATCCTTTGTCAAGAAAACCCGCAGCCATTGTCTTGGCATTTTTTATTACCTGTGTTGCGTATTTCATAAATGAATCATCCAGCGCTTCGCCGAATGCAATGGCTTTAGCAGCGATGACATGTTCTAACGGGCCGCCCTGCGTTCCGGGGAAAACACCTCCATCCAGAACGGCTGACATCATTTTAATTTCCCCCTTTGGAGTAGTGAGCCCCCACGGGTTCTGAAAATCTTTTCCCATCATGATCAGTCCGCCGCGCGGGCCCCGAAGTGTTTTATGAGTTGTCGTTGTAACGATATGGCAATGAGGAAATGGATCACGTAGCAAACCCCTGGCGATCAACCCGGCAGGATGGGCGATATCGGCCATCAGCAAGGCGCCAACTGAATCAGCCAGTTTCCTAACCCGTGCATAATCCCAGTCGCGGGAATAAGCGGAAGCGCCGCAAATAATGAGTTTCGGTCTTTCTTAATGCGCTGTTTTTTCCAGCGCCTCATAATCCACTCTTCCGGTTTCTCGGTTAACACTGTAAAAGCAGGGAACATATAGTTTACCGGAGAAATTCACAGGCGACCCATGCGTGAGGTGGCCGCCATGCGCTAAATTGAATCCTAAGATTTTATCTCCCGGTTTTAAAACCGCCAGCATAACCGAAGCATTGGCCTGCGCGCCGGAATGCGGCTGCACATTGGCCCATTCCGCATTATACAATGTCTTTACCCTATCGATGGCAAGGTTTTCCACTTTATCAACCACTTCGCAGCCACCGTAATAACGTTTGCCGGGAAGTCCTTCCGCGTATTTGTTAGTAAGAACCGATCCCATGGCCTCCATCACCTGTTGGCTCACAAAATTTTCAGAAGCGATCAGTTCGAGTCCGCGCGCCTGGCGTTCACGTTCTTCTTTTATATATTCAAAAATGAGGTTGTCTTTTTTCATAGGAGTGATTGGTTATGTAATTACCTCACAAACATAATATGTTTTTCAAATCAACCTGTGGATCAGGAAAGAAATAGCTGAACATTCGCAAACACGAAATCTTCTTTATTAAATACACTGTAAAAAGAATTGAAAGAGCAATCAGAAAAATTTCCTCCTCCAAGAAAATGATAAATCTAATATTGATTTGTCAAAAGGATGAATTTCCTTACTAATACCATCTCATTCATGTCAGCCACCACAATATAAACCCCTTCGGATAAATCTTTGGTCTCAAGTCGTATATTATTTTTCTGAACCTGTCCTATCTTTTGGGTCATTACTTTTTCCCCGATCGGATTGTAAACATTAATTACAATATCTTTTATCACGGGTAAATCAAAAGATAAAAACACTTCCCCATTCTCATATCCCACCTGAAAAGAATTGTGAGCAGGAAAGCCAGAGACACTTGAATTCAGGAGCGTATCAAGCACAATAACCGTATAGGAGATTGTATCATAACAGGAACTATCGGATGCGATCAAGGTAACCGTGTAGGTTCCGGCATAATTATAAAAATGAGCCGGGTTTTTAGTTGAATCAAAAGCAGACGTATCCCCGAAATCCCATTGATAGAAAATTGCGCCGGAAGATGAATTATAAAAAAAGGCGGTATCGTGAAGGGGAATGTACAACGTATCTTTATCAGGAGAAAAATCAGCAACTACGGGAGAAGAAATGGCAGCAGCAAAAGACGAAGAACATCCGTTGGCATCAATAACTGAAATTGAATAGTTTCCTTCCGGTAAATTACTGACCGGCGCTGTGGTTGCTCCGTTACTCCAGAGATAACTGTAAGGTACAGTGCCGCCGGCAACAGTTACCGTTGCCATGCCGTCACTAAATCCTTTACAGGAAACATCAGAAAAAGAAGGCCAAACCTCTAACTTCAAAGGAGCTGAAATGGTGATTGTGTCCTTTACCGCTCCGCAAATTGTTCCGGACACTTCTACCGTATAGATCCCTGAAGGAAGATTCAAAAGCGTATCAGCGGAGAATGAATTATTTTTTGTTTTAAGCGTGTCGCCGTTTGAATCAGTCCAAATGTAATTCCATGGGCCAACTCCTGATCCCTGGGCAATCGCCATTCCATCGCTGGAATTTTCACAAGAGGCCGGCTTTTTGGTTTTCAAAACAGGGACCGTAATATGCAGAATAAACCGAGGAGCCGAAGTTGTATCAGAGATAGAGAAGGAATATGAAATTTGATGCCGCAGGTCAATCCAATTTCCGCTTGCAAGGTCTTCAAGCATTATACAGGAACTCATCGGAAGCATCAGCAGACTGTCTCTTCGGATGGAGTATGTTCCGGGAGCAGAAACTCTAAGTCTTATTTTTATTGCAACATCTGAATTCAGTTCCGGCAAACTGTTGATTGAATAATCAACTGTATCACTGATCACTGATGAAATGCTTATCGTATTTTGCAATTTCCTTGCATCTAACATTCCGTCAAAATCAGTTGTTGCGCCTGAAACAAACTGAATAAATGTTTCATCATCGTATCCGCCGCCGCTGGCCGTAAGAAGAATGCTGTTTGGTTTGTTATTTATATTCTGAGGAATCGGAAAATCTTTGAATGCCATAGGATAATGACTGGTGTTGGCAAAATTTCCCATTTTCATAAAAGTAGGATTGGCCGAAGCTTTTACATTTTCAACAGCAGTAACAGAGGGAGTTCCTACTCCGTTTGCTTTTACCCAATACGCCTGTGAAGAAGGTACATATCGTGAGCCCCCATTAATCCCTATCCCTCCAACATAAGAAGCAAAGCTTCCGGTATAAGAGTTATAAATGTAAATCGCATTATCAAGATTTGCTTTTGCCCAGTTTGGAGAATCCCAGTCAATTGCCGAAGGATAAGGATTGGCGATAAGATTCCATCCGTCATTAAAAATATTTCCGCTGTTAGTATACGTGAGCGAGGGAGATTGTGAAAACGTCTTTGGAGGGCCCGTAACCTTTATGGTTACCGGCGTTGGTCCAAGATACACCCAGAATCCATTTCCATTTGAAATAGAATTGGTAACGTTTGTCGCTGGAACATAACCGTAAACATTTAAATCACCGGGCTTTGTTTCATCATACAAATAAATAGAAGGCCAGTTGCAGGTGGCAGCGCAACCGGGAGAACCGCAATTGGATGGATTGCAGGCTGCGCCGGTAAATCCTGTAGTTGTAAAATCATCTGCCCAGTCAGCAATGGTGGCACCATCTACACTCGAAGTCAGGAATCTCCAGTCGGTAGGCCCTGTCCCGCTATAACGCTCCATCGTAATATTACCGGCTATATTTCCGGCAACAGGTATCGGTGCAATTCTCGCTGTACCCGCAGCATTTGACTTCAGCGTAAAAAGATATCCAGATGTCGAAAATGTTCCGGATGTTATGGTTAATGCGCTGATCAGAGCTACATCCTTGGCAAGATTTACACCGGAGGAATTATTTTGAGTGATATTATAAAAATTTGTGACGGCAGAACCTCCTATGCTTTGAACTGCAGTCCCATTAAAATTAACCGTTCCATTATTGTGATTGAAAGTTCCATTGTTGGTGAAATTCTTTGCTACATTAATGTTCGCTGCAGGAGCCGTAAGCGCTCCTGAAATAGCAATTTCACCGAAATTATTTATTCCGGTTCCGCTAATCGTTGTTGTTCCGATGAAAGTAACGGTTCCATTATTATGATTAAAGGTTCCGTTATTCGTCCAGCTCCCGGTAACATTCATGTTGGAAGAATGACCGGCAAGTGTACCCGTGATGATCACATTTTTAAAAGTGGTAATTGATGAACCTGAAATAGTAGTGTTGTTCGAAAATGTAACATCATTATTTAATGTCATGGAACCTGAATTATCAAAATTTCCTTTTGCTGTAATGGCATTCGTCCCTGCATTAAAAGTGCTTCCGTTCGTAAAATCAGCTTCAATCGTCAGCGCATTATTGATTTGCTTTGTTCCTGCACCGGAGAAAGCCAGGTTGTTGAATGATAAACCTACGGCATTGCTGAGTGTTTGAAGAGAGGAACCGTTAAACGTAACCGTTCCGAATCTTTTGTCAAATGTTCCCGCGTTGCTCCAATTACCGGCGACCGAAAGCGCGTAGTTATTCGTACTCACATCGAAAGTGGCGGTAGGGCTGCTTATCGTCAGATCTCCGTTTATGGTTACAATTCCTGAAAGTGTTTTGATTCCCGAACCTGAAACAATAAGATGATGATAGGTTCCTGATTTGATTGATTGCACCGCATTTCCTCCATAGTTAACGGTATTGCCAGTTGCGGAAGCGTTTAATGTTGTCAAGGAGAAAGTACTCCCATTCATATTCAAGGCAGAATTCGCACTCTGTGTTAATGTTCCAGCACCGGAAAGGGTTCCGTTATTGGCAATGGTAACGGTACCCGTATTTGTTGCGGTGGTAGTAATATCAAGAAGGTTCAGCGCACCATCACTTTTAATATTCTGAGGAGTTGTCTGTAAACGAATAGTGACCGTTGTAGAAGAAATATTTCCATTTGATGTTCCCGTTAAACCTCCTGAACTGGTCAATACACCCGCTGCAACTCCTGTTATGTTGCCGGTTGAATTAATAATTATTCCTCCGGCACCCACATTCGTTGTTCTTGCCTGAGTCCAGTTGGCAGTCCCATTAATAGTAAGTTTTCTGCATGAGCCGGGATTTCCATTCATGGTTATAGTATGACCTGCACAGATAATAACTTCGTCATTCACTCCTGGTGTTGCTCCTGCTCCGGCTCCACCACAGGCAACATTTGACCAGGTTGCATTCGTATTCCAGCTTCCATTTCCGCGGGAATAAAATGGATTCCTCACCGTCACCGTGAGATTCTGAACATCCGGAGCTCCGCAAAGCCGTGTAGTAGTTACTTTTACTGTATATGTTCCGGCAGTTGCTCCCCAATTGATAGATACCGAATTCGTCCCTTGCCCACTTGCAATTGCGCCTCCTGTACTTGCCGCAATACTCCAAGCATAGGAATACCCTGCATTATTTGTTACGGAATAAGCCACTCCTGTTTCATTGGTTGAAACGGAAGCTGAACCTGTAATAGCTGAGGTGGCAATAGGATTAATAGTTACAGGGAGATTAACCGGTAAATTATCTACACTGCAAGTATTTTTTTCGGTTACTTGTACATTCCCATTCATTCCGGCTGCCCCCCAATTGACCGAGATGGAATTTGTTCCCTGTCCCGTCCCGACACTTCCACCAGTTATCACCCAGGTATATGTATTTCCGGAAGTATTTGTAACAGAATAAGACTGACTGGTGCTGATACAGACAGTTGTATTTCCCGCTATAGAAGCAGCACTGTATGTGGAACAAGTTGTTTTTCCAAAACAAAACTGTGCAGATAACCCATTGACACCCGATCGGCTTGCCGTATTTCCCGAACCGGCAACATGGGTTCCATTTAATGACCATGGATTTGATGCCAAAGCCCTGTAAAGTACCCGCGTAGCAGGATTAACAGCGTAACTGGAGAAACCATTCCCTGTAAGATCAATGTTATAATTAACGCTTGAAAGTCCGTTTGCAGCAGTTAAATCCCAATAACCTTCTGTAAACTGATTGGTAATCGGAAATCCGCTTTCACTTAAAGGCAAACCGCTGCTTCCCGGATCTGTAGATACAAAGTTTGCTGTTAACGTTCCGCCAATAACCGTTGTGAACGTCAGGTTTGCCGACCGATAATAAGCTGCGGTTCCCACCGGAAATAAAAGAGCACCGGCTGAAGAATTTTTCCAACGTTTGAAATTTCCAATGATTGTTCCTGCTGTATATGTAAGTGTTCCAGCTGCAACCGTGCTAACTCCAAGCGTAAGCGTGTTTGCCAGGCAGTCAATATTTCCAGCAGTCATGGTGAGTGTTGAATTAACATTCACATTATTTGCAAGCGTAACTGTACCGCTTGTTTTATTTATGGTTACATTATTAAATGTTTCTCCTCCGCTTTTTGTTATTGTTTGCGTTCCCGTCCCGTTGAATGTAACCGTTCCGGCTCCGGGAGTAAATGTTCCGCTGTTGGCCCATATTCCTCCAACAGTCATATTCAGATTGTTCGCATTTAATATTCCTGAATTGATAGTTACGGCTGAAAGGACTGTAAGCGAAGCGGATAATTGACAAGTTGCATTTGCACTGTTAACTGTCAGGCTCGAAATATTATAAGCGCTATTCACTAAAATAGTTTGGATTGCGGGTGTAGATGCGTCACCAATTTGAATTATTCCACCTGAAATGCTCACGGTTCCGGCCGTTGCAGTAAATCCAAGGTTCGTGGCTCCGGATCTTCTAATATCAATTACACCTGCTGTCATAGTGAACGTTCCTCCGGCCTGATTCAACTGAATTGGAGAAAGACCAGCCGTGGTAAGACCGACTGCCGGCACAACAATGGTTCCACCGGAAATAGCAGAAGTCATAAAATCTGCTGCGAACCGCCTTGAAATGGAACCCGCTACATTCAACGTTCCTCCTTCTACAATAAGTTGTGTTGTCCCGCCGTTTGCAGAGCGAAAATTATTATTTGCAGTATTTCCTATAGTGACCGTCCCCGTTGAAACCCTCAAAAGACCTGCTACCGTCCAGTTCATATTTCCGGAATTCACTGTGGCTCCATTGCACCACAGACCTGCTGTTGATGGTATTAAATAGGGAGCACCTCCTATATCAACAGAAAAAGGCGTTAAATTGATTGAAGAATTGGAAAGCTTGAAAGTTCCGTTGGTCAAAGTCAGCCCTCCGCTTGTAAGCGTAATCACCGACTGAACATCAAAAATGACTGCAGCACTTGTTCCTTTATTGATTATGATTCCACTGAAAGCAGAAATTGAACTTCCGGTAAGTGTTTTTGAACTTGCACCGCCAAATGTCACTCTTCCTGTTCCAACAGCGAATGTTCCATTGTTCTGAAAATTCCCGTCAACTTCAAAGTTGTCATTCACGCTGTTATTAAAAGTCCCGGCCGCGGAAATAATGAAATCATTAAATATCTTTGTTCCCGTAGTACTGGTAATATTTACAATCGATGCAATTGTAGTTGCGCCGGTTATGGTGAGATTTGAACGTCCAATACTATTAGTGGCTGACGTAGTAAATGTCCCGGCCACATTTAACGATCCGGTGCGGGTTCCTGTAATAGTGCCACCATTCATAACCAGATTTCCGGTAACCGTAACCGTTCTTGCAGCACTCCAGTTTAACGTACCCTGAATGTTTAATGAAAGAATAGTGGCATTTACATTGCCATTTACAGTGTGCCCTGCACAAATAGTAACATTATCCCCTGCAGCCGGGGCCGTACTTGATGCAACACCACCACATCCAACCGTAGACCATGTTGCTGCGTTACCCCAATTTCCGGAGATGCGGGAATAATAGTTAGCAGCAAATGCTTCTTCGGCCGAAACAAATAGAAATAAAAAAATGGCGATTAAAAAGAATGAATGCCTCAGTCGCATAAAGTTTTTTTAATCTGCTCTAAATATAATATATTTTTTTAAAACTTAATAAACAAAATCTCATCTTTTCGACGAGTGCGTCAGCTCATTTAAAAAACAGGCTGGAATAAGGATCATAGTGATTATGGGAGACTGCGCAACACCCAGGACTTTCCGGATATAGGGATAAGCATCGGAGAAAGAATAAAACAAATATCCTATTAGTGCAACTAAAAAAGAAATAAAAAACAGTAAAGCATAGATTAATATTGCCAGCCGAATGTACTTTACGGAAGAAAAAATAAAATATAAAAAACACCCACTTAAAGTTAAATAAGCAATACTAAACGCAAAAGTCAATACCCATTTCCAGATAAATAAATCTCCGCTGCCGGATGGGCCTTGGCCGGTCTCCATATTAACAGAAACAAAAATGTATTCTCTTAAAAAGCCAAGCGTAATGGTAAGCGCAATCAATCCAAAAATTAAGATTTTTTTTCTCATCAAATCATTACTGATTATTTGAATCCGCTTTTTTCATTCTCAATCCAGAGAATTTATTTATCCATAAGATCCACATTAAAAAAATACAGGCATAAATGATCAGCGTGAAAGTATACGTATGATTGAATTCAGTCCAGGAATAGGAATACGTTTCGATGATTGATAGTGTTATCACCCTGATCACATTCAAAAGATGAATAATTAGAATTCCGGCGGGGATAAAAATTATCTTATACATTGTTCTTCCGGGGAATGCAATGATAAAAATGCTGTACAAAGCAAAAAGAGAAATACCGTTGCAGCTGTCCCCGATAAATAATCCCGGAGTCCCTTGGATGCGCATCATCCGGTCGCTTGATATTTCAGTTACATATCCAAACCATCCAAGAATTTTACAACTGATTGAAATCGTATTATTGATCACCCCTTTATCCACCCATTCCATCGGATGGATCCACCATTCATATAGCGCAAGCCAGGAAAGGTAAATGACAAAACCAACTGCAAGAAACTTTACAATTGGCTCTTTAAATAAATTCTTCATGAAAGAATTACAGCTCTTTCCTACTCGGATTTTTTTCTGCGGTTGTAGAAGCTTTTACCGGCAAGGCCAATGCCTGCGGCAATCAGCAAACTAATACCACCATCAAGAGGAACCGTACAGGGAGGAGGCCAGCAAGGGGGTGGTCCAGTAGGAGGACCTGGAGGGCCCATGCCTGCATACGCATCAATAGTCAAGAAAACTAAAACCGAGGAAAAGATTAATACAGGAAGAAGTTTTTTAAACATAAGTAACACTGTTGTGACACAAATATATATAATTTACACTGTCAAATTGTTAAAAAAATATAAACATCTCAGAGTGGCTCTTTGTTGTGCATGGGGGCATGCATTTTACATTACTTTTGCCCCTTTATAATGGCTGACATTACCAACATAGACAAATCCAAACTTCCTAAGCATGTAGCTATAATTATGGATGGCAACGGAAGGTGGGCAAAACAAAAGGGCAAACTACGGATCTTCGGACATCAAAATGGGGTTCAATCTGTTCGTGACGCAACTGAAGCAGCCACTGAATTAGGAATTCAATTTCTTACGCTCTACGCCTTTTCAACTGAAAACTGGAATCGTCCTCAATCCGAAGTAGACGCATTGATGGAACTGCTGGTCAGTACAATTCATAAAGAGGTCAACACACTCAACAAAAACCAGATCAAGCTAGCCGCTATAGGGGACATTAAATCGTTACCCAAGAACTGCCAGGCTGAACTTGCTGATGCGATACAACAAACCTCAAAGAACAAACGGCTCACATTAGTTCTTGCATTAAGCTATAGTTCAAAATGGGAAATAATAAAAGCCGTTAAAGAGATCTCAGAAAAGGTAAAGAGCAAGGAACTATCCGTTGCGGATATCAATGAGGATCTGTTCTCCAACTTTCTTTGCACTAATAAAATTCCCGATCCAGAACTTTTAATACGCACCAGCGGCGAATTACGTATCAGTAATTTTCTGCTATGGCAGATTGCCTATTCTGAACTTTATTTTACAGAAAAACTCTGGCCCGATTTCAGAAAAGAAGATTTTTTTGATGCCATTCTTGCTTATCAAAACAGGGAAAGAAGATTCGGAAAGACCAGTGAACAGGTGAAAGGCAATTAAGTATAAAAGGAAAGAAGGGAATAATAAAAGAATAAAATGTTTTAATAGAAGTGGCGTTACAAAAAAACATATCAAAGAAATTATTTGTGAAGCAATTATTTTTACTTCTGCTGGCTGCTGGCTGCTGGCTGCTGGCTGCTCCCGTTTTCTCCCAGCAAATCATTTCTTCAGATACGATCAATTTTGATTATTCCAAACCTAAAGAATACGAAATTGCCGGAGTGACCATTTCTGGTGCCGGATCTCTTGACAACAGTGTGCTGCTTTCCATTGCCGGTTTATATGTAGGAGATAAAATTAAAATACCGGGAGATGCAACCGCCACGGCTATTAAAAATATCTGGAAAGAAGGTTTTTTTGAAGATGTTCAGATTGTCGCTACAAAAGTCCAGGGAAAAAATATTTTTCTTGAGATCCAGGTGAAAGAACGCCCGCGCTTATCAAAATTCACTTTTAAAGGATTAAAAAAGGGGGAGATTGACGACTTAAAAGACAAACTGAACCTGAATCGCGGAAAAGTAGTTACGGAAAATTTGCTTGTGACAACCAAACAACTTACCCTTGAGCATTTAATTGACAAAGGCTATATGAACGCAACGGTTGTCGTTGCTCAGCAAAAAGATACGGCGCTGCTCAACAGTGTTATTTTGTTTATAAATGTCAATAAAGGCCCAAAAGTCAGAATTAAAGAAGTGGATTTTCATGGCAATACAAGTATTACAAGCGGAAAGCTGCGGCGAACCATGAAGGAGACAAAACGCAAAAGATGGCATGCCATTTTCAACACACACACGCTGTTGGAATCAAAATACGAAGAAGACAAGAAGAAAGTGATAGAGAAATATAACGCCAAAGGATACCGCGATGCAAAGATTGTTAAGGATACAATTTACAAGATCGGAGATAAGTATATTGGAGTTGACATCTCCATTTCCGAAGGAAAGAAATATTATTTCAGAAACATCACGTGGGTAGGCAATTCAAAATATTCATCTAAAGAACTGGATAAAATATTGGGAATCAAACGCGGAGAAATATTCAATCAATCCATGCTTGAATCCCGCCTCATGATGAACCCAAACGGGACGGATGTAAGTTCCCTCTATATGGATGACGGGTATTTATTTTTCCAGGTCACTCCGGTAGAAGTTCTGGCCGAAGGTGATTCCATTGATATGGAAATACGGATTTATGAAGGGAAACAGGCTACCATCAATAAAGTAACCGTTAAAGGAAATACAAAAACAAATGACCATGTGATCATGCGTGAGATACGGACCCGGCCGGGCCAGTTATTCAGAAGAAGCGATGTGATCCGTTCCCAGCGTGAACTTTCCATGCTGGGTTATTTTGATACTGAAAAACTCGGCGTGAATCCGATTCCCCATCCTGAAAACGGAACCGTTGATATTGAATACCAGGTGGAGGAAAAATCATCCGACCAGCTGGAACTTTCAGGCGGGTTCGGCCAAAACCGGGTGGTGGGTTCTTTGGGAGTTTCATTCAATAATTTCTCTGCCCGGAATTTCTTCAAAAAAGGTGCATGGCAGCCTCTTCCCACCGGTGATGGCCAAAGACTAAGTATCCGGGCTCAATCCAATGGCGCCTATTACCAATCGCTCAACATGTCATTCACGGAACCCTGGCTGGGAGGGAAAAAACCTAATTCATTCAGCGTGACCCCTTATGTTAACCGTGTCACCAACGGTTTGACAAAATCAGATCCCCTGCTGGGAGTGCTCGATATCTGGGGGCTATCTGTAGGACTTGGAAGAAGAAAAAAAGTACCGGATGATTTTTTCCAGGAACAGTTTGAGGTCAACTACCAGTATTATGCCCTGAAAAACTACCGGAGTGTATTCTCTTTCACCGACGGGTTCTCTAACGACTTTAATTTAAAATACACTATCTCCCGAAATTCGGTGGATGATTTAATTTATCCCAAGAACGGGTCTCAGCTGTCCTTCTCTGCTCAGGCCACACCCCCCTACTCCAAATTCAGAACAGGAGTTAACTACGCTGATATGACCGATCAGAAAAAATACAATCTTATTGAATATTACAAGCTGAAGTTTACTTCTGCGTGGTATACAAAACTCGTGGATAAACTTGTTCTTTATAATAGAATCGGATTTGGATGGCTGGGCTATTATAATAAAGAATTAGGCCTCACACCTTTTCAGCGCTTTTATCTTGGAGGCAGCGGGCTGACCGGCTACAACCCGCTTGATGGGCGCGAGATCATTGCCCTGCGAGGTTATGATGACGGAGAGGTTTTCAATTATCAAAAACCACAAAGCAATCCGGGAGGCGCCTCCATTGCTAAATACACAATGGAACTGCGGTACCCTATTTCCCTCAATCCAAGCGCGACCATTTACGGGCTCGGCTTTGCTGAAGCCGGAAATTCCTGGGCTACTATCCGGGATTTCAATCCGTTCAATGTAAAACGATCAGCCGGAGTCGGCTTGCGCTTTTTTCTGCCTATGTTCGGAATGCTGGGATTTGATTACGGCTGGAGGTTTGATGATGTTCCATTCCGCCCGGGAATGAAAAAATCACAATTCCATTTTACAATCGGCATGAATTTAGGAGAATTGTAAAGCTGCTTTACTATTCCAAACATTCTTTATCTTCGCTCTGATTTTACTGGCACAATATCTGTATAAAGAGAAAGTTACAATCAAAACCCATCCAATATGAAAAAGATATTTTTTGCTTTCACCTCCGCATTCTGCTTTCTTGCTTCTACTCTAACCTTTGGGCAGAAGACCGCTTATGTTGACCTGGATTATATCCTTACCAACATTCCGGAATACAAAAGTGCGCAAGAGCAGCTGGACCAGATCTCCGTACAGTGGCAAAAAGAAATTGAAACACGCCTTTCGGAAGTGGACCGGCTTTACAAAGCCTATCAGTCTGAAGAGATCCTGCTGACGCAAGATATGAAAAAGAAGCGGGAGGACGAGATCATCACGAAGGAAAAAGAAGCGAAGGAACTTCAGAAACAACGCTTTGGTGTTGACGGAGATCTATTTAAGAAAAGACAAGAACTGGTGAAACCCATTCAGGATAAAACCTATAATGCGATCAAAGAACTGGCGGAGAAACAAATGATCGCCATTATGTTCAACAAATCAGCCGATCTTAATATTCTTTTTGCAAATCCGAAATACGACAAGAGCGATGAAGTCCTTGAAGCGATGGGCTTTAAACCGGGCGGCACAAAAGAGAAATAAAGTCAGGTTTATTTTGTTTTTGCTTATATCAAATTGGGGATAATTCCCTTACCTTACTATCTTTATTTTAGTATTTTCGCATTTATACTATTCGCTTTTATTATAGCTATAATTTAATTAAAACTTAAATGACAATCCTTAAACAATCACTCACTATGAAATCCATTCTCAAACCATTTCTTGTTGCATTAGTTGTTTCTTCTTCTATTGTTACGTTCGCACAAAAAAATGCCTTTATTAATCTTGATTCGCTTCTCTCTATAATGCCTGAAATGGCGGAAGCAAAAAAAGCATCTGCCGATCATTATAAACAACTGGAGAGCACGCTGACTTCCATGCAAAAAGAGCTTAACGACAAACTGAACGAATACCAAACCAACGAAAAAAACTTAACCGACCTGATCAAACAAACCAAACAGAAGGAACTTCAGGATTTAGACCAACGTATTAAGGATTTTCAAGTTCAGGCGCAAACCGATTTTCAGCAAAAGAATGATGAACTTACAAAGCCCATCAATGAGAAAGCAAAAAAAGCCATTGAAAAAGTAGCAAAAGCCAAAGGTTATAAGATGGTTCTTGATTCTAGTATTGGCGCTCTTCTTTATACGGATCCCTCTGACGACATTTTTAATGCCGTAAAAGCAGAGCTTGGTATTAAATAATATTTCATAAAAAGGATACGATGCTGTATTCTCTTTCTTGCAGAAAATTTTTTCTTTTTACAGCACTATCCTTTTTTCTTTTCTCTCCCTTTTCTTCTGTTGACGCACAGACATTAAACCTAAATCAATTCGGCATTGAGGAAGGCCTTCCTCAATCGAGCATTTACACGATGCTTCAGGATAAAGATGGAAATATATGGGTGGGAACGATGAGTGGATTGAGCAAGTACAACGGACTGAATTTTGAGAATTTCAATAAAAAAGACGGGCTTGCCGAAAACCGTATTACTTCATCCTGCCTGGATAAAGATGGTAACATATGGTTTGGTCACTGGTCAGGTGGAATTACAAAATACGATGTCACTAAGAAAAAATTTGAAGAAGTCATACCTGGAAAAATAGAAAGCAAGAAAACAATCAACTGCATCATTCAAGACAAGAAAGGAGTAATTTGGTTCGGAACGGAAGGAATGGGTCTGATTAAAATGCAGGGGGGCAACTTCTCGCTTCTGACATTAAAAGACGGACTTGCCGGAGATGTCGTGAATGCTTTAATGGAAGACAAAGCAGGAACCCTTTGGATAGGAACATCAAAAGGGATCACGCAGATCACATCCGGAACTCTTTCTCCCTGCAATGTTACACTTCCCAGTACTTCTATTCATGCTTTGTATCAAGACAAAAAAGGCAATACATGGATTGGCTCTACCGATAAAGGAGTATTCAGGATCGGCAATAACGGTCAATTGAAACTATTTTCTATGGCTGACGGCCTTGCCAATGAGAACATACGGGTGATTTTCGAAGACGTGAACGGCACTATTTTTCTTGGAACCTATGGCGGCGGAATTTCAAAATACCTTCCTCAACTGGAAGCCAACGGTTACAAAGGGCCTATTTTCCAGACCATTTCTTCAAAACAGGGACTGAGTAACGACCGTGTGCTTTCTATCATTCAGGATCGGGAAAAAAATATCTGGATCGGTACGTATTTGAATCTGAATCAATATTTCGATGAACAGTTTGAAATTTACGGAAGCAGCGAAGGACTGGACAACAGTCTTGTATGGTCCGTCATTCAGGATGAGAAAGGAAATTTCTGGATCGGAACGGAAGGTGGGTTGATCGAGTTTGTTCCTGACGCTTATCTGAACGGGCCGCCTGATAAAAATCAGACAACACGGTATAAATTCATCAAGCTGACAGGGAAAGAAGGAGAAATCCTGAATACCAGTTCACTTTACGAAGATGTGAAAGGGAATATCTGGTACTCGAATTTTGCGAACGGACTGTCACGTTATAATCCCACCACTCATAAAACTGAAAATTACACTGTTGAGAATAGCGGCCTTCCGGTCAATGAAATCTATTCCATAGCCGGTGATAAAGACGGCAATATCTGGATTGGAACAAATAAAGGCGGCCTTCTGAAATTTGATATCGCAACCGAAAAATTCGCACAGCGCACCACAGGAAATGGAATCGGCAGCGATCAGATCTACTGCATTTTTAAGGACAGCAAGAACCGAATGTGGCTCGGAACCCTTTCAGGAGCGCTTACCATGTATGATGGAAATAAGTTCAATACATTTACTGAAAAAGAAGGCTACCCCAGTAAATTCACACTATGTATTACAGAAGATGCAAGCGGGAATATCTGGTTCGGAACCTACGACCAGGGGATTTACAAATACGATGGGAAATCCTTTAAAAGCTACACCACAAAAGACGGGTTAAGTTCAAACACGCCTTTTCTGCTTACAACTGACAATAAAAATAATTTATGGATTGGTACCGGGCTGGGTATTGACAAGTTCAACCTGAAAGATGAAACGTTCAAGCACTATGAAAAAGAAGACGGGTTTTTAGGAGTAGAGATCAATCCAAATGCCGTTTGTAAGGATCAAGACGGAGCTCTTTGGTTTGGATCCATCATCGGCCTGGTGAAATACAATTCAAAGAATGAAAAGAACAATGAGATCGAACCCATCACTACGATCAGGAACCCAAGAATATTTTTCCAGGAAGCCGAAATTCCTGCCGATCATATCTTCAATTGGAACAAGAACCATTTTACTTTTGATTTCATCGGCACTTCGCTTACCAATCCAAAGCGGGTAAAATACCGGTACCAGCTGGAAGGATTGGATAAAGAAAAATCTCCTATTGTTAAAGAACATTCAGTTACCTACCCTTCTCTTAATCCGGGCAGCTATACATTCAACGTCTGGTCGTGTAACAACGACGGAGTTTGGAATGCAGAACCTGTAACGTTCCAGTTCACGATCACACCCCCCTTCTGGAAAACTACATGGTTTTGGGTAACCACAGGTATCGTTTTGATAGTTTTGATAGTGCTATTTGTTAAATGGAGGGAAAGAAAACTTAAAAAGGAAAATCTGATTCTTGAACAGAAAGTTGAAGAAAGAACCGAAACGATCCGGCATCAGAATGTTGAACTTGAAAAGAAAAACCAGAAGATCACGGACAGCATCGACTATGCAAAACGGATCCAGGATTCTGTATTTGTCTCCGAACAGGAGATGAAGAAATTTCCATTTGAATGGTTCCTTCTCTTTAAACCGAAAGATATTGTCAGCGGCGATTTCTACTGGAGCTACGAACGCGGAAACAAGATCTGGATCGCCACTGCCGATTGTACCGGCCATGGCGTACCCGGTGCATTTATGTCGCTCATTGGCTATAATCTTCTCAATCATGCTGTGAAGGAAATGGGAATGTTCAAGCCGTCCGAAATTCTGAATGAGCTGCGCAGGATGATGCAGGAAACGCTCACCACTTCAGCCGATGATGGCGCCGCGGTGAAAGACGGCATGGCCATCGCCATGGTATGCATTGACAAAAAAGAAAATTCGATCGAGTATGCCGGCTCGTATAATGCTCTTTATCTTGTAAGAGATAATAAACTGGAAGAATATAAAGCAGACCGTATTCCCATCGGACATTCCGAACACACTTCTGAAGAAGGGCTTTTCACCAATCATACATTCGAAACAAAAAAAGAAGACACGATCTATCTCTTCTCGGATGGATATCCTGACCAGCCCGGCGGGCCCGATAAGAAAAAATATTTCTATGGCCCGTTCAAAGAAACCCTGACCACTATCCATTCATTGCCCACGGAAGAACAGAAGAAAAAATTAGACTCCACTATAACGGAATGGATGAACGGAAGAGAACAAGTTGATGATATAACCATCTTCGGCATCAAGTTTAAATGACAAAGTCGATTTCCAGAAATAAGAATAAAACACTATTCTTATGCGCCCTTCTTCAAGGTACTTCCGCCGGAACAGAAAATAAAAAATCCATCGGCATTTTTGATTCCGGCATTGGCGGACTTTCTGTCCTGAAAGAGATCATAAAGATAATTCCTGAATATGATTTTATCTATTTAGGCGACAGTGCCCGTTCTCCCTACGGCACTCGCTCATTCGAAACGGTCTATCATTATACCCTTGAATGTGTGCAAAAACTGTTTTCCATGAACTGCGATCTCGTCATATTAGCCTGTAATACCGCTTCCGCCAAGGCCTTGCGTAATATTCAGCAATTGGATCTTCCGAAGATCGCGCCTGGTAAACGGGTGCTGGGTGTGATCCGTCCAACCACGGAGCTGGCAGGAAAACATACGAAGACAAAACATATTGGGGTACTCGGCACTTCCGGCACTGTGGCTTCCGATTCATACAAAATTGAACTGGAACATTTTTATCCCGGGATAAAAGTTTTCCAGCAGGCTTGCCCGATGTGGGTGCCTATTGTAGAAAACAATGAGGTGAATTCGCCTGCCACCGATTTCTATGTAAAAAAATACCTGAAGGAATTATTCTCAAAAAGCAAAAAGATCGATACGATCATTCTTGGCTGCACACATTACCCGCTGCTATTGAATAAGATCAGGAAATATGCTCCAAAGAATGTAAAGATCATCTCCCAGGGTCCTATTGTTGCCCTCAGTCTTGCTGATTATCTGCAAAGACATCCTGAAATAGAAAAGAAACTGGGCAAAGGAAATAATGTTGCATTTTTCACAACCGATTCAACGGAGAGTTTCGATAAACTTGCAAAAATATTCTTCGGCAGGAAAGTCAGTTCAAAACACCTGGCCTTGTAGAATGCAGCCAACCCTTACCAAAACAAATTTCTATCCTGCCCTTACCGGGATCCGAACCGTTGCATCCTGCATGGTCTTCCTTCACCATTTCAATCCTTTCAAGGCCGTTTGGTTCGGGAATTTCATGCATGATTTCATAGGAGAGTTTCATGTCGGCGTTACGATCTTCTTTGTGCTGAGCGGATTTCTTATCTGCTATAAATATTATGATTCGGTGGTTTCTTTCAAGACCGGGATTCGCCCGTACCTCATCAACCGGATCGCGCGCATTTATCCCATGTATTTTATCATTACAATAATTTCATTCCTGCCTTTCGTTTGCAATTGCGTCTTTTCAAAGAACATTCCCGTCCTCTTTTTGAACCTTACGTTCCTTAGAGGTTTTTTTGATGAATATAAATTCACAGGCATTCCCGGCGGCTGGAGCCTGACCGTAGAAGAAATGTTCTACTTCCTGTTTCCAATCCTGATCCTTGCCTCACGGAAAATAAAATTAATTTTTCAGCCGCTCCTGATCATTGGAGCCGGTTTAACATTATGGATGATCTTCAGAAATACATCTTTTCACGGATTCTTTTCTACTCCTGCATTCGTTTTCGAGTTCACATTTTTCGGAAGATGCTTTGAATTCTTCGCAGGGATGTACCTGGCCATCCTGTTCAGGTCAAAGTATTCCAATTCAGTTGAACGAGCCGGATCCGTTAGAACGTTAATTGGAATATCCTATATAATTGCCTGCATCTGCCTGCTGGTAGTGAACAGATGGTATTCACCGCAGGATTCCGGTTGTTTTTTATTTTTTGAAACGCTGATCAACAACTTTATTCTGCCGGTCGGAATATGTATTTTATTCCTTGGAATCCTCACTGAACGCTCATTTGTTAAAAACATACTGGGCTCCTCCCCTTTCGTACTGCTGGGCAAGAGCTCTTATATATTTTATTTGATCCATAACGGTTTTTTATTTTCATTCTTTTATTTAACTCTTCATTTAAACCTACCGGTCATTTTTATTTTGCTGCAGGTCATTGCG
>JAHEYJ010000230.1 GCA_023251675.1 Bacteroidota bacterium
AAAAAGCCGTGCTCGAAAATATACGCAGTTCCAGAATTACCAAAACCGGAATTCTTTTCAACTATGAACAGGCAAAAAAACTTAACCTGGATTATGATATCAGAAAGGATGTTTATGACCAGGTTCTTACTATGAAATTAGATGTTGTCAAACGCTTCCACTCCGAACATATCAGCAACAAGCATTACAACATTGTTGTGATGGGAAATAAAAAACTCATCGACCAGAAAGTGCTGGAAAAATACGGCCCCGTGAAATGGATGACGCTGGAGGAAGTGTTTGGATACTAATAACGAATCGATAACGAATGTTACAAATAAATACAAAAACCAGATTAGTAATATTAGTAACCATTCGTAATTGGTAACTATGAAAATCACAATTGGAATAACAGACTGCAGTAAATGGAAAAACTACCACGACTGGCTTGCATCTTCTAAAGTAAACGTAATAAAACTTTCTTCTAAAGAGAATAATTTCAAGGATGTTGACCAATGCGATGGAATTGTTTTATCGGGAGGTGAAGATGTTCATCCAAAATATTACGGCAAACCTTCTTACTGGAAAAAACGAAAAGAACTAAAACTACATGTCAACGAAAAGCGCGATCAGTTTGAATTAAAAGTAATAGCACGCTCCGTCAAAAAGAAAAAACCCATTCTCGGAATTTGCCGCGGACTTCAGATCGTAAATGTTTATTTCGGCGGAACATTGATTCCGGACATCAAGCCCCACCTAAATCCTCCCCATCGGGGAGGACTTCAGGTATGTCATTCTAAGAATGAAGGGTATGACCAGTTGCATACCATTCAAGTAGAAAAAAAATCTTTTCTATGGGAAATAATAAATTATGCCCCTCCCCCTAACGGGGGGAGTTGGAGGGGGGCTGGAACTGTGAACAGTGCTCACCACCAGGCTGCGGATAAAATTGGAAAAGGATTGCGTGTAAGCGCCATGGCTCAAGACGGAACTGTTGAATGCATCGAAAGAAAAAGCCCGAAGGGGAAACCATTTCTTCTTCTTGTTCAATGGCACCCGGAAAGGATGTTGAGCCCTGCGAAATCCCTACATCAGTCGGGAAAAGACCAGAAAAGTCCATTTTCAAAATATATTAAAAAAGAATTCCTCTCACATCTTATAAAAAAATAGATTTGTCCCCTAAATTATTTTTATGACTAAAATCAAAGTAGCAAACCCCGTAGTAGAACTCGACGGCGATGAAATGACACGTATCATCTGGAAATACATCAAAGACAAACTCATCCTCCCCTATCTCGAACTGGATATTAAATATTACGATCTCAGCATTGAATACCGCGATAAAACCGACGACAAAGTAACCGTTGAATCGGCTGAAGCGATCAAGAAATATAACGTAGGCATTAAATGCGCCACCATCACGCCCGATGAAGCGCGCGTGAAAGAATTCAACCTGAAACAAATGTGGAAGTCGCCGAACGGAACCATCCGGAACATTCTCGACGGAACTGTTTTCCGTGAACCGATCGTCTGCAAAAATGTTCCGCGCCTCGTTCCGAACTGGACAAAGCCCATCTGCATCGGCCGTCACGCTTTTGGCGATCAGTACAAAGCAACTGATTTTGTTACGAAAGGAAAAGGCAAGCTTACTATCACGTTCACTCCCGATGGAGGACAAGCACAAACACATGAAGTTTATAATTTCAAAGGAGACGGAGTAGCAATGGCGATGTACAATACCGATGAATCCATTCGCGGATTTGCGCAATCATGTTTTAATGTGGCGCTGGAGAAAAAATGGCCGTTGTATCTTTCTTCAAAGAATACCATCCTGAAGAAATACGACGGACGCTTCAAAGATATTTTTCAGGAAGTATTTGAGAAAGAATTCAAATCAAAATACGATGCAGCAGGAATCACCTATGAACACCGACTGATCGATGACATGGTTGCTTCGGCTTTGAAATGGAGCGGCGCATTTGTTTGGGCGTGTAAAAATTACGACGGCGATGTGCAGAGTGATACCGTTGCCCAAGGTTTCGGTTCGCTTGGCTTGATGACTTCCGTGCTGGTTACTCCTGACGGAAAGACCATGGAAGCAGAAGCTGCGCACGGAACGGTTACGCGCCACTACCGCGAACACCAAAAGGGAAAACCAACTTCAACCAACCCGATCGCTTCCATCTTTGCATGGACGCGCGGACTTGCGTTCAGGGGAAAACTGGATAACAACCAGGCGCTCATCAAATTTTCAAATGCGCTGGAACAGGTTTGTGTTGAAACGGTTGAATCAGGTAAGATGACGAAGGATCTTGCGATCTGCGTTCACGGAAATAATGTAGAGCACGGAAAGCATTATCTCTACACCGATGAATTCCTGGATGCACTGAATGCCAATTTGCAGAAAAAGCTGAAGTAAGTTACCCCACCTAAATCCTCCCCTGAAGGGGGAGGTTGGGAGGGGGCTTTACGGCCTGATCGCTTCCACACTGAAATTCTCAGGCACACATCCGATCGCGTCTTTGTAAAATTCCCGGATCATCTCAAAATCTTTTTCCATATCTCCGCCGGGAATGAAGGAAAGTCCTATGAACGCTTCTTTGGTGCCGTAATTTAATATTCCAAGGACTATTGGAATGTTCGCCTTTAACGCAAGCTGATAAAAACCGGTTTTCCATTTATCTACTTTTTTACGCGTTCCTTCCGGGGTCATTAACACAATAATTTCATCGTTTGCTTTTACAATTTCCGCCATTGCATCCACCACGTTGGAGCTTTTTTTCCGATCAACAGGAATTCCGCCAAGCGCTTTGAGAAAAATATTCAGCGGGAACCAGAAAAGTTCTTTCTTGGCAAGGTATTTTACATCCAGCCCGAACAGTTTCCAGGCAAAACTTCCGTACAGAAAATCCCAGTTGCTCGTGTGCGGTGCGGCAACAAGCACACATTTCTTTGTCCCGGGCGGGATTCCACCCTTGACCTTCCATCCTTTCAGATTGAAAAATATTTTTGCGATAAGTTTATACATATACCCTACTAATTTACTAATCATCGTCAATGTACCAAAAACACAAAAACAACATTCATGGGTATTTTGGATTCATTAGTATATTCGTATTAATTAGCAATTGTTAAGATGCATTCAGAATCAATCCCGTCACCTGCTTTTGACTTCACCGATGAATCTTTTGATCTGTTGAATTCAACTTCTTATCATCTTTCTGTTATTGTTGATTCATCTCAATTTTCATTTGCCGTTCTTGATATCAAAGAGAATAAATACCTGGCATTACAGTCTGCTATTACCAAAGAAAAATTTATACAGTTCTTAGACAAAGACAAGAAAGACAAGCAGGAAATTGCCGTGCAGGCCAGGCCGGTATGGAAATCCGTGACCTGTTCCATCGTTCATAACAAATTCACACTTGTGCCGAATTCACTCTTTGCTGATGAGAATAAAAGGTTGCTGCTGGAGTTCAATCATCCCGTGGCGGAAGATGAAAAGATCCATTCGGACATTCTCCGCAACCTGAAAGCAAGAAATCTTTTTTCGATCTCCCGAAAATTCGAATCCGAAATAAGAAATTACTTTCCCCAAGTTCATTTCATTCACAGCTTTA
>JAHEYJ010000111.1:0-8104 GCA_023251675.1 Bacteroidota bacterium
ACGTGGGAACCGGATGGGGAGGATGGCTGGATCCTTTTATTGATTTTTGGGAATACAACCCGGCAACAGATCTATGGGCGCAAATGGCCAACTTCATCGGCACCAGGCGAAGCCGCGCGGTGGGTTTTTCTATCGGAACAAAAGGTTATTTTGGAACCGGATGGGACAGCGGACATTGCATGAATGATTTCTGGGAATATATTCCCCGGGACCCATCGTATAGTTTACTGTCCGGAAAAGTATTTTCCGATACAAACTCCAACTGCGTACAAGAGACAGGTGAAGCACTGCTTGCAAACTGGTTTGTTGAAGCAAAGAGCGCATCAAATGTATTCTATGGTTTAACGGGCGGCAGCGGAACGTATGAAATATGGATTCCCGCGGGTACGTATTCCGTAAGCCTGATCCCAAAAAATTACTGGCAGCAGGTTTGCCCCGCAATTCCTCCCGCCTACACTGCATCCGTTCTATTTCAGGATACGGTCGCTAACCTTGATTTCGGAGCCGGTGCTGTTGTTTCCTGTCCCGACCTTGCCGTGAGCATTGGATCGGGAACCTTCCGCCGATGCCTGAAAAATAATTTTTATGCGTTGTACTGGAACGACGGAACAACCGCCGCTATCAACGCATTGCTCAAGATCACTTTTGACAGCGGGATGATCCCTCTCAGCAGCACGGTTCCCTGGGACAGCATCTCAGGCAACAGTTATTTTTGGAAAGTCAGCTCGGTGCTGCCCGGGCAGCACGCTTCTATTGGTGTTGTCGATTCTATTTACTGCTATGTCCACCAAGGCGATACGCTTCATTCATACGCTCAATGGCTGAATGTTCCGGGGGATTGCAATGACAAAAACAATACGGATGAAGACCATCACGTGGTGACCGGCTCTTTTGATCCCAACGCCAAAGAAGCCTGTACCGGCTCGCATAAAGTTTACACCCGGCAGGCGGCGATCCTTCCATCTGACACGATCCATTACGCCATCCACTTTCAGAATACGGGTACGGATACCGCATTCAAAGTGGTCGTATATGATACCCTTGACGCGGACCTGGATATTCCATCCGTGATCAGCGGCGCCGGCAGCCATCCCTATACGTTCGCATTGCTGGGCGCGGGTGTCCTCAGATGGACATTCAATAATATTCTTCTTCCTGACAGCAATATCAATGAGCCGTTAAGCCATGGATTCGTCAAGTTCCAGATCCTTCAGCAGCCGAATAATCCGAACGGCACGGTGATTAATAATCATGCGGGAATTGTTTTTGACTTCAACCTCCCCGTGCTCACTGATACGGTTGTACTGGTGGTGGACGATCTTTCAGGATCCACGCATGAAATTGCAAAAGAGAATGCTTTCCTTATTTATCCGAATCCAACAACAGGCAAGCTTGTGATCAGAAACGATAAACTGATCGCAGGAAGCCTGGCGATATGCAACGTGCTGGGCGAAAAAATATATCAAACGAAAATAACGGATCAAACGCTTGAAATTAATTTGAACGATCAGCCAAACGGCATTTACTTTCTTCAATTAATATTCCATGAGGAGAGCGTAAATAAAAAAATCATTATTCAGAGATAATCCGGGAACTTCAAGCGACGGCTGGTGGCTGTCGTCAGTTCGTAAGAACGCCTCGTGCTGTACCTGCCTGCCGGTTTACCTGCCGTAGGCATGGCCGCCAGATCGGGAACCCGTGCGAAGTGAAGTTTTCCTTGCGTTACTTATCAATTAAAAAAGAATTAAGTCAGCGCTGAAAAATAATTCTGTACTTTTGGCCATGCACCCACCCAAAGCCATCTTCTGCTGGAGTGGAGGTAAAGATTCCGCCTTTTGCCTGCATAAAGTTCTGACAGAAAAATTATTTGATGTGCGCTACCTGCTCACTACTGTGAACAAAGTACATAATCGGATCTCCATGCACGGGGTGCGGGAAGAATTGCTGGACGCACAAGTGGATGCCATCGGCATCCCGATCCTGAAAGTAAATATATCGGAAGGCACGAACAACGAGTACGAACGGCAGATGGAGAAAATCCTGCTGCAAGCAAAAGCACAAGGCATTGAGCACGTCATCTTCGGCGACATTTTCCTGGAAGACCTACGGATCTACCGTGAAAAGAACCTGGCAAAGATCGGGATGACAGGTATTTTTCCCTTATGGAAAATGAACACCGCCGAACTCATCAGTGATTTTATCGGCCGTGATTTCAAGACCGTTGTTTGCTGCACCAACGACGGCTATCTCGGAAAAGAATGGGCCGGAAGGGAAATAGACCGGGAATTCGCAGAACAGTTACCTGCCTCCGTTGATCCCTGCGGCGAGAACGGTGAATACCACACCTTCTGTTACGACGGCCCGTTATTCAAAAAGAAAATAAAATTTTCAATCGGGGAAACCGTTTACAAACCGCTGGAGATAAAAACCGATGACTGCACGCTCCCGGCCAGCTCCGCCACGAAAGGATTCTGGTTCTGCGATCTTATTCCGGCTGAATGAGAACGCACCCCGCTGCCACTTACTAAATATTCCATGCCACCTACTAAGTAAGTTAGGTAAAAATGATTTCTTAATTACCTTTACCGTCACTTCATCTAAAAATAATCTATGCTGCTCATTTTATTTTCATTCTTTTTCCAGGTAAACAAGACCGATCTTCAGAAGAACGGCCTGCAGGGGAACGTCAAGTCAGCAAAAGAAACAACGTACAAAGCAATCGGCAAACCGGGCGGCAAAACCACGAAGGGGCAAAAGGGCACCGAGGCCGGCAAACAAGACCTGTATTTGTTTTTCGACACCGAAAAAAAGCTCACTGAAAAAATAAAGATGAACGCAGCGGGCAAGCCGGTGTACAAATACGAATACAAATACGATCCGCAAGGGAAGCTGATCTCAGAAACAGTTTACAACTCGGACAACAAGGTCTTCAATTCCGGCCTCTTCAAATACGACAGCGCAACGAAAGAAGAATCGCGGTACGACGAGAATAAAACCCTGTTCAGTAAATTTTTCTATCACTATGATACAAATGGGAATTTGACCGAAGAATTAAGGCATGGCGCTGACGGAGTAGTAAAGACAAAGAATAATTATACCTACGATGCGAACGGGAACAAAACCGAAGACCAGGGTTTTAACGCAGATGGAACCTTTGTTTTCAAAAATACTTTTACGAACGATTCAAAAGGACTTCCGGTTGAGATCCGCGCATATACAGACGAACAGACCTTCGGCAAGAAGTTGTGCAAGTACGATGATCACCAGAACCTGGTTGAAGAACTGGAATACAGAACCTCCGGCGACCTGGTTCAGAAGACCACTTTTTCATATAAATACGATCCACAGGGAAACTGGACCGAGAAAATAAAGTTCGTAAATAATGTTCCCACTTTCCTTACGGAGCGGGCGATCGAGTACTATCCATAGTGGATCCGCTCGTATCCTTCCGGAACTGCTTCTGCGGAATTAATTCTTCCGAGCCCTTTCTTTCATTGAATGGCAGATTAAAAATCTTATTTTTGTTCTGTACGACCCATTGCTCCTTTAAAAATTCTTTATCATGAATTACTTTACAAAACTTAAACAACTCCTTGCTTGCTTTCTCACTCTTGTATCTGGCATCGGCTATGCATCGCCGGAAAAACCGCAGGAAGTCAAAGCGCCCATCACCTCCGTCAAGGTCTGCCTGAATGCCGCGCTCATCACGCATACACAAAAGATAAAACTGAAAGCGGGCATGAACAAACTTGCTTTTGTGGGCCTGGCCATGAATATCGACAAACACAATATCAGCTTACGGAACATCGGCAAAAGCGAACTCCTCTCGCTGCAGCTGGTGAGCCTAAGCGATACGACCGAGATCAGCACCCTTCCGCCCGACCTTCTGAATATGATCCGGAATTCAAAAGACTCCATTATTTCGATCGAAAAAAATATTGAGAAACTTTCTTTTGAACTGGACGGTCTGAAACTGGAACAGCAAATGCTTTTAAAGAACGACGACATCATTCCCAACAGCAAGCTGATCTCACTTGCCGAATTAAAACTTACATCCGATTATTACCGCGACCGTTATGCTTCTGTAAGTATGGACATACTCAACAAACAACACGCGCTTACACAATTGAAAAAAAATAAAGTGAAGGCGCTCAAATCCGCCTTTGATGTGGAGAATGCGGAAGAGAATGCCATGAACATCTGTATCCTCATTGCGGAGATCAATAACTCCGAAGCAGATTACACGGCTGACCTGGAATTGTCGTATCTCACCGGCGGTTCGGGCTGGATCCCCGTCTACGAGATCTTTGCCGCGGGAAATAAATCACTGAAGATAAACTACCGCGCCAAGATCCTGAACAATACCGGCATCGACTGGGATAACCTGAACATTACGCTTTCAACCGCTGATCCGTCACAGTATTATTCCGCCCCGGACCTGGACCCGTTCATCGTTTCCCGGTCAGATGGATATAAATACCAGAACAATTACAACAAGGAGGATAATGAGGATGCGCAATCCCAGCTTCAGTCGCAGATCCAGCGCATGAATTCATCCGGTTCATTGGAGGAAGAAGAAATACTTACGCCCGACAGGGAGATTACCTTTAACATCTCCAAAAAATATTCGTTCCGGTCCGGGTCCACGCCCTCGCTGATCGATGTCACGAACTATGACCTTGCCCCGGAATTCCTTTACCGCACCGCTCCGAAAAAAGAAGAGCAGGTGTATTCCATCGCCCGGATAAAAGATTGGGAAAAGCTCAACCTCATTGACGGGGAGGCCAGCATTTACAACAACGGAAACTTTTTGGGCAAGTCGTATATCCGGCCCAGTGATTTTGAAGATTACATGGAACTTCCGCTCGGCGTAATCGATAATATTATCGTGAAGCATAAACAGGTAAGCTAGCTCTCCAGTAAAAAAGTACTGGCCGGCGGGATCGTTGCGGCCTTCACCTATGAGATCAAGATCAAGAACATCAGCAATGAAAAAGTAAATGTAGAGATCATCGACCAGGTGCCGGTCTCTGAACGGACGAATGTGAAAGTGGAGAACATCGAGATCGCCGATGCTGGCGAGCAAGACCCGCTTACCGGAAAGATCGTCTGGAAGCTGAACATGGATCCGTCGAGTGAAAAGACCTTGTCGCTGAAATATTCGGTGAGCTATCCGAAAGGTTTCCGCTACGCGAGAAGCTACAAGAAAAGCCAGGTAAGGGCGAAGTTTTAACTGATAAAAATCCTTTATGACAACCTATCATACGTATGCCGAAGCAATGGCCAGGCGAACCTACGCTGAACTGCTGGACATTGTCGGTAAACTGCGAAATGATTACCAGCCGGACGCCGTTGTTGCCGCGGAGGCTGAATTGAAAAAGAGGGATCTCTCTCCCCCAAAAAATGAGCCTGCAGAAAAAGAAATCAAAACAAAAAAACCATCTGCCGCCGAAAAGGCAAATGAACCCCTCCAGGCGCATTGGAAAGTATTGACCTTACTGCTCCCGGGGCTATTGAATTTAATCAGGGCCGATGAATTAAAAGCGGAAGGTTACGACAGGCAATACAAAGAAATATGGCGGTGGTTCTTTTACGGCCTCGGATTTTATGCGGTGCTTTTTATTCTGATATTGGCCCTGGCACTGCTATCATCATGACAAAAGACAATGCCCCTGTTTCATTTTAAGATCTCTTTGCGATACCCGGCTCTGCTACTGTTAAAAATGCAGCAACCGGAAAAATAAATCCTTTTGTACTTTTACGGGCAACATGCGTTTCTACGACCTCAGCAAAGAAGAACGGGCCAACCATGCTGCGCGGATCAGCAAGGATATCCTTTCTGATATCAGGAAAAATACCCGCACTAAAATTGCCGGTTACTTTTCTGACGAGGATACCTACATCCGGAAGTCAGCCTACCTGTCTGTTGGGAAAATATATGATGAAAAAAAAAGGCCTGCAAAAAAAAATAATCCGGCTTTTGGATTAACTGCTGGAGGAAAAAGATTTTAAGGTCCGGCAGACCGTCATCAATGCCGCGGGCGAAATAGGGATCCGCTCTTTTGATGCCGTTGGGTGTTTTTTTGACAAAGGACTTTTTGACGAACATCATTCCGTTCGAAATGCGGTGATCGGCTCCCTTAAAAAGATGGGGGAGAAAAATCCGGCGCCGGTACTGAAGTGGGCAAAAAAATATTTACACCATCCCGATAAGGAGATCCGGAGGGAGATCTGCCACGGACTTGAATTGCGCGGAAGAAAATATCCCCAGGACATTCTGCCGCTGCTGAAAGAATTACAGAACGACCCAACGGCGCGGGTGCGCAATACACTCCTTCACGTGCTCGGGCAAATTGCCTATAAAAAAGGATGCCTTGCTACGGTCATCGCTGAGCTGAACAGATGGAGCAACCGGGCATTAACGGACCAGGCCGTTGATGAAATAATTGATGTGCATGACCGGTATAAGAATTTTTCCGTGCTTACACAGGCGCAGGCGATCGATTATATAAGCAAGCATTATAAAAATAAATATTGAACGCAGCGTGGAGGCCTGCCCGGTTTTACCGCTTCACAAACTTCTTCACCCCTGCCCCGCTGCCGGTTTGCATTTTTACGAAATACAATCCGTCCGCAAAACCGGAAACATCGATCGTCATGGTCTGCTGGTACCCGTTCTGCTGAAAAAGCACTTGCCCTTGTATATTATAGATGGAGATCACTTCGTCCGGCGCAGCGACGGAGGTATTTTCAATGACAAGATGATCGCTGGAAGGATTTGGATACAGAATAAAATCCGTTTCAGAAACCACCTCTTTCATTTCCGTTGCACATCCCATTAACGTATTCAGGTCGGTCATATTCCCGTTGAAGACATTGAGATCCACCTGCGCGCTGATCCCCGGCACCGTGCCCGTCCAGGAATATTGTTTGAACGCCCAGTTGGTCCACACACCGATATTGGTAGGCGGCGAAGTGGCGCTTCCGTCCGGATCGGCCATCCACAGCGGATACGTATTTACCGAACTGTTCATGTAGGAGGCGATGGATCCATTGGTATAAATAACAGGCGTGATGCCCGTTTGATTTTTTACGGCCGTCATCCATTGCTGCACCCAGTTTGTAAGCGCAGTGCTGGTCATGGAAGAAATGAGGGAAGGCCCGCCGGATGGATCTTCAAGATCCAAAGCAGGGATCAATTCACAGGATGTAATATAAGTACCCGCCACACCCAGGTAATAACTTGCTTCAGAAGAGGCCGAGTTGGTTTCGGGATGGGCAAAATGATATCCTCCCATTTTTACACCTGCCGCTTCCCCGTTCGTCATGTTGGTTGTAAAAGTCGGGTCGGTATAATTGGTGGCTTCAGTTGCTTTCGCCCAAGCAAATATTTTCGGAACGGCGGCTACCTGCAACCAGTTGATCGTGCCGTCGTAATGCGAAACATCGATGCCCAGTATTTGTGTACTTACACTGCCGTTGGCCATTCTCCACACCAGCGTATTATAAGGAGCGCCTGAATTGTCCAAACAATTAGCCTGGGTGGTCAATAATTTAACCACACCTGAAAACGTGGCCGTCCAGCTGATGTAAGGTGCATTACCCGTAGTGCCGCACGTATTATCGCTGAAGCAAAGATCGGTACCCGCACTGTTATCGGATAAAGTCAACTGCGCATCCCACCCGGCTGACACACCGCCATACGCTTCGCAATAGCTCCATTCATACGTATTGCCGGAAGTAACATTAAAGAGCGTATAATTATCGGCATTCATATAGGCGTTCACGGTTGTCCAGGTGGAAGAAGTAGTGGAAAAGGTGGCTGCGGGGTATTGATGTTCGTTCGCGACGGTGGTGCAATATCCTGTATTAAGACATTGCTGCGCATTGGCGCTGAAAGAAAAAATAACAACCGTTAAGAGGAAGAGTAAATGTTTTCTCATGCGAATATTGGTTTATGTAACACCATCCGGTTGAACTATTCTAAAAAGCAGCCCTGCAAATGAGGAAACCACGCAATAAAGATAAAACTTTAAACACGAAATACAAGTTTTTATATTATTTCAAATTAGGTGTCTATGATTGGCAGGGCAGTTTTAATTTG
>JAHEYJ010000111.1:8114-10839 GCA_023251675.1 Bacteroidota bacterium
GTTTGCAGGAACAAAAACAGGCGATGATCCCTCATCAAATGAAATTAAAATCACTGATCGTTTTACTTTTTGTAAATGTCAATTTACTTTTTTCACAGGCCATAACCGGCAAAGATGAAAAGGGTGTATTGAAACCAACTGTATACGACAGCACTCAAACCCTTGAAGAACAATATAAACCGGAGAATCAATATGAATTTATCGGGCTGCAGTTATTCCTTCCGCCTGTCATTAATCCTGAAGCCGGGCCGGTTTTGTTTTCGAAACAAAGCGAGGACCCGGTAAAGGGGAATAAATATTTTACGGTCATTGATATCCTGCAGGGAGACGCCCTCGCGCAGCTGAAACAAAAAAATGTCATCAATCAATGCGGTTACCGGTACAAAGACCTCAGTTCGCCTCTATGGAAAGAGATGATCATTCACGCGGTTTTTGTTCTCAGGGATAACAGCAGGAAAGATTCAGCGAATGTTCCACCGCTCTATTGGGTGGTTAGCCAGAGCAAGATTCGGCCTTACAGCAACAGTTATTTCAACTCTTTTATTTCAATCCCCTACTTTGAAAAACAAAAACAACTATTCCAGGGCCAGGAGGTGATCTATCTCAGCGATAAAAGCAAATGGCTTTGCAAAGATGTTACTTTATTAAAAAGCCTTGACACGGAGAGCCAGGACAGTATCTACAATGTGTTCTGCCTTCTGGCAAATAACAAGAGCGAACAAATGCAACTGCGGCCGCCATCAGAAAAATTCGGAAGGAGTTTTATTACCGCGAAGGAATATGACCGGCTGGACCATGCCAACCGGAACCAGAAAGAAGAAATGATCAAAGCGGAAAATGACAGGAAAGAAAAACGCAGAGCGGAATGCATCAGCAAGTTCGGGCCGCATAAAGGGCCATTGATCGCACAAAATAAAATAGAGACCGGCATGACAACCGAAATGTGTAAAGCCGCATGGGGCGCCCCCTGGGATATTTCTATAACAAAACCTTCCTCCGCCGGAAAAGAAATATGGTTTTACAACTGGAAATACATCCTGCATTTTGAAAAGGGAATTTTAGTTAAGATAGAACATTAAGTTCCCCCGCCGGAAGTATCTTATGATGAACTACATATTACATATTTAGAAACCTTGTTATATTTGTAGCAGTCACAAACGTATTTATAAAACAGTTTCTCTTCTTTATTATTAACTAACCACAGTCATTCAAATCAATTTACAATGAAAAAACATTTACTCTTCATTTCTGCTTTTGCGCTGGCGTTTGCATCACAGGCTCAGTTAATTAATCCGGGTTTTGAAACCTGGACGAACGACCTTGCTGTTCCAACGGCAATGAACCCGAACGGCGGCAACGGCATCACCGGCTGGAACGACTATAATTTCTTTAACTATTCTGCTGTTGGAAGCAGTCCCATTTCTGTTTTCAGGTGCGATACCGCCCACGGAGGATCTTATTCCGCACGTATCAGAACCACTATTTACACGCCAACTTCCTATAATATCTACAAAACATGGGGAATTCCTTTTATCGGGCACAACTACCTGGATACGCTGGGTATTATATTTAACGGGAACGTGAATGAAACCACCACTACCTTTAAACCCGGCATTCCTTTCACTCAGAATATTGCTTCGCTCAGTTTTTATTATCAATATACACCGCAGGCAGGCGATACGGCAGATTTCCGTGCCTTATTGGTGCATCAGCGCAATGCGGTAGGAGGGGGTAAGTTTTGGACAACCACTGCCACCGGTTCTACCTGGCAGCAAGGCACTATTAACTTCACGTATGTCAGCGCGTTGACGCCTGACACGCTGTATATTTTATTCAGCTCCTCCTCGCTCGACAGGCACCCGAAACCGGGAAGTCTTTTGTTGGTTGACGATGTAAGTGTTGTACTGGCCAGCGGTGTTAACGATATCCAGATGGCGAATGACATAACCATTTCTCCCAACCCCTCCGGAGGATCGTTCCAGCTCTCAGGCGATAAGATCCAAATGAAAACGGTTGACGTATTTAATATCTACGGAGAAAAGGTTTACTCTTCCGCGCCAAACAGCTATAAGGAAAAAATAAATCTTGACCAACCGAGCGGGATCTATTTTGTCCGGATGCAGACCGATGCCGGAACCCTTTCAAGAAAGGTGATGATCGCAAAATAACGCTTTGCGCACTTTTGTCATTCAACTGCATTAACTTTTATAAAGGCATAAGCAATCCTTGTTTATGCCTTTATTTTATTTACGAGCAATCAACTGATCCAACATCAAATACAATTTACGATGAAATCAAAATCAGCGATCGCATTTTTCTTTTCGATCTGCCTTTCATCCTTCGCGCAGTGGAAACCCACCAACGGATTATTCAGCGGAGAAGTTCACTCGGTGATCGTCAGCAATAATGAAATCATCGCAGGGATAAAATACATTTATAAATCCGCGGACAGCGGAAAGACCTGGACCGTAAGCAACAACGGGATCTCAGGTGCGGTAACCGCGATAAGAGGCATTGTAAAAATTTCCACCAACCTGGTCGCCGTTACCGATGCGGGCGCGTTTTATTCCACGGATAATGGAAACAACTGGACGGCAAGCGCAGGCACTGCCAGTTTAAATGCATGGTGTGTGATCTCAAAAGGAACGAACCTGTTCTTATCAACCAGCGCCAACGGAGTTTACAGATCCACAAACAACGGTGTCACCTGGTCAGCAGTTAATAC
>JAHEYJ010000009.1 GCA_023251675.1 Bacteroidota bacterium
CCCCGGGTTATTTATTCCGGAAACTTTTACTCAGAGGTGTTTTAGATGGATTGGCGGGACTGAAATTCCTTTTTTCGGGAGACATCATGCACTTTTTTGCCGTCATCCGGGCACATTTCAGTTATTATTCCCAGTTGGGTAAAACGATAAATAAAAGGAACGCTATAAAGAAAAAAGTTGTCCGTTATGCTTCTCACTGCATTTACAGGGGAAGTGTGGTGTGGCAATACTTTATACTGGGAAAGAAAAAGTTCTCAGCGCTGAACGAGCAATTATTTTAAGAAACTCTCAACGGCAAGCCGGTAGGAATCCAGCCCGAAACCCGAAATACTTCCTTTACATTTTCCGGCGATCAGTGAATGATGCCTGAACTCTTCGCGTGCATGGATATTTGAAATATGAACTTCAATCACCGGTGTTTTGATGGATGCAATTGCATCGGCAATGGCAACGGACGTGTGCGTGTATCCGCCGGCGTTAAGAATTATTCCGTCAAAGTTAAAACCAACCTCATGAAGCTTGTTGATGATCTCGCCTTCCACATTGCTTTGGAAATAATGCAGTTCAGCAGAAGGATATTTCTTTTTCAGATCGTCAAAGTATTGGCCGAAGGATTGATTGCCATAGACCGAAGGTTCGCGCACGCCCAGTAAATTCAGGTTGGGGCCGTTGATGATGATCAGTTTCATTTTCCGAAAGTACAAAATTGTTTACTTCTGATTTGTTTTACCCGTGATCCGGTAGCCGTTCTTTTCAAGTGCGGCCTTGCACCGCATGAAATTAACCGTGTCTTTGTTCTGTGCATAAAAGGAGATCAGTTCCTTGTAAGAAGCCGTATAATTTGGATTGAGTTCGACTGCCTGTTCCCACATTCCTGCCGCTTTTTCAGATTGGTTTTCCTGCTTGTAGATTACCCCCAGCAGGTGAAACAACATGAAGTTTGTAGAATTGATCTTCAGTTCCTCCAGCAGTTGGGCTTTTGATTCTTCAAACCGGTTTGTGTGGTAATATAAAACCCCCAGGTTATAATGAATTAATTTTATCTCAGGATTTCTTCGGATCCCTTCCTTGAAAACCTCTTCGGCTTTTTGTAGTTCGCCGTTCTCGGTCAGCGAAACCCCGTAGTCCCTGCAAACCACAGCGGAATATTCGGATGTTTCGTATGCGTTCTTCCAGTAATTGAGCTCATTGGAAAATGCCGGAAGACGGTTTATTGTGATCAGTGCAAAAATGATTATTACCATTCCTGCAATTCCCATCAGCCTGTTCTTATTCTTAGCAAGGTTTTGTATCGTGTCCAGATGTGCAAAAGCAATGATCAGCCCGATGGCCGGTAAATAAGATCGGTGTTCCATTCCTTCAAAATAACTGAAGAGCAGAGTAGGGGCCAGGAAAAGAACAAACCATAGCAGTCCGAAAAGAACCTCTTTCCGGTTATTCTTGTTTGTAAAATAAACTCCTGCTCCGAAAATAACCAGGGCAAGAACGACAAGAAAATAATTGGTATCATGCACAGAAGCCATAACCGCCAGCTTAATTGGAATAATGGTCTTCTGAATATACTGAAGCAAGAGAGGCGCGTTGTTTATAAAGACAGAATAAAATGAATCCGGACTGGCATTTTCGGCGGCAGACGGAAGTGTGATTTCTCCGACGGCATTTTTCCTGATCAGGAACCAAAGCGCGGAGACCAGGGAATAACAGGCGATCAGCAAAAGTATCTTCTTTACATTTTGTTTGTTCTTATGAATGAAGAACAAATAAAAAATGCAGAGAGGGACAAACAGCACCGTATTTTCTTTTGTAAAGAGCGCGAGGGTAAAAAAGAGAAAGTGCAGACAGTAGTTCAGGATTGGATTCCCTTTTGTAAGAGCAGAAAAATTGTTTTCATGAGAAGCGATTTGTTTCTTTTTTGAAAGCGGATTGCCGGAAGTTGCAATTGCTGTTGGAGGAAACTCCTTCAGCAAAAAATAAAAGCTCCAGAGGATAAAGCCGCCGGCCAATGAATCGTTCCTGCCCGGGATCCAGGCAATGGCCTGCACAAGAAGCGGATGAACGGCAAACAGTAAAGAGAAAAAAAATGAAAGCGAAGGCGCAATGTTCATGCGCAGCAGTACAAACAGCAGCCCGATAACGGCAATGAAATGATAGAATATGTTTGAGAAGTGAAATAAAGAAAATCCTTTGCCTTTATCTTCTTCCCCTGAAGGTTGGTTCCTTGAAAACTGTGAATCAAGAATAAAAGAAACGGTAAGCAGCGGCCGGTAAAAGTGCAAAGAGCCGGGAGATTCCATATTGGATTCTGTCTGAAAAACATGCTGCGAGAAAGCTTTCGGAATATTTGAGATCTCTTTATTGAATGCTCCTTTTTGGATCAGCAAGGTATTTTCATCAATGCCAATGAATGAATAGGATAAGGTTCGCAGGTAGATCAAGGCAATTACGGATGCCAGCAGGAGTACTTGCCATTTGGTGTTATTTAAAAGTTTTTCAAACATCACGCGTATCAGCTGTTTTCAGAAAGCGAAGCTATACGAAAAATACGAAAGCAGATACCAAAGCGCTAAGGATATTTGTTTTCGTACTTTCGTATAATTAGTTTTTTATGCAATGGCAGATTTCAATAAAAGGGTTTCAGTCTTTCCTTAAACTGGAAAAATCACTCTCCCGCAATTCCATTGTAGCGTATACAGAAGATGTGGAGCGCCTGGTGCAGTTTCTGGCGGAAAAGAAATACGATCTGAACCCGGATAAGATCGAGCACAAGCACCTGATCGGATTTATTGGTTGGCTGAACGAAAAAGAGCGAAGTGCAACCACTCAGTCGCGGGTAATTTCAGGCATACGTGCATTTTATAAATATCTGCTGCTTGAAAACCTGATAACAAAAAATCCTACGGAGCTGATCGAAACACCAAAGATCGGGAGAAAGCTGCCCGATGTGCTGGATGTAAATGATATTGACAAGCTTCTTTCATCGCTGGATATGTCAACTCCCAAAGGTAACCGCGACCGGACCATGCTGGAGACCATGTATTCCTGCGGGTTGCGGGTGAGTGAACTGGTGAACCTGAAGATCTCTGATCTGTTCTTTGATACCGGGTTTATCCGTGTGATCGGAAAAGGGAACAAGCAGCGTTTGATCCCGATCGGAAGCGAAGCGGTAAAGTTCATTGATATTTATAAAAACCAGATCCGCGTTCATTTGTCGGTACAGAAAGGATTCGAGGATTATTTATTCCTGAATAACCGGGGAAAAAAACTGACCACAACAATGGTCTTTCTTATCATTCAAAAATTAGCAACGAAGATCGGAATGAAGAAGCACGTAAGCCCGCATACGTTCAGGCATTCTTTTGCAACGCATCTCGTGGAGAACGGAGCGGACCTCCGGGCAGTGCAGGAAATGCTTGGCCATGAAAGCATTACTACTACCGAAATTTATACTCATCTAGACCGCCGATACCTGAAGGATACCATTGAGCAATTTCATCCCCGTTCAGCAAAGGCAAAAAAAAATAAGAAGAGTTGAACGCATGTTTTACAATCGGTCTTTCTTAGACACCACAGCGTTGCTCGCCTGGAATTTAAATGACCATCCTTCGCTCTCAGGAAAAATAACCGGCAGGTATCGCTTATAGAGATTTAATCTTGCAGTTGCTCCTTCATCGGGTTCGTCTTCCTTCGCAACGCCGGTGAATTCATAGATCATCACTTTGGAATGTTCAAACATGAACATACGGATGATCTTATCAAGGGTGGCCATTACGCGGTAAACTTCCCCTCGGTTGGTTTCGATGTATTCTTCTCCTTCAAATTCGTCGTTGATCACACCGAACACAATGGTCGCATGCAAAATATTGTCTTTTCTCCTGCCAAAACGCACTTCGTATTTTACGCCGCTGTCAGTTGTAAAGAAATAAACACCGGCAGATGGGATTGCCGGAGGTATGATCGTAAATGATGAAGTAAGCCCCTCGTCGTTCATATATTAATTCCGCTAAAAGTATAAATTACTTTCCTATCTTTGACGACAATCTTTAAAACAAAAAAACATGAACTGTTCACTATCTATCTGTATCAGCTTATTTCTGCTTTCATTTTCTGCAGGAATGTGGCTGCTTTACAAAACTCAAAAAGAAAACCTCGGCATGATCTTTAAACTGGCTGCCTGGTTTATAATTGTTATGTCATTAGGATCAATGGTCTGCTGCGGAATACACAGTATGAAACAACATTGCATGAAAGAAGGTCAATGTGAAGAAAAACAAGAATGTGCAATGGGAAAAGGAGACTGCAAAATGGGAGGAATGGGCGATTGTAAAATGGGAATGGGAAAAGGAATGGGTGAATGCAGCATGGGGCACGGAAGAGGCGGATGCAAAATTATTATCTGCACAGGTGATGATGAATGTGAAATGAGCAGAGGCTGTGACATGGAAGGACATGATAAATGCGAAGGCGAAGGCGGCGAAGGAGAGTGCAAAGAAGGCAAAATGGATTGCTGCAAAAAAGGAAAAGAAAAATGCGACATGAAAATGGAGATGAAGAAAGATTCGGTTGTTAAGAAGAAATAATTCTAAGGAACGATAACCTTCAGCGATAAAGGATTGATTTTTATCCTGAGTTCATTGCCCATATGGTACGGTTCGCCGTCGATATGGGCATATGTTTTTTCCTGGCGGATAAAAGCTTCTTTTGTTTTAATGATCTCTACAAATTTAGAACGGTGAATGGATTTTGTAAAAAGCCGGGATGCCATCAGGGGAAAATTTACATAGGGAAAATCCCTGACCATGCACAGGTCGAGAAGCCCGTCATTGTTTTTTGCGTGTGGAGCGATCACTGCGTTATTTCCCCATTGCGTGCCGTTGGCGATATCAATGATGAAGGCATTCATTTTTTTTGTTTCCCCGTTAACGGTGATCTCGCATTGCTGAGACTTGAATTTAAAGGAATCTTTTACCGCGATCTTTAAATAGTTATTGAACCCTCTTTTTTTGAACTTGGAGAATTCATGTGCGATATGTGCCGCAAAACCGATCCCGGCGGTGTTGATGGCGATCTCCTCATTAACAAAAAAAGTATCAATAGAAGTAATATGATTCCGGTGGATCACCTGTATTGCTTTTCGCAGGTTGATCGGGATCTTCATATGCCTGGCTGTTCCGTTTCCTGAACCGCAGGGAAGAATGGCGAGTGCCGCGTTGGTTCCGATAAGACTTCTTCCCACTTCATTGACCGATCCGTCGCCGCCGGCAGCAACAATGATCTCGAAGTTTTCTTTCACTCCCTGGCGGCTGAGATCAATGGCATGTTTCGATGCTTTGGTATAAGCGAGTTCGTAATCGAAAAGGTTCCGGTCCAGTTCTTCATCGATCAGTTTTTCTATCGTCTTATGCCTTCCGACCCCGGAAATAGGATTGACTATGAAAAGTATTTTTTTCTTCATTCTGATTTTGCTGTCATTTTATTATGGATCATATCATGACGATAGGTCTGAATAATTGCTTTGAGTTGAGTTTCCATCTTTTTCTGTCTTTCTTCTTCTTTTCCGAGTAAATTAGTTTGCAGGAGAGAATCCGTTGCATAGTTGAATAAGGCTATGCTTTTATTTCCGTCAAACTGAAGTAAATAGTCATCCTGAAAGAGCTGATAAACATCATTAATATAATTCACAGCAAACCTGGATGCGGTTGAATCAAAATCATTGTTGCCGAATGAAAAAACGGGCTTATCATAATGCAGATAACTTAAAATGGTTGGAAGGATGTCCATGTGCTGCGTGGTCTTATGGTCAACACCTTTCAGCGTGCTGTTGTGTTTATAAAACAGGATAGGGATTTCAAAACTTCCGGTGTTGTTGCTGTAAAATTCATCATTGGAAGGGCCTGTGTGATCGGCTGTGATCACAAACAAAGTGCTGTCAAACCATTTTTCTTTTGAAGCGGATTCAAAAAATCTTCGTAAAGAATAATCGGTGTACTCCACGCTTTTCAGTATCGGATGTTCGCCGCCCCCGAACTGATCTTTTAGCCGTTCGGGCACATGGTACGGATGATGAGACGAAAGCGAGAAAAAAGTTACGAAGAATGGTTTTTTTATTTCATTGGTCTTCTTTTCAGCATACTGAAAGAAGGGTTCATCCCAGATGCCCCATTCACCGTCGTAATCCGCATCGTTATTGTATTCAAACTTTCCGTAGTATTTATCAAACCCGGCGGAACCGCAGAATGCGTCAAATCCCATCGTTCCGTTTATTCCCCCATGGAAAAAAGCAGATGTATAACCTTTGCCTCTTAATGTATTGGGAAGGGAATTGAACTGGTTGCTGCAATAGGTTGATGTTATAAAAGACTCATTCATAAGAGAAGGAATGCCGGATAGAACAGCAGGAATACCTTCTATGGATTTTTTGCCGTTTGCAAATGCATTGTCGAACACCAGGCTTTCTTTCATTAACGAATCCAGGAAAGGAGTGTAGCTTTTTCGTTTTCCGAGAGAAGTATATTCTTTTGAAAAGCTTTCGAGGATAATGATGAAAACATTACAGTTTACAGTTTGCGGTTTGCCGTTTGCGGTTGATCGAATGGGATTGTAAATAGATTTTAGTTCGCTGTCCGTAAAATATTTTTCTTCTTCCAGTTCTTCCAGTCCGTAACTTTTTATGATCGAAAATGGAGTATTGATGATAAGCGGAATGTTTTTTGCCGGAACATAAGCCGATGCATTAATGGGCATGATGGGCCTTAATTGCAATCCTCCTCTGAAAGCAATGATCATGAGCCCGACGAATGCCACATTTAAAACCAGCCATGATGCCACCCTCATTAGGCTCAGTTTATCCGGCGGAAATTTTTCCAGCAGGCGATTTGTTTTGTTGTAGAGCCAGGAAAGGATTATTATCAGGACAATCACGATCAGAATTATATACCAGAAGTCTCTTGCGTACTTGGGCAGCATATTGGACATATCAGATCCGAGACCGAACAGATCAAAAAAATCAGCGGTGGTTCGTTTTAGGGTGTATTTATAATATTCCATATCAACGCCATCAGCGAGTATGGCTATTCCATTAACGATCAGAAAAACAGTTTTCAGCATTATCTGATATCCCCTTTTTCTTGTAAAACCAAAAGGAAGGATGTGCAGCAGTACGAAAGGCAGATTCATAAGCACTAAAGCAGAAAGGTCAAATCTTAATCCGAAGAAAAGAATGGCAAGGAAATCCATAAATGAAACATCTGAGAAATAATGATGATTAAAAATGAAAAAAAGGATCTTGCAAACCGGGTAGGCGAGAAGGGCGATGGATAGCCGGACGAGCAAAAGCTGTATTTCCCTGAAAGTGATTTTCATTTTAAGGAAATAAAGATACAAACCTGACCGACATCAACTGAATCTGATGACAGACGCGCTTGAATTACCTCCAATAAACAAAAAACCCCTCCGCCAATGGCGAAAGGGTTTTTCAGTATTAAAAAAAATTATTGCTTTACAAATACAGCGGCAACGTTCGTTCGGCTTCCTGTGCAAGGAGCAACTTTTGCGTCATTATAGGTAAGGTTAAAACCAGTAGCGGTTTTTGTTCCTGTTCCGTCTGACTGACGATTGTGAATATCACATGGGTTTGCGCCTGTACCAACGTTGGTAACAGTTTGAGAAGGCATAGTGAGTGTTGTTCCGGTTACATTGATGTAAACTGTATTGTTAGCAAAATCACCTAAGCGTGTTAACGTAATACGGTTGTTTACAGTTGTAGAAGCGGTAACGGTGTTAAGCTGAACATAAGTATAAGGTCCATTAATGTCAGTTTCATTTCCCTGATAAGTTCCTGCAAATGCTTCTGCATCATTAATAACATTAACTGTTCTTGTCGCAGTTCCAACGTTTCCTGCTGCATCGGTAGCTGAATAAGTTACAGTGTATGAACCTTTAAGGTTTACATCCACTTTGGAGCTCCAGTCAGAAGAGATAGAAGAAGCGGCGATATCGCCGTCTTGATCATCGGTAGCCGTTGCGAAAGGATCAGCCACTGATGTGTTATTCAAAGAAATGGTTAATGGATTAGCTCCTGTAATGGTTACAACCGGAGGAGTAGTGTCGTCTTTTTTACAACCTGTCATCCAGATCATACCTGCCGTTAAAAGAACAGCAGCAGAAAGAAATAATTGTTTTTTCATTGTTGTGGTTTTGGTTTTTAAATTAAATTCTATTAAAAAATGACATTTTTAATGCGCTATGCATATTAAGTACGCAAAAGTAAAATAAATCTTGGAACAGAAAAACAATAATATATTAACGAAAATGGGATTTAGGCCATTGTTGGATTTTAGCAAATTTTTTTTCAAAAAACCTTGTGTATGTTAAAATTAATATACATTTGCATCGGTTAACCAAAATTATAAACACTTAATAGTACTATGAAAAAACTACTCACACTCGTTATTGCTGGTGGAATGTTGGCTTTTTATGCTTGCGGACCTAGCAAAGCTGAACTCGAAAAGAGAGAAAAAGCAAAACAGGATTCAATTCACATGGCTGATTCAGTTGCTGCTGCTGCTGCTGCTGCTGCTGAAAAAGCGAAAGCTGATTCAGTTGCTGCTGCTCAGGAAGCTGCTGCTAAAGCTGCTGCTGAACAAGCAAAAGCAGATTCTATTGCTGCTGCTGCTACGAAAGGCGGTAAGAAACCAAAGACCATTCAGCAAAAAACAAAAGATGAAGCTAAAAAAGCTACTTCTGGAAGAGGATAATCTTATCTTCTTTAAAAGAAAGGGGACTCATTTGAGTCCCTTTTTTTTTGCTGTTTTCAGAACAAAAGAATGCTTACTTCAGTTATATAAATACAGAACCCCGACAAAATTTGCCGGGGTTCTGTATTATTTTGATTAAAGAGTTTATTTCTTTGCTTTTGCTTTTTCGTAGCGGGTGCGGAATTTATCTACCCGTCCTGCTGTGTCGATAAGTTTCATTTTGCCCGTGAAGTAAGGATGTGATGTGCTGGATATCTCAAGCTTTACGAGCGGATATTCGTTTCCGTCTTCCCACTTGATCGTGTCTTTTGTTTCCGCAGTGGAGCGGGTTAAGAATGCGTAGTCGTTAGAAACATCTTTAAATACTACGAAACGGTAGCTATCGGGGTGTATGCCTTTTTTCATTGTTCTTATTTTTACCCGTTGGTTTGTTCCTACGGGTTTTAGGGACGCAAAGATAATAGAATATTTATATCCACACATCGTTTCGACCCTGTGATTATATTTGTGTTCCCTACGAATTACGAATAATGCCGAATTACGAAACCAATATCCTCAATTCCTGCTATAGTAAAGGATTCGTTCTCCTGGTTTGGACCTGCTTTTCACTCTTTAATTCTTCCTGCAAAAAAGATAAGCTGATTACGGATTCATCAGCGACGCTTGAATTTTCAGCCAATTCGATTTTATATGATACTGTTTTTACAACGGTTGGCTCTGTAACGAAATCATTTAAAGTGTATAATCGGCATGCGCAGCCTATAAAGATATCCTCGGTCAGGATAGCACGAGGTTTGGCTTCGAACTTCCGGATAAATGTAGACGGAACAAAGGGTGTCTCCTTTACAGATATCGAACTTGCAGCCAACGATAGTCTTTTTGTCTTTGCTGAAGTCACGGTAGATCCGAACAGTGCTAACAGTCCGCTGGTCATCCGGGATTCAGTGATTTTTGAAACCAACGGCAACATGCAGAATGTTGACCTGGAAGCATGGGGGCAGGATGCTTATTTTCATACACCTAATGTTTTCCCAACAAACGGATTACCGCCTTATTCGGTAATTACCTGCAATTCCACTTGGACGAACGATAAGCCTCATGTTATTTATGGTTACGCGGTGGTTGATTCAGCCTGCACATTAACCATTCAGTCGGGAGCAAGAATTTATATGCATCCCGGGTCTGTCCTTTGGGTGTATAAAGACGGTACACTTAAAGTGAATGAATCAGGTAGTATTTCTGATCCTGTAACGTTCCAGGGAGACCGGTTAGAGACACAATACACTGATGCTGCTGGGCAATGGGGATATATCTGGCTTTCTCCCGGAAGCAAGAACAATGTGATCAATGGGGCAATAATTAAAAATGGATTGGTTGGCATTATTGCAGATACGGTCGGAAATTCAACTCAACCTACACTTAAGATCTCCAATACGATCATAAAGAACATGAGTGTTGCTGCTTTATATGGCAGAGGCACTTCAATGTATGGATGGAATTGTGTGTTTGCCAACTGCGGTCAGTATGTAGGCGCCTTTACAATAGGAGGGAAGTATAATTTTTATCACTGCACTTTTGCTAATTACTGGACCGGAAGCACCCGCCAGTTTTCTACTTTATTGCTGAACAATTATTACAAAGATGCAAACGAAAATATTATTCCGCGGGCACTTGACAGCGCTTTCTTTTATAATTGCATTGTCTATGGAGATATTTCTTCAGGAGATGAGGTGAAGTTGGACAGTGACGCCGGTGCAGCATTCAGATATAAATTTCATAATTGCCTGCTGAAGACGACTATTAATACAACCTCAACATCTGAGTATGAAAATGTAATCGTAAACAACGACCCTTATTTTAACAACACGGGAAACGGTGATTACCGGATCAAAAACCCGCTTGCCTATCCTGCTGTAATTGACAAGGGAGACGATGCCATTGGCCAGTTATTTCCTGTTGATCTCGCCGGACATATTCGTATAGGAGCAAATCCTCCCTGCGATATCGGCGCTTATGAGTATGATCCGTAAAGGTAATTGCCTTCAGGGATCAGGAATAAATAATCCTGTGTACTTTTATCCCCGATGCTTCAAACCTTCATTTCTGCTATCATCAAAACCCGCCTCAGGGTTTTTCTTTTTTTATTTTGTTTTGGTTTTATTTTGTATGGCCAGACCACAACATACAGCTATACGGACCTGGATGATTCTATTTTGATCAACGAGAACATTGCTTTCCTGGAAAAAGGATCAAATGCAGGCAAAATATTTTCACAAAGCGTTTTCAGCATGCGGCCTGAAGATCACGATAATTACTATCGTCCCTTGTTGGTAGGTTCATTTATGCTCGATGCTCATATTGGGGGAGGATCTCTATGGATGTTTCATATCACTAATATCCTGATCCATATTATCGCTTCTTTTTTATTATTCCTGTTATTTTATAAGCTCCAATATAAAAACGAGATTTCTTTTATTGCAGCGTTGATCTTTCTATGTCATCCGGTTTTTACAACTGCCATTGCCTGGGTGCCGGGAAGGAATGATTCTCTCCTTGCCGTATTTTTCCTTGCCGCATTGTTCAAGCTGATCGATTACCATAAGAATTCAAATGTTGTCAATTTGTTTTTCCATCACTTTTTTTTCCTTCTTTGTCTTTTTACAAAAGAGACTGCCCTCTTTTTGCCTCCGGTGTTATTCTTTTTTTTGGTTTTGATTTCAAAAGACAAGCGGCTCAGTAAAAAAAACAACCTCCTTGTTTTTAATTTAAAAAAATCAAAAAGTTTACTTTTTATTTTCGGATGGGTGATTTCCGTATTGATCTACGAATATTTCAGGCATCTCGCACTTGCAAATGCCGATGCTGTAAGTTTCAGAGAGGTGATAAATGTTTTTGAGAAGTACGCTCCTGTGATCATACAATACATAGGGAAATTGCTTTTTCCTTTCAATCTGTCAACTTATCCGATCATGGAGGATACGACTTATCTGTTTGGTTTGCTTGGGCTGATAATCATCGTTTTCATCTTTCTTAAACGCGAAAAAACGCTCAGGTATTTTTGGATGGGACTCGTCCTTTTTATTTTATTTCTGCTGCCAGCTGCGATCATAAAGGAAAATGCGTTGGAGCACCGTCTTTATTTGCCGGCAATTGGTTTTTTCCTGATGTGCATGGAGAACAGTTATGTCAGTAAGATACGGTTTGATAAAGGAGCATCGGGAGGAATTGCAATCCTGGTTGTTGTGTTGTTTTCGGTTCTGACGATGCGGAATGGAAAGAATTATAAAGACGAAACTACTTTTTGGGCAAAAGGATTAGAGACATCTCCTCATTCAGCAAAAGTTCATTTTCAAATGGGGGCGTATTACCAAATTGAAGGAAGATCAGCAGAAGCTGAAAATGAATACAAGCAAGCCATTGAGTTGAATCCGGATATGCCTGATGTTCATAACAATCTTGGTAAACTCCTGATCGCAAAAGAACAGTATGACGAAGCGGAAAAAGTATTGCTTACAGAGATCGGCATCAAACCAAATCCGGTTGCATATTATAATCTGGCTACTGTCTATGAACTAAAAGGAAATATTTCGGAAGCCAAAAAATACATAAACAAAGCGCTTGAGATGAATCTGAATTATGCCGACGCACTCGTTGATCTTGGAATTTTATATGCCAGGGAAAAGAATTTTGACAAAGCGCTTGACCTGTGCCGGCAAACGCTTGTTGCGGATCCTGAAAACAAATTAGCGTATAAAAACATTACACTTATTTACCTGGCTAAAAAGCAATTAAAAGAAGCGAAAGAATATTATCTGAAAAGCAAGCAAATGGGTGTGGAGATCAATGTTCCATTGCTGGATACATTAAATACAAGTTCTTTGTGATTGCATGAATAAAAAAAAGGCGGTCATGTCCGCCTTTTTCTAATAAGCAAAACCGGATTATTTTTTCTTCAGCAAACCTTTTTTAGAGATGAAATCACTGATGATCTCTTCTAAGTTGGGATGTCCGATCTCCTGAAGTTCGTAATCCACTTTGGTCGTTGGTTTGTTTATCTTGATCAGTCTTTGCAGATCGATTGGCGTCGCAATGACAACGGAATCGCATTTAGTATTATTGATCGACTTTTCCAGATCTCGGATCTGCTCGTCACCGTAACCCATCGCCGGTAATAATGTTCCGATGTTCGGATAGATATTGAAAGTCTCCGCCAGTTTGCCGACAACGAATGGCCGCGGATCGACCAGTTCAGCAGCTCCGTATTTTTTGGCAGCCACCGTTCCAGCGCCCAGTTTCATTTCACCATGGGTCAGGGTAGGGCCGTCTTCTACCACAAGAACTCTTTTCCCTCTTATCAGTTCCGGATGGTGAACCGTAAGAGGAGAAGCCGCATCAACCACAATCGCACTGGGATTTACCTTGGCAATGCTTTCTCTCACGATCTGGATATTTTCTGGAGCTGCGCTGTCAATTTTATTGATCACCACTACATCGGCGAGGCGCAAAGTAGTTTCGCCTGGATAATAATTTAATTCATTACCCGGGCGGTGAGGATCCGTAACGGTGATCATCAGGTCGGGTTTGTAAAAAGAAAAGTCATTGTTACCTCCGTCCCAGAGAATAACATCTGCTTCTTTTTCCGCTTCGCGGAGAATGGCTTCATAATCCACCCCGGCATAGATCACGTTTCCGCGCACTACATGCGGTTCGTATTCTTCCATCTCTTCAATGGTGCATTTATGTTTTTTAAGATCAGCGATCGTCGCAAAGCGCTGAACTTTTTGGGCAACGAGATCTCCATAAGGCATCGGGTGTCTTACAGCAACCACTTTAAGTCCTTTAGCCATCAGTATTTCAACAACGCGTCTGGAGGTCTGACTTTTTCCGCATCCCGTTCTCACCGCGCCGACAGCGATGACTGGTTTTTTGCTCTTTATCTGTGTTTTATCAGGGCCCATCAGCATGAAATCCGGACCAGCCGTATTGACTATAGATCCGACACTCATTACTCGCTGGTAAGGAACATCGCTGTAAGCGAACACGCAAATATCTACACTGTGTTTCTTGATCAACGCTACAAGATCTGCTTCAGCATGGATCGGAATTCCCTTTGGGTAAAGTGAACCGGCCAGTTTTGCAGGATATTTTCTTCCATCAATATCGGGGATCTGTGCAGCCGTGAAAGCCACTACATTAAATTCTTTGTTATCTCTGAAATAGGTGTTGAAATTGTGGAAGTCTCTTCCGGCGGCTCCGAGGATCAATACATTTTTTTTACGTGTTGCCATAATATTATTTTATTTGAAATTTCGGGTAAATATATGAGTTTAAGTAAAACAGATAATTCATTTCGTTTATTAAGTATACAAACGATATGAAAATGTATACTAAACTTCTTTTATTTCACCCGTATGTAAGAATAATTTTCAAATTTCATTATTCCTACTCCTTTGTTTTCATAACCGCTCCCGGGACCGAGAGTGGAAGAAGGATCTGCTTGTGTAAAATTGAATTCTGTTTGAATGCCTTTATGTTTCAGTTCCGGAAGTTTTCGCTGAAGGTCGTTGCCGAATTTCTGTAATCCTCCTAAATAGAAATAGCCAATATCAAATCCTGAAAAAACAGACCCGGTCGGATCGGTTTTGTATTCATTCCTGTATTGGCCGATAAATTTTTTAGTTCCGGGGTTTAAATAATCTGTAAACGTGCAGCAAGAGACCGTTGCATAAAGTTTTTTTAGATAATTAAAATCCAGGCTTTCCATTTCGATCCAGTTGCTCATTCCGAAAACCAGGATGCTGTCTTTGTTGTTTTCCTGCTTATCCTGATAAAGCCGGTTGACCGCTTCGGAAATAAAAGATTGATTTGTGGAAGGAATCACCACAATGTTGGGTTTGGTTTTGCTGAAAAATGTATTGAGGGTTACAAATGTTATTTCTTTCACTGAATCTGCTTTTGCTTTTTGAAGCGTGGCATTTGCTGTTCTTTTGAAGGTGTTTATATAAGGCTTGTCCTTAGGGTTTGCCGAATTAAAAACCAAAATGTTCTGGCCGGCGAACTTCTCAGAAACATAATTGGCCAGTATTTCAGATTGGGTAGCGAACGAGGGTGTTACTTTACTTACATTTGGATTTCCCATAAGCATGTTGTTGCTTTGAATGGTCGGAGCAACAATGTTGATATTATTCAGTTTGGCAAACTTCAATACCGTTTCGAATTGCCTTCCGTTCAATGGACCGATAATGAGATCCATTTCTTTCATTTCAGTTTTTTTCAAAAGCTTGGCAAATCCGGCGGAATCAAGATTGGAATCGTAAACATGCAGGTTTCCTTTAAAGCCTTCTTTCTTTAAGGAATCAAAAGCCATTTTAACTCCTTCATAAAACTCAATGCCGGTTTTGGTCTCTTCAGGAAACGGCTCTTCCCCTTGGGCAATTTTCCCCACATCAATAGCATTAACCATACTTAATGAAAGCGGAAGGAACAGCGCAACATGAATATCTCCGATCGGTTTTACTGGAAGCCCCGGTAAGTTTTCCTTTGAAGTTTGTACGGTTCCTTGTTGCGGGTTCGGGTTTGGTATTTCTTTTACGGAATCTTTATTTGAATTGGAAACAGATTTTTTTTCAGATTCGGGCGTAAGAACAGGCAATCCTTTTTTCTTTTCCTCCACGATGGAAACGGTTGGCAGCGAAGGCGATTTTCCGATGAATGGGATTTTCAGCCTGTCACCGGCTTTTAATCCGTCAACTGCTTCCGTATTATTGGCAAGAACGATATCTACTGTCGTGCTGTACGTTTTAGCAATGGAGTAGAGGGTTTGCCCTTTTTCTACAGTGTGTATGTAAAATTTCTTACCGTCAATTGTTTCGGTCTTATCGGATTTGTGAATAGGAGAAGGTTGCTGTGCGAATGAGAAATTAAAAATTAAAAATGCTCCGAAGAAAAAAAGAAGGAGTCCCTTCGGGAAAAAAGCAAAAAAAACAAAGAAGAAAACACGGTTCTCCTCCTTTTGCCTTTTGCCCTGTAACTTTTGCCTTGTTCTCATTCCCATTCGATGGTTGCCGGCGGTTTAGAACTGATATCATATACGACGCGGTTCACGCCTTTTACTTTATTGATGATCTCGTTGGAAACTTTTGAAAGAAACTCATACGGAAGATGGCACCAGTCTGCCGTCATGCCATCGGTGCTGGTTACCGCACGCAGCGCGATCACATTTTCATACGTACGTTCATCACCCATAACGCCCACACTTCGAATGGGGGTAAGAATAGCTCCTGCCTGCCAAACCTGATTGTATAGCCCCGCGTTTTTCATTTCTTCAATGTAAATGTGGTCGACCTCTTGCAATATCCGTACCTTTTCTTCAGTGATATCTCCAATAATTCGTATGCCTAATCCGGGTCCTGGGAATGGATGACGACCAAGAATAAAGTCTTCAATTTCAAGCTGTTTGCCAACTCTTCTTACCTCATCCTTGAACAATGTTTTTAACGGCTCAACTACGTGTAGTTTCATTTTTTTGGGAAGGCCTCCCACATTGTGATGCGATTTGATTGTTGCTGAAGGTCCTTTCACGGAAACACTCTCGATCACATCCGGATAAATGGTTCCTTGTCCAAGCCATTTTACGTTTTTGATCTTGTGTGCTTCTCTGTCAAAAATTTCAATAAATGTTTTTCCAATGGCTTTTCTTTTTAATTCAGGGTCTTTTTTTCCTTTAAGCGCCTTGTAGAATATTTTTTTTACATCAATCCCTTTTACATTTAATCCCATGTGTTTATAGGAGAGAAGAACATTTTTGAATTCATTCTTGCGCAGCAATCCGTTATCAACAAAAATGCAATAAAGATTTTTGCCAACCGCACGGTGCAGCAAGGTTGCGGCAACAGTAGAATCAACGCCTCCCGAAAGCGCCATCACTACTTTATCGTTTCCGAGGTTATGCCTGAGTTCATTTATGGTTGTGTCTATGAATGAAGAAGGTGTCCAGTTCTGTGTGCATTTGCAGATATCAACCACAAAGTTTTTCAGAAGAAAAAGACCTTCTGTAGTATGGTAAACTTCAGGATGAAACTGAATGCCATACGTTTTTTCCCCCTGGATATGAAACCCGGCGTATTTCACATCAGAAGTGTTGGCGACGATTTCAAAATTCTCAGGAGCACTTACGATGGTATCAGCGTGGCTCATCCAAACCTGGGAATTGAGTGAAATATTTTTGAAAAGAACAAAATCCTTATTTACGAAAGAGAGGTTGGCTCTACCGTATTCACGGTGCTTTGAAGGCTGAACTTCCCCGCCGGATTGATGCGCCAGCAGTTGGGCCCCGTAGCATACACCCAAAACAGGGATTTTACCTCTGATAAGGTTCAGGTCAGGTTGTGGAGATTTTTTCTGTCTTACTGAAAACGGTGACCCGGAAAGAATTATTCCCTTGTAATTCTGAATTCTGAATTCTGAATTCTGAATGAATGTATACGGATGAATTTCGCAATATACATTCAGCTCACGGATTTTTCGTGCTATCAATTGCGTGTATTGAGAGCCAAAGTCAAGAATGAGAATTGTTTCCAGTAACATGTGAATTCAAAAAGTGAACGGCAAAGATAGGAATAGTTAGTCCATTTGGAAATTGAAAATAGAGGTTCTGCTGCATTTTTTATTACTTGCTTTTATTAACAAATTGATATTGATAAGTGCAAAAGAGCCGCTTGGTTTCAAAAAAGGGTTATACCTAAATTCACATTTAATAAACAGAAAATCATTTATGAGGGTATTTTGCGCTCTGTTGTTTTTTTCATTCCTATTTACCTCAGGTGATTTGATAGCGCAAAAGCGAAAGTCAAAGGGTAATTCATACGCAAAAGTTTCCAAGCGAATTGAAAGGCAATTGCTCAACAACGCCCGGAAGAACATGGAGATCGATCAGTACGACGATGCGATAAAAAATTATTCAGAACTATTGAAGGATGATTCAACGAATGTTCAGAACAACACGGCAATGGCGTTGACCTTGTATATGAATTTTGAACAACCCAAGGCAGTACCTTATTTTGAAAGAGCATTGCGCTACACAAAAGATACCATAGGCGATATCTATTATTTCCTCGCTAATTCTTATCACTTGTCATATAATTTCGAACAAGCAGAGAAAAATTATAAAATCTATCTTTCCTTGTTGAAAAGAAAAGGATCTTTTCTTCCATTGCCGGAGAATGTTAGCCTGGAAAGCGATGTGAATCACAGAATTGAAATGTGTGAAAATGGAAAAAAGATGTTAGCGGAATCGCCCAAATCGCCGGTACAGAGAAAAGGAAAGAAAATCATGATCACGGATATGGGAAGTAACATCAACAGTAAGTACGATGATTACGATGCTGTTTTTACCGGAAATGATTCAACTGTTTTTTTTACCACCAGAAGGCAGGATGTTACAGGAGGCCGAATAGACTTCGATGAAAAATATTATGAAGACATCTATTATTCCAAGCTAAAAAAGAACGGCTGGACACCTAGCGTAAATATCGGGAATCCCATTAATACAAAGAAACACGAAGCGGTCATTTCTGTTTCTTCAGACGGGAACCGGTTGTATTTTTATAAAGGAGTCAACCAGGGAACTTTTTATTACAGTGATCTGGTCCAGGATAAAGTACCGGTTTCTCCGCCGGACGATACAACCGGGATTGTTTATCGGATTCAGCTTGGAGCGTTTGTCCGGAAATCCACTAACCCGCAATTTGAAGATCTCCAGGAAAACATTGAAATAAAATATGAAGACGGTTTGTATAAATACCTGAGCGGGTCCTATTTATCCATCAACACCGCGCACAAGAAAAAAGAAGAGTTTTTGAAAAAAGGATTCAGCGATGCGTTTGTAGTTGCGTACAAAGGCGACAAACGGGTTCCCCTTTCTAAAAATGACTGGATTGAAACAAACGTATGCAATGAGATCGCTTTATCAAAAAATGACAGCAATGAACGGTGGAGTCACCAGCGAATCCTCCTTCCCAATAGTGAGATCAGTAATAAATCATGGGAAACCAGTTTGTTCGGATTTGCAGTAACGGTTGCCGATGATGAATTATATATTGTCAGCGACCGTGACGGCGGAGTAGGAGGCAGAGACATTTATGTGTCAAGAAAAATGAGCAACGGATCATGGGGGCCACTGGAAGATTTAGGAATGCCGGTCAATTCAGCATATGATGAAGACGCTCCCTACCTGACACCCGATGGCAATACCCTGTATTTTTCTTCCAATGGCCATAATTCTATAGGAGGGTTTGATGTTTTTGTTTCTTACCGGATACTCAATACAAATAAATGGTCCGATCCGATAAATTTAGGAATGCCGATTAATACACCGGGTGATGATATATTTTTCTCGTTCTTCCACACAAGCGAGCGGGCGTTTTATTCTTCTTCCGGATTTGCGCCTGACAGCAGCCGCGATCTGAACAATTACTTTATTGATTTTTGTGATACCCTTTCTGAAAATACAGTCAGGGGTCTGGCAAAAGGAGTTGCGGAAGGTACGATCACCATAAGTGATGCTATGACCAGCCAGGAGATCAATCGTTTCCCGATTGTGAATGGAAAATACGCAATGAAATTAAAGCTTGGAAGAAAATACAATTTCAGTTTCTCTACAAAAGGGATCGAACCGGTTCATGGCGAATTTACCATTCCGGACCAGTGTCATTTGTATGACATCTACCAGGAAATTAATTTTACAAAACCCGGCGACACGCTGAAAATAGAGAATGCTTTTTTTGATATTGCAAAAGCAACTTTAAATGCCGGCGATACGAGTTATACTGAATTTTTATCGAAAGCAGACAAAAAGAAACTTTCAAACTATATGGAAGACAATTATCCCACTGCGCCTCAATTATTCGAAGATACAATTAAGAATGCGGTTGTTTCAACCCGTACGGATACGATCAGGCATACGACTCAAACCACCATATCTTTCTACAATATTTTATTTGATTTTGACAGATCAATAATTAAAGAGGAGTATAAACCCGATCTTAAAAAAATATCTAATTACCTGGTAAAAACATCCCCGCGTGATAAAGTAGAAATTGATGGACATGCGGATTCAAAAGGATCGGACATTTACAATCTTGCCCTTTCAACAAGAAGGGCCACTTCGGTTGCCGTATATTTTGTTTCCAATGGAGTCGTGAAAAAGAGGATGAAGGTGGTTGGTTACGGTGAATCAAAACCGGTGGCTCCTAATGAAAATCCCGATGGTTCTGATAATCCTGAGGGAAGAGCCAAGAACAGAAGGACGGAAGTGATCATTCTTTCTACCGATCTCGGCGCTGTGATCGATGATTTTTTTGATGAGAAGAAAGTTTATTCGGTTAAAGAGATCAATGATTTGATTGATCCTTCCTTTAATTCAAAACCCGCTATAAATAATTCAAAGCCGAAGTAGAACGAAAATATTTTTAATAATATAGAGAAGTTATCAGGTGCGAGTTTTAATAGAATTTTTCATAATTATAGTCATTTGAATGTACCCTGCTGTCGATAAAACGCATCTCTTTGTCGATGGTTTCTTTAATTGTGACGAAATGTTAAAAACTGATGAATATCATTTTTGTTTTCACCTTATATTTGAAATGAAGTAAAAAGTGAATTTTATGTATCAATTTAGCATATATAAAATAGGAAAAGTTTTCCTTTGCAAAAAAGAGTTTGAACAAAGAATGTCGATATGAATTAATATCTTTTATCAGAAAAGTAGTTTATGAAAATAAGTTACACGGTTAAATTAGGTTTGATTTTTTTGTTAATCATTTCTTTGCCCTTATTTTCTTTTTCACAGAGTTGTGCCAATTATTCTGTATCACGTACTACAGGAATTACCTACAACGATATAACTGCGAGCGGAATGCCATTTTCAAGTTGGAGAAATGCAACTGGGATGTACACCAACGATGATAACCGTAGCTATCCTACAAATATCGGATTTGATTTTTGGTATTTGGGTGTACGGTATACTTCTTTCTCTGTTTCTTCGAACGGGTTTATAGATTTCTCATCTTCTACTGCTGATGGAACTGGAGCCGGAGCTTATGGTTACAGCAATCCACAATTTTCTGCTAGTAGTAACAACTCATTATTAGCGGTTACACCTTTTTATGAGGATATGACAACAAACCAGGCAAATTCTGATCCCTTAGCTGCAGATATTAAATATTTACTTTCGGGTACCGCGCCTAACAGAACACTGACTATTGCATGGTTTGAGATGTCAAAATACGGAGAGACGACTCCCTCAAATCTGAATTTTCAAGTTGTTCTTCATGAAACTACAGGAGTAATTGATTTTATCTATGGAACGATGACGTTTGGTTCAGCCTCATGGTCTTACACTTGTGGTATTAATAATTCAACTATGTCTGGAACCCCTACTGCTGTCCAGTTAAAATGCCAGCAAACCGCTAATACTTCAACATTTAGTAACGCAAAAAAAAATAACCTATCAGTAGCTCCTACAACAAACAGCAAGATAACGTTTACACCTCCAACGCCAACGGCAGCTCCAACCGGTCTCAGTTTTACTGCAATAGCGAAAACAGGAATGACGTTGAACTGGACAGATAATGCCAGCAACGAAGTTGGTTATGTAATATATAATTCTACAGACGGCGCCAATTATAATTTTATAACTCAGGTGGCTGCCAATTCTGTTTCTGCAGCAATCACAAGTCTTTATCCCAGCACTACTTATTACTGGCAAGTGTATGCTGTTACAGATGGATATTTAAGTGCTGCCTTAACTGGAACACAAGCGACCCTGCCGGCGCAAAGAATAATTTCCATTATTACCGGAAACTGGAGCAATACTGCAACATGGGACTGCACCTGCACACCAACAGCGGGCGATAGTGTAATCATTGCAGATGGTACAGTTGTTACGTTGAATGCAGCCGGAGTATGCTACTCCCTCACCGATGGGCAAGGCGTAAGTGGTCAGCTTGTTATTGGGAATAGCACTACGGTCAGAACGCTTACTGTGAGTAAAGATGTCAGGGTACTGGCGGGGGCTTCCATGACAATAGGGGCAACCGCTCCAACTACGGCTCATTTAATGTCTATGGGAGGAAATCTTACAAATAGCGGTACGCTCAATCTTGCTCCAACAGCCACACGGATAATGAATGTCACTTTTAATAAAAACGGTAATCAAACTATATCAGGAGCCGGAGGCACGACAAATTTTAATTTCATAACTCTTGATATGGGTACTTCTAATTCAAATGTGTTAGATGTAACTTCAACTAACTTTACGGCCACAAATAATTTTCTTACGCTAAACAACGGAGTATTTAAACTATCCACTGCAGCTACTATAACTCCTTTCACAACAAATGAGACTATTCCAGCATCTGCTGGCCTTTGGATCAATAATGCAGGAGCAACGGTATCATCTACGGGAGGAACTATCAGCCTTTTCGGATATATCAGGGCGACCGCGGGAACATTAAATGTTGGAAATGCATCCAACAATAGCGTCACTTCAAATGGAGGAACAGTTATAATAGATGGAGGTGCCTTAAATATTGCCGGACGTTTAGATAGGCCTGCAAGTACTTCTGTACTTACTTATTTTACTATGTCTTCCGGGCAGCTTGTTTTGGCGACAGTTGGATCTTCGACTGCTAGCTTTGCACCATTTCATATGGATCAAGTTGGTTCTACTTTTAACATGTCAGGTGGAACAATTATTATCAGAAGACCGGGTAGTGGTAATTTAGGATTTTTAAATACAGGTGGAACAGTAGGCGCAGTTACTGGAGGGACAGTACAGATAGGGGATGCTTCCACACCTGCTGGTCAAACAATTCAAATAAATTCAAGTATAGATATATATAATTTAGTAATAAGTAACGGATCTGCTGTCACTTCATTGCTTGTAACCAGCGATTTAAATGTCCTTAATGATTTCACAATTAATTCAGGATCATTTGATCCTGCAGGAGTAATATTTTCAGTAAGCGGTTTATCTAGTATTTCTGGTGCGCTTAGTGCAAGCAGTAACACAGGGGTTAAAACATTTACCGGTGCGGTTACTGTAAATGCAGGAGGTTTATGGACTTCTACCTCATTGACATCAACTGGCAATCTTGTCTTCAAGAACGGAATTGCCAACAACGGAACTTCTTTTACAGCGGGAGGTGCTACGTTCAATACAAATGCACAAGTAATTTCAGGAGCGACAGCAATGAGTTTTGCTAATGTAGTTACCGTGACAGGAATAGCTGTCACCAATAATAATACCGGAGGTGTTACAATGTCCAATACTGCAGCAGGAACTTTAACAGGAACTGGAACTTGGACACAGGGTATGAACAGTGCGTTGAACTATAGCGGACAGACAATGACTGTCTCAAATTTAAATGCATCGGCTACAGGCAACACGGTTGATTATAACAGAACCAGTGGGAATCAAACCATTTTTAACCCCGTATCTAACATTTATTATAACCTTATTGTTTCTAATACTACGGCTACTGCCAGAACAAAAACACTTTCAGCAAATGCAGATGTAAATGGAGATCTTACAATTTCAGGAGGCAGCACAATTTTCAGTGTCAGTACCTTTGACATGACTGTAGCCGGAAATTGGACAAATACAAGTACGAATGCTGACCCTTTTACAGAAGGGACCCGCAAAGTTACTTTTGATGGAAGTGTTTTGCAAAACATTAACAATACCGGCAATGCTAACGGAACAGTGTTTTATGATGTGACGCTTAATAATTCTATGCCGGCAGAGGCGGTTCGCCTGAATGCTCCTATGAATTTTAACGGAACGCTTGACTTGCTTGATGGCCACATGACCACTACCTCAGCTAATTTATTAACCGGGGGGACAATATCTTCTGTGGCTTTGTCGGCATCACCACAGGACAGCAGTTTCATAAAAGGGCCAATGGCCTATAGGATTCCAGGTGCAGGATCATCTGTTATTGATTTTCCAATTGGTAAAAACAATGACTACCGATTGGTTGAACTCACGATCAATCAATCTTCTGCTGCAACCTATACAGTTGAAATGACAAACAGTTCTGCGAAAGCAGTGAGTACTTCTTATGCAGCTACAATTGCAAATGTTTCCGGCATGAGGTATTTTACAATTAATCAGTCTTCAAGCACTGGATTTACCAATGCGCAATTTCATACCTGGTTTCAGTGCACACAAATAAATGATGCTGTCCAAGATCTTCCCAATCTGAAATTAGCTCATTACGATGGCACGAAATGGCAGGATATCGGCGGAACAGCAAGCGGAGGAATATGCAGCGGATCAAATTATGCAGGAGATGTTTTGTCCAATACATTTACCCCATTTATTGCTGGTTCAAATTTATTTACTCTGGCAAATTCAACCGGAGGAACAAACCCGCTGCCTGTAGAGCTGCTTAGTTTTGATGCCCAGCCAAATGGAGATATTGTTGAGACAAAATGGGTAACTGCCACTGAGCAAAACTCCGATTACTTTACGGTTCAGAAATCAGCTGACGGAATTTCTTATTCAGATGTTATCATGGTGACAGCTGCTGGCAATAGTTCTGTTGAAAAAAATTATTCGGCAATTGACGATGAGCCTTTCAGGGGTGTGTCGTATTATCGTTTAAAAGAAGTTGACTTTGATGGAAAGTTTTCTTTCAGTGAACCGGTTGCTGTATCATTTAGTTCCGGCTTAACTAACATGGCTGTTTTCCCTAATCCTGCCAGTGGTCCTTTTAATGTTAGTCTTACCGGTTTTGAAGGACAGCAGGTTCTGATTGTTGTGAAGGATATTCATGGGCAAGAAGTGTTTTCTAAAGTAGCCATCCTATCCGATAATGCCCAGGTAATTGCTGTTGATCCTTCCGGGAAACTTTCTTCCGGTGTTTATGAAGTGATCGCTTCATCAAACAACGAGATCTTCCATAAAAAGATTGTGATAAAGTAATGGAGGTTAGATATTAGATAACAGCGCCAACATCTAATATCCAATAGCTAACATCTAATATCTTTTTTTTTACCCCGCCACATTATATTCCCGCAGCGCGTTATTCAAAGATGTTTTAAGGTCAGTGCTTTCTTTTCTTTTTCCAATGATCAATGCGCATGGTACGCTGAAATCTCCTGCGGGAAATTTTTTTGAATAGGATCCCGGAATAACCACCGACCTTACAGGAACAACGCCTTTGTATTCTTTCGGTTTGTTTTCTGTTACATCGATTATTTTTGTGGATGCAGTAAGAACTACATTGGCTCCAAGCACCGCTTCTTTTTCCACCCGAACGCCTTCCACAACAATACAGCGCGAGCCGATAAAGGCACCGTCTTCAATAATCACCGGCGCAGCCTGAACGGGTTCCAGCACGCCGCCGATTCCAACACCTCCGCTGAGGTGAACGTTTTTCCCGATCTGTGCGCAGGAACCAACGGTAGCCCAGGTATCCACCATGGTTCCGCTGTCAACATACGCGCCGATGTTCACGTAAGAAGGCATCAGGATCACGCCGGAAGCAAGATAAGCGCCGTAACGCGCCACGGCATGAGGGACAACCCGTACGCCGAGTTTTTCGTAGCCGGTCTTCAGTTTCATCTTGTCGTGAAATTCCAGGGGGCCGGCATTCATCGTTTCCATTTTCTGGATGGGGAAGTAGAGGATGACGGCTTTCTTTACCCATTCATTCACTTTCCATCCTGAGGCAGCCGGCTCTGCAACACGAAGATTTCCTTTGTCCAGTTGCTCAATGACTTCGCGGATGGCTTCCTGTATTTTTGCGTCTTTAAGAAGTTCCCGATTTGCCCAGGCGGATTCAATAATGTTTTTCATTCTGAAAATATTTTACCTACACATAATGTACTATAAATTCGAAAAATAATATTGTAAAGTCACTTCGAGTAGTCCAGCCGTTTTGGGATGGACGTATCGAGAAGTGGGAATAGCCAGTTCTCGATACGTTCTGACAAAGTTCAGAACACTCGAACTGACGGGTGATTTATTTTTCTTCATCGTGCAAATATATACTGATTACCTTTGTGAAATGCCCAGAATTATTGCCATCGATTTCGGAAACAAAAGGACCGGATTAGCCGTCACCGATAATCTGAAAATGATCGCCACTTCTTTAACCACTCTTCCAACACATGAAGTGATCATTTTTCTGAAAGGGTATTTGACTAAAGAAGAAGTGGAATGCATCGTGATCGGAAAGCCGTTAAAGTTAGATAATCAGGCTAATGAAATAGAGATGAACATCCAGGTATTTATTGGTGAACTGAAAAAGAATTATCCCTCTGTAAAGATCGAACGGATGGACGAAAGGTTCACTTCAAAAATGGCCCAGCAGGCAATTATCGATGCGGGGATTAAAAAAATGGAGCGAAGAAACAAGTCGCTGGTGGATAAAGTAAGCGCGACCATTATTCTTCAGTCCTATCTGGAGCGTATTAATTCCTGACAATCTTTATCTTATATTAGTACAGTTTTATAATTTTGCATAAATTTATTTTTGTGATACTTCCAATTATAGCCTACGGTGATCCTGTTTTACGAAAAACGGGTATTGATATTGACATCAACTACCCTGATCTGCAAAAGCTGATTGCAGATATGTTCGAAACGATGAACAATGCAAAGGGAATCGGGCTGGCGGCTCACCAGGTAGGAAAGTCGATCCGCCTTTTTATTGTAGATGGCAGTTCCTATGAAGATGATGAGGAATACCCGGAGTTGCATGGTTTCAAAAAGGTGTTCATTAATGCCCGGATTCTTGAAGAGAATGGCGAGGCATGGGGCTATAGCGAAGGCTGCCTGAGCATCCCGAAGATCCGGGAGAATGTGAACCGCCTTCCAACGATCCGCATAAAATACTGCGATGAGCATTTTGTTGCGCATGAAGATACGTTTACCGGGATCCCTGCCCGCATCATTCAGCACGAATACGACCATATTGATGGAAAATTATTCGTTGACCGGATAAAACCCCTCCGGAGAACATTACTGAAGAGCCGGTTGAACGATATTTCAAAAGGGAATGTGGATATAAATTATAAAATGAAATTTCCTTTAAAGAAATAAAACCATGAACAAAATTCTCGTTTGCTGTTTTCTGTTAGCGGTTTACTGTTTTTCATCCTGCTCTTCCGGCAAAAAGGAAGTGGTGGATGAGCGGCAAAATCTCCTTTTGCATATTGACACACTTGAAAAGCAAATGGTCAACGCCTCCAGCATGGAGTTGAATAAGAACATTGCAAGCCAGGGCATTACGGCCTATGAGGAGTTTGCAAAGAAATTTCCTTCCGATACGATCAGCCCTGAATATCTTTTCCGTGCATCCGACCTGAGCCGGGCGTTGGGGGATAATGCAAAATCACTGGACCTTTTGAAAAAAATATGTTCCGCTTACCCGAATTACAGAAAAACACCCGATTGTATTTTTCTACAGGGATATTACCGGCAGGAATTATTCGGCGATACGGCAGGAGCGAGGACATTTTATAATGAGCTTATCGCAAAATTTCCCAACCATCCTTTTGCCGGCGATGCAAAGGCGATGATAGGTATGTTCGGCAAAACGGATGAACAGGTCATGCGGGAATTTGAGCAGAAGAACGCAGCGCCGAAGAAGAAATAACTACAGGCAATTTTTCGCTGCCACCCAGGCGGTGCTCCATGCATTCTGAAAGTTAAATCCGCCGGTCACGCCGTCCACATCAATCACTTCTCCTGCGAAATATAAATTGGGAACCACCTTGCTTTGCATGCACGAGAAATCAATTTCTTTCAGGCTGATCCCGCCGCAGGTTACGAACTCTTCCTTGAATGTGGTCTTTCCCTGAACGTGATATTCATCGTTCAGTAAAATGCTCACGAGAAGATTGTTCTGTTTCTTGCTGAGATCTGCCCAGTGGGTATTCGGTTTTATCTCTGCTTTGTCCGTAAAATAGTCCCAAAGTCGTTTTGGCAATTCGAACGGACAATCGTTCGAAATTATCTTTGCTCCGTTCTGCTTGCGGTGATCAGCAATTGTGTTCCGCAGCTGTTCTTCTGAATATTCCTGAAGCCAGTTGATTATAGCTGTGAAGTTGTAATTCACATCATGGAAATGCCGTGCTCCCAACGACGACGCTTTAAGAACGGCCGGGCCGCTCATTCCCCAGTGTGTAACGAGTAATGGACCTTCTGTTTCCAGTTTGGTATCTTTGATCCTCACCCTTGCTTGCGGAACAGAAACGCCCATGAGTTTTGTGACCGGGTTGAAGGGAATATTAAAAGTAAAAAGCGATGGGACCGGTTTGATGATCGTATGTCCGAGTGTTTCCAGCCAGGCGTATGAAGTTTCCTTTGAACTTCCTCCCGTTGCAACGACCAGTTTGTCACAGGTAAAGTTACCGCCTCCATTCACGTGAAGTAAAAAACTTCCGTCGGCATTTTTAATACTATCGGTGATGTCAACGCCCAGTTTAATTTTCACCCCCGCTCGTTCAGCTTCGGATAAAAGGCAATTTATTATTGTTTCGGAATTATCTGTTATCGGGAACATTCTTCCGTCTGCTTCTGTTTTGAGTTGAACGTCTCGTTCTTCAAACCATTTGATCGTATCGGTAACGCTGAAGCGGCTGAATACATTCCGTAATTCTTTTTCTCCACGGGGATAATTTTTAACGAGCAGGCTGTTGTCAAAACAGGCATGGGTGACATTGCACCGGCCACCACCCGAAACTTTTACTTTGGAAAGGAGTTTGTTTGTTTTTTCAAGCAGTGTAACAGAACAATCCGGGTGCATCTGCGCGCAGTTGATAGCCGCGAAGAATCCGGCTGCGCCGCCACCGAGGACTATGGCATTTGTTTTTTTCAAAAAGGGATATATTAAATCTCAAATCACAAAAAAATAAATTTCAAATAATTTCCAATCGCCAAATTCAAATGACCAAAACTCGAAAAAGAATTTGTTTGAAATTTGGGTTTGAAGTTTGGACTTTATTTGTTATTTGATGCTTGCGTTTTGGAATTTCTTTAATGTTATGCCATTTCAGTTTCAATGCGCTGTTTCAGTTTTGCCGGACTGAGCCCGTTCTCGATATGTCCGCCTTTGGCGAAGGATATCTCTCCGGTTTGTTCCGAAACAATGATCCCGATCGCATCGGAATTTTCGGTGATACCTGCAGCCGCGCGGTGCCGCATGCCGAGGTGCGAAGGGAAATCCTCCCGTTCAGTGATCGGAAGCACGCACCGTGCAGCACGAATTTTTCCATTGGAAATTATTACAGCGCCGTCGTGGAGCGGAGAGTTTTTATAGAAAATACTTTCCAGCGTATTAGCCGAAATATTTGCGTCAAGCTGTTCTCCTGTCTTGATATAAAAATTAAGGTCAGAGTCCGTTGTAAGGATGATAAGCGCCCCGGTCCGTGATTCGCACATGTCGGTACAGGCTTTTAGCAATGCCTGAAGGTCAGGCGCCATGAGTTTTTTCTTTCCTTTTTTTGAAAAGAATCGTTTGCCAAAAGAGAATTTCTCAAGGATCTCCGGTGTGCCGATCAGCAGCAGAAATCTTCTCAGTTCAGGCTGAAAGACGATAAGCAATGCGATAATGCCGACATCGATGAACTTACCGAGGATCTCGCTCAGCAGATCCATTTTGAGCGCTTCTACGATCTTCCAGACAAAGTAAATGGCGAGGATGCCGACAAAAATATTCATCGCTACCGTGCCCTGCACCAAACGGTAAAGCTGGTAAAGCAGAATGGCGACAAGGAAAATGTCGAGCAGATCGATCCAGCCGAATGAGAGAAAGTCCATTTGCTATTTAGCTTTTTGTGTAAAGGTAAATATTTTGACTGCCTCTTTCGCTTCCTTCACATCATGCACGCGAAGGATGTTTGCTCCGTTCATTAAGGCGATGGTGTTTGCAACCGTGGTGCCGTTCAATGCCGTTTCCGGTTTTGTTCCGATCACTTTGTTTATCATTGATTTTCTGGAAACACCGGCAAGGATCGGAAAGCCGAACTCTTTGAACTCGAAGAGGTGTTTCAGTAGCGCATAATTATGTTCGGTTGTTTTTCCAAAACCAAATCCGGGGTCAATTATTATCTGCCCGACTTTCAAACCTTTCAACCTTCCAACTTTCTCCAATAAATAATTTTTAACTTCTTTAACTACATCAATGTATTGCGGATCCTTCTGCATGGTCTTAGGAGTTCCCTGGATGTGCATGAGGATGTAGGGGACTTTCAGCTTTGAAATTACTTCAAACATATTAAAAGACCCTTCGACTGCTCCCTCGGCTCCGTTCGGGATGACATTGCTCGGGGTGACAAAACCGCCCCCAGAAATATCATTTATCATATCCGCGCCGGCATTCACGGTTTCTTCGGCAACGCGGCTTCTGAACGTGTCGGCAGAAATAATTATATCCGGAAATTTTTGCCGGACAAGTTCAATTGCCGGGATCAGTTGTTTCAATTCTTCTTCTTCAGTAACGTCTTTAGCATCCGGCCGGGTAGAGCAGGCGCCGATGTCGATTATATCAGCTCCTTCTGCAATCATCTTTTGAGCATGCAATAAGATTTCTTCTTTGCCAATATGTTTTCCGCCGTCGTAAAAAGAGTCGGGCGTAACATTCAGGATCCCCATCACAGCGGGAGAATCAAGAGAAAGCGCTTTATTTTTGAATTGAAGTCGCATCGTTTTTCACTACTAATTACGAATTTTCGAATTACGAATTATTAGTAATTCGACCATTCGTAATTCGCAGTACATGAACATAAAATATTAAATTTGTAGTACCCTAAATCTATGAATAAAACCTCCCAGCAGTTTGATTCTGTTATTAAGCAGTGCAAAGATATTTTCATAAAAAAGATGCTTGATTACGGAAGCGCCTGGCGCGTTATGCGGACACCGAGCATTGTCGACCAGATCTTCATCAAAACGCAGCGTATCCGCACCATTGACGATAAAGGTACTCAAAAAGTAAAAGAGGATATTGGTTCTGATTACATCGGCATTGTGAATTATTCCATTATCGGATTGATCCAGCTGGAACTGCAGAACGATCCGCGCCATGATATATCCGTTGAAGAAACCAGTAATCTGTTCGACAAATTTGCTATACAGGCAAAGTTATTGATGGAGAACAAAAATCATGATTACGGAGAAGCCTGGCGCGATATGCGGATCGGTTCATTTGCGGATCTGATCTTGATGAAACTGCTGCGTGTTCGACAGATAGAAGATAATAAGGGAAAAACTATTATTTCAGAAGGAGTTGATGCAAATTATCTTGACACCATGAACTACGCGATCTTTGCTTTGATTAAACTGGGAGAGAAAGAACATCAAACAACATGATTTTAGTTATTGGTTAGTGGTTATTAGTTATTAGTTGTAGTTCAATAGTTAATAGTTATAGTTAAAATGCTGGAGACGAAAACTGAAAACCTCAAAACCAAAACAATTAACCGGCAACTTTAAACCGATATGCGTTTTTTAATACAACTTTTCAGAATTTTTGTTGGCGCATTATTTATTTTTTCGGGTCTGATCAAAGCGAACGATCCGATCGGGTTTTCCTATAAGCTGAACGAATATTTTGAGATCTTCGGAACGGACTGGATGATTCCTTTTTCCCTTTCTATTTCTGTTATCATGTGTGCGTTTGAAGTGCTGCTGGGCATTATGCTTTTACTGGGTGCAAGGATAAAACTTACGCTCACGTTATTGCTGCTGATGATCGTGTTTTTTGCTTCGCTCAATTTCTATTCCGGCTATTTCGATAAAGTACGTGAATGCGGATGTTTTGGCGATGCGATCAAAATGACACCCTGGCAGGAATTCACGAACAATTGTATTATGCTCGTTATGACCGTTCTGATGTTTTTCGGAAAAGATCATCTCCGGCCGCTGTTCGGAAAGAAACTGGAGAATATTATTGTATTTATTTTCCTGGCCGGTTCTTTTGGATTTCCGCTGTATACCTACAATTACCTGCCCATAAAAGATTTTCGCCCTTATGCCATTGGGAAAAACATCCTGGAAGGAATGAAGCTGCCTCCCAATGCCAAATGCGACAGCGTCGTGATGACCTTTGTTTATGAAAAGGCCGGGAAGCAATTCGAACTTACGACAGAGCAGCTGAAAACAATTGATTCCACTTGTAAGTTTGTCGACCGCCATGATAAATTGATCCGCAAAGGAGATGAACCCGCCATTCACGACTTCAGTCTTGTTTCTGCAAAAGACGGGAATGATTATACCGAAGCAATCCTTAATTACAATGATTATTATTTTTTTCTGGTAGCCTATGACCTGGACAAGACCAATAAAGATATTTTCGGAAAAATAAATGACTTTGCAAAGCTTTGCAGGCAGGATACGGTTCCTTTCATTTGTCTGACGGCTTCTTCCGATAGAATAGAATCCTTTAAAAAGGCAACAGGAACCGATATGGATTTTTACCTTACGGATCAAACAACTTTGAAAACGATGATCCGTTCTAATCCCGGATTAATGTTATTGAAGAAAGGAACGGTGATGGATATGTGGCATTATCATTCTTTCCCTTCATTTACGGATGTGAAAGAAAAATATTTTAAAAAATGAAGAATAGAAAATTTATTTTTTCATTTGAAAAACCAGCCGATCGTGATTGTATTCGATTCTTAATTTTTAATTTTTAATTCTAAATTTAATTTGTGGGAAGATTCATAGCTAATCGGATATTTTATGGTTTCCTGGTCATGTGGGGAGTCATCACCGTTGTATTTTTTCTTTTTAATGTTTTGCCCGGCGACCCGGCACGCATGATGCTCGGTCAGAGCGCCAATAAGGAACAGATCGATGCCATCAACAAAGATATCGGCAGAGACAAACCTGTCTTTGTTCAGTACCTGTTATACCTGAACGACATTTCTTTTTTATCGGTTCATGAAACTAAAAACACACAAAGTTCTTTTTATCTCGATAAAAGGAAATACCCTTCCGTTTTAAAACTGTTTCCAATTTCCTCATCGAAAGAACTCGTGCTGAAGACACCCTATTTAAGACGCTCCTATATTACCCGGAGGCCGGTGTCAGATATTCTTGCAGATACACTTCCTGAAACGACCGTTTTGGCTATTGCCGCCATGATCTTTGCCTCCATCATCGGAATTCTGCTGGGCATCCTGGCCGCGGTAAGAAAAGGAACATGGCTTGATTCGGGATCGCTTTTCTTTGCGGTGTTGGGTATGTCCGGGCCTTCTTTTTATGTCGGGCTTATTGTCGCTATGACATTTGGTTACCTCTGGTCAAAAGAATTTCCGTTTCCTACGATCATGCTTGTTTTTTTTATGGCCGGAATAATTTACGGGATCGGAATGGGATTGTATGAAAAGAAAAAGAAGAAACTGAATGGCAAACTCCGTGATTTTGTTATTCAGAAATTTTTTGTTTTCGGATTGATTGGTTTTTTTGTCTGGATGGCCGGGTATTTAATAAACCGTGCATGGAATGTGGTGCCTTTCATCAATCACTATATCCTATTTCCCGGAACCGGGTTAAACAATGAGGGAAGTTTATTTATTATTGATGATTACGGGGAGGAACATCTTTCTTTAAAAAATATTATTCTTCCGGCGCTGACACTTGGCATCCGCCCGCTCGCCATCATTGTTCAGCTGACCCGGAGTTCTTTGCTGGATGTTTTATCGCAGGATTATATCCGGACCGCTACTGCAAAAGGGTTGAGTTACTATGCCATTATTTTCAAGCATGCGTTGAAAAATTCCCTTAACCCTGTAGTGACGGCAATTTCAGGATGGTTTGCCGGGCTGATGGCAGGCGCTGTGTTCGTTGAATACGTATTCGGATGGAGGGGTATCGGTTCGGAGATTGTAAATGCACTTGACAAACAGGACCTGCCTATTATTATGGGAGGCGTTCTGGTGATCGGGTTTATCTATGTGATCATTAATATCGTTGTGGATATTGTTTATGGCATTCTTGATCCGAGAGTAAGACTGCAATAGTTTGTTGCCGAAATGAATACATCTCAGTAATTTGTACATTCGTACCCGGTACTAAATTAGTAGATAAAAAAATAGTTTAATGAGGAAAAAGATAGTCGTTGGCAACTGGAAGATGAACTTAACCCACCAGGAGGGAATGGATCTGATCATGGAGTTGTTTCACCTGATCGAGATCGAAGAAAGTATTTTTGAAGACGCAGGGATAAAATTGCCGGATATCGTTGTTGCGCCTCCCTTTATCCTGTTATCCGATGCCTGCGGGCTGCTGCAGGCATGGGAAGTAAAAGTGGCCGCCCAGAATTGCTCATCTGAAAAGAGCGGATCTTTTACCGGGGAGATCTCTGCTTCCATGTTAAAGTCCATCAATGTGGATTACGTGATCACCGGGCATTCCGAGCGCCGTACTTTTTTTGGAGAAACCAACCATGTGATCGGTAAAAAAATTGAACGTGCCCTTGAAAATAAAATCACGCCCATCTGCTGCCTGGGAGAAACACTTTCTGAAAGAGAAACAGGTAATGAATTCCAAACGGTTTCCCGCCAGTTGGAAGAATGCCTGTTTCATCTTCATGCCGACCAGGTAAAAGAGGTGGTGATCGCCTATGAACCGGTTTGGGCAATTGGAACAGGAAAAAACGCTGCACCCGAACAGGCGCAGGAAATGCATCACCACATTCGAAAAGTAATTGCAGATAAATTTGGAAATGATGTTTCTGAAAATATTTCCATTATTTATGGAGGAAGCTGCAATCCTCAGAATGCAAAAATGATTTTCGCTCAGCCCGATGTCGACGGAGGATTGATAGGCGGGGCCTCACTCAACGCGAAAGATTTTCTTGAAATAATAAAAGCGGCAATCAAGCCAATAGCTTAAATTTGCTTTTCAGAAAAAGATTCTTTTCGTTCGATAACTGCCAATGAAAACAAACCGTAGAATAGTACTTCTTTCAATATTTTTTCATCAGTTTTTTTTTGCGCCCGGATTGTTCTCTAAAGAAAATCCTGGCAATAACACCAACAGCCCAATAAATAGTTTTAGAAATAATTGCTTGTTCAAAACAAGAAGGTCAATTGAAGGGCCGTACCATTTTGGAGTAGGGGTTTGTGGCAGCCTGAACCCGGGTTTGACCGTAAAAGGTTTTATCGCTGAAGAAAGCGCTGTCGAATTGGTTGTTGGCACCCGGTGGAAAGGCGTTTCAATTACCCCGTTATATGAGATATGCATTGCGACCGGAGCAAAAGGCCCCGGCTTCTTCTGGAACTTCGGGGGAGGTCCGCGTTTTGGATTTTACAATGGATCAAATTACAGGGATTATCTTGGTTTGAATCGCGAAAACCGAACGTACAGTATGATCGGTATTGTTGGAACATTAGGATTTGAATATTATTTTTCTAAAATACCCTTTACTATCGGCCTCGATTACCGGCCGTTCTTCGATCTGAAAAGCCAGGACGACAGCATTCTTGATGGTGTGCTGTCTATCCGGTATGCTTTCTGAATTCTTTTCATGCTTTTATTTTGTAAACCGAAAATCCTCCAGCGATATCAGATCCTTTTTTATCTGCTCATCCCATTTGTCTAAAGCAGCTTTGTCGGCTCCTGATTTGGTTTCTTCATTGTAGGTTCTCACATGTTCATCCAGGTCCGCAATGGCGAGGCTGTATTTTTCCTGGAAGATCTTATTGGGATCGAGCCCTAGTTTTGTTCCTTTGAATTCTTTCCGCAGCATGCGCGAATGCAGTTCGTAAATGTCAAACATCACCTGGTAATATCTTAATTCCTGTTCAGTTCTTGCAGAGGCAGAAACCCATGATTTTTTTCTGTCAAATGCCGTGACAACAATAGTTGAAGTTGGCTTCAGCGGGTTTCCTTTGGTGAAACTTGCCGTCATTGCCATCAGTGACTGCTGTGCTTTTTCTGCGCCTTTAACTTCTTTTCCCTTGAAGTCGGTCCATGCTAATTTTTTGCTTTCCGACCAGTGCATCGTATCGTTGGAAAGCGATTGTGTTTGTGAAAAGCAGATGGAATAGAAAAGAAAACAGGCGAGGGTGGTGGTCAGTTGTTTCATGGAGGATTAAATAATTAATTGCTGAATAAAAAAAACTTTGCCACCAAGACTCGAAGGCACAAAGGCTCTCTAAGAATTCTCACAGTTATCGGGGCTTTGTGATGCTTAGTGTCTTTGTGACTTAGTGGCAAACAATTCTTTAATGTTATTTCTTATCCGGCAGAAGGAACGGATACCGATAGTCTGTCGGAGGTACAAAAAGTTCTTTGATCGTTCTTGGTGCGGCCCATCTCAGCAGATTGATCATGTGTCCGGCTTTGTCGTCGGTTCCTGAAGCACGAGCGCCGCCGAATGGCTGCTGTCCAACAACAGCTCCGGTACATTTGTCGTTGATGTAGAAGTTGCCGGCTGCATTAACGAGTTTTTTTTCTGCCAGCACAATTGCTTCTCGGTCCTGTGCAACAATGGCCCCGGTAAGCGCGTAAGGAGAAGTGGTGTTCACCAGGTCAAGTGTCTTCTCGAATTTATTTTCATCATACACATGAACGGTTAGAACCGGACCAAAAATTTCTTCGCACATGGTTCGGTAAGCAGGGTTTTTTGCCAGGATGATCGTCGGTTGAATGAAATAGCCTTTGCTCTTGTCATAATTTCCCCCGATGATGACCTGTGCTTCTTTTTTATCTTTCTTCGCGCGATCGATATACGATGTGATCGTGTTGAAAGCAGTTTCATCAATTACGGCATTTATAAAGTTTCCTAAATCTTCCACCGGTCCGACTTTCATGGAAGCAATGTCATCTTCAAATATTTTTTTCACTTCTTTCCAAAGATTGGAAGGAATGTAAGCGCGTGAGCAAGCAGAGCATTTTTGTCCCTGGAATTCAAACGCTCCGCGCAGGATCGCCGTAGCAAGCACTTTCGGATCAGCGGATCTATGGCCGATGATAAAATCTTTTCCGCCCGTTTCGCCGACAATTCTTGGATAGGACTTGTAAATAGGAATATTCTCTCCGATCTTTTTCCAGATGCTGCGGAAAACTTCCGTAGATCCGGTGAAGTGAATTCCGCCGAAGTCGGGGGAGTTGAGAACGACATCGGCAGTGTCAGCGCCTCCGCAATGGATCCAGTTGATCACGCCGGCAGGCACTCCTGCTTTGCGGAAAACTTCCATTACATAATAGGCAGAATAAATTGACGAGTTGGATTGTTTCCACACAACGGTATTTCCCATCATCGCGCAGGAAGTGGTGAGGTTCAAACCAATTGCAGTAAAGTTAAAAGGAGTGAGGGCAAAAACAAAACCTTCCAGCGGACGCCATTCAAGGCGGTTCCACATGGCAGAAGTTGAATCAACCTGTTGATTATAGATCTCGGTCATGTACTTAACATTGAAACGTAAAAAGTCAATGCTTTCGCATGCTGCATCGATCTCAGCCTGGAAAACATTTTTTGATTGTCCCAGCATCGTTGCTGCAACAATTTTATATCGATACGGTCCTGCAAGAAGTTCGGCTGCTTTCAGGAAAATGGCAGCGCGGTGTTCCCACGGCATTTCCATCCATTTCTTTTTTGCCTTCATCGCCGCAGCAATGGCCTGCTTTACATGGGTCTTATCGCCTTTGTGATAATAGCCGAGAATATGTTTATGATCGTGAGGGCAGGTGAGGGCGATTTTTTTTCCGGTGCGCACTTCCTTGTCGCCAATGTACATCGGAACATCAATGACCTGGGAGCGCATTTCCTTGATGGTCTGCTTCAGCTTTTCCCTGTCAATGGATCCGGGTTCGTATTGTTTGATGGGTTCGTTAACCGCTACTGGAATTTTGAAAACGCCGTTTGCCATATTTATTAGTTAAGAAGGTTTAGAAAGTTTGCAAAGTTTGGAATGTAGAAATGTTTTTAGTTGAGTCGCTGCGGAGCAATTAATTTGAATTCAGGAATCTCGACCAAGAAATTTTCTTTATCAATAATTCGGATCATTTGGTACACGCCGCGCATTTTTCCTATATCGGTCACTAAGTTGCAAGCGGATTCATATTCGTAAATCTCATTGGGGGTAAGAACAGGTTGCTGCCCGACCACACCATCACCTTCCACTTCCCTGTGCTCACCGTTGGAATCAAAAATGAACCAGTGCCGTCTTAAAATCTGCACGGTATATTCGCTTCTGTTTTCGATCATAATCCGGTACGTAAAAAGAAAATGCCGCATCTCCGGACGCGAATGCACCGGTTGAAACTGGGTGCGGACCGTGATCTTGACTCCTTTTGTGATTTGTGTGACCATAACCGGGACGAATATACAAAATGTGATTACATATTCTGTTTCGAGTTTTATGCTGGGAAAATAAGCTTTTAAAAAAAAAACTCAATTCTTCAAAACCGGGAGCAATATATTTGACGCATGCATGGCATCGTGGTAAACTTTGATGGTGGATTTTACAAAATCCTTTTCCTCGCATTTGTAAATATCCGTGAACTGCTGTGGGTTTCTGTCAACGAGCGGAAACCAGGTGCTCTGGATCTGCACCATGATCCGATGACCTTTCTGGAATGTATGCGCTACATCGGGCATGGTGTATTTTACTTCAGCAACTTTATCAGGAGTAAAAGGTTCGGGGTTTTCAAAGCCGTTTCTGAATTTGCCGCGCATCACTTCGCCGCGTACCAGCATTTGGTAGCCGCCCATGGGGTAGGAATTGGGGATTAGGGATTTGGGATTTAGGATTTTTGCGGTGCTGTCAGTATATTTGAAGTCATCCGGAAAAACATCAATGATCTTAACAATGAAGTCAGCATCCGTAGTGGAGAGGCTGACAAACAGATCTGCGATCACGGGCCCTGTTATCGTGACGTCTTCTTTCAGGATATCCGTTTTAAAAACCAATACATCCGGACGGCGTAAAGCGAATCGCTGGTCATCGGTCATGTATTCGCGTGTACGGCGGAGATGAACATCTTCTGTGTAAGGAACCGGTTTGTTGGGGTCGCTCACATATTCAGAAAATTTCAAAGACAAGATAGGTTTTACAAATCGCAGTGCGCTCATTTCATTTAAGTAAAGAGGTTTCATCTCGATTTCTTTCGGCGGCCATACTGAAAAAGTTCTCCATTTATTTTCTCCGGTCACAAAAATTGTTGCCTCCGGCAGGTTATCGGTTCCTTCTCCTTTGAGGTAATAATTAAAGAACGGCATCTCAACATTCTTATAATAATAATCTGAAACGCCTTTCCCGAATTGAACATTTCCTAAATGACTTCCATCACCGCGCGCCCATCCGCCATGAAACCAGGGGCCGATGCAGATTTTGTTAACTGCATTCGGGCTTTGTTTTTCAATTGTTTTGTATGTGTTCCAGGTTCCCCAGCAATCTTCGGCATCAAACAGACCGCCGGTGGTGAGGATCGCAGGTTTTACATTCGTAAGATAGGGAAGCGGCGTGCGTGCTTTCCAGAATGCATCGTAATTGGAATGGTTCATTTCATCGTTCCAGAATTTCATCGTGTCACCCATGTATTTTTTAGTGAGGTTTGCGTCCGTTCCTTCGCGAAGAAAAAAATCATAATTATCCGGAGTTGGAAAATGAAAATCAGGAGCGTCTTCCGTGGTTGGTTTTGGACGAGGAACTCCAAAGGAGTAATCAAAACTAAAGCAGTCCATCAAAAAGAAAGCACCGTTGTGATGCACATCATCACCCAGGAACCAGTCCGTGACGGGTGCCTGCGGTCCTACGGCTTTTAAAGCAGGATGTCCGGAAAGGGCTGCCATGGTAGAATAAAATCCGGGATATGAAATGCCGCTGACTCCTACGTTGCCATTATTCGAAGGAACATTTTTTACCAGCCAGTCAATGGCATCATACGTATCGCTTGCTTCATCTACATCCTTATTTGTTTTCTTGTCTTTGATAAAAGGGCGAATATCTTCGTATACTCCTTCGCTCATGTATTGCCCGCGTACATCCTGAAAGACCATAATGTATTTCTGTAAAAAATAGATTTTGGTATTCCGGCTCCACACATTTCTGAACTTATCTTTTCCATAAGGAGCGCAGGAATAAGGCGTCCGTTGCATCATGATCGGATATTTTGCGGTAGAATCTTTTGGAATGTAAATGGATGTAAAAAGTTTTATACCGTCCCGCATCGGGATCATTTTTTCAATTTTATAATAATTAGTTACGATCCATGCGGAGTCTTTGTTTTGCGAGAAAAGAAAAGATGTAGAAAAAATAAAAAAAGCAAGTGTGATTTTTTTCATAAAGATTAATTGATAAGTGCCATCAGATTATTATACATGGATAAAACACGGGCGTCCACCTTTGCTGAATCGCCCCAGGCGATCTTATTGAACGATTCAGCGCCTCGGAATTCGATAAAAGAATAGGTGTCCGCAGGAGAATTATAATGATAGTCCTGAAGTTCTTTTGCCTGCTGAAAAAACGGTTTAGCCGTTTTCTTACCGACAAACTTCAAAAAGGTGTTGTTTTTACCATCCAGAGTTTCGTGAATATTGAAGATCTGCCCTGATTGATCTATAGAATAAACGGTTTCACTTCCTGTAAAACCGCCCCCGGAGCCAAACCGGATAGAGCTGACTTCAGTTTGCGAAAATGAAAACGCAAATAGAAAAAAAGTATTCAAAAGAATCATTAAGCGGTTCATGACTGGCAAATGA
>JAHEYJ010000231.1 GCA_023251675.1 Bacteroidota bacterium
CCACTTCTCGATACTCCAGCGAAGCGCTGGAACTCGAAGTGACCGTTGGTGGCTGTGTCAGTTCGAGTAGGGCTGATGCTTTGATCAGACCGTATCGAGAACAAGTGCGAAGTGAATTTTTCCTCCGTCACTTCTCGATACTCCAGCGAAGCGCTGGAACTCGAAGTGACGGTGGGAGGCTGTCAGTTCGAGTAGTGAAGCGTACCTGCCTGTGAAGCCAACCGCAGGCAAGTCACAAAGTCGGGCCCCTAAAATAAAATTGTATCTTTGCTGCTGTGAGAAAAATTGTCTGCATACTTATTCTTCTATCGTGGTTCGGTTTAAAACAAATCCATCCGAAGGCAGAACAGGTATTTGCCTTACAACAACTTTCCGGGCTTACCCAAAACAAAAACACGTTAAGCGAAAGATTTCCGGGTGTTAATTTTAATGTTGAGCGTTCCAGGGCCGCAGTAAAAACGGGTTTTTCCAACAAGAAAAGCAAGCCAAGGGCCATTGAAACGGAGCGTTATTCCCCGCCTGATGAAGATCCTTTCTGTGTTCATGTGATCAGCAAGAAGTTGCTTTTCCCTTCCCTGTCATTTTGCTCTTTCCATTTCTTTTTCAGCAATGAAAAGCGGGGCCCCCCGGCCATTTTAGTTTCCTGAAGATCCAACTGATTTATTTATTCATTTAAAACTTGCGCTCAGGCGTTTAGTGCTGTTTATAATTTGATCATGAAAAGACGAGGGGTTGTTATTAACTGTAGTGTCAGCAGGTTCGCAGCAAGAATAGAGGTAAGGCCTTATTTTAAAGCGTATCTCACGGCAGAAAGTAACGATCCCGAATGCTTTTTTAAAAGCATTCCAGAAACCCATTTATAGAAATGTATCCAACACTTTCATACCTCATAAAAGATTTATTCGGAATGGATATTCCGATCCCCTTCGCCACTTTCGGAATTTTTATTGCGCTTTCATTCCTGGCCAGCGCATTTTTCTTAAAGCTTGAATTAAAGAGAAAAGAAAAAGATGGACAGATCCGCCCTTTCTCCGATAAAAAAGGAAATCAGATTCATCCTTACCAGGCCGTCCGTACAATGATGCTGATCGCTGTTATTTTTGGAGCAGCCGGGGCAAGAATATTTTCCATTCTTGAATACCCCGATGAATTTTTATATGCGCCTATCGAAACATTATTTTCTTTCAGCGGTTTAACTTTTTACGGAGGACTGATCTTTGGCAGCATTGCCGTAATAATTTATACCGGCAAAAAGAAAATAAAGACAATTCATTTGCTTGACGCGGCTGCGCCCGCGCTCATGCTGGGCTATGCAACCGGTAGAATCGGCTGCCAGTTGGCGGGTGATGGAGATTGGGGGTGTGATAACCTTTCACCGAAACCTGACCGGATGAGTTTTCTCCCCGACTGGCTTTGGGCATATAACTATCCTCACAATGTAATGAATGAAGGGATCCCTATTGCAGGTTGCACAAATCAATATTCCCACATGCTTGCAACCCCCGTTTTCCCGACACCGCTGTACGAAATTATCATGTGTTCCGTCCTTTTTATTTTTTTATGGAGTATAAGAAAAAAAATTCATAAGGCAGGATTGCTCTTTTCCATTTATCTCATTGCAAACGGGGCGGAGAGATTTTTCATTGAAAAAATACGCATTGACAGCGAGTACCATTTTTTTAACATTCACTTTAAGCAGGCCACATTCATTGCAATTATCATTTTCATTTCAGGGCTTTGCCTCGCTGGGTTTTCATTGCGGAAGAAACCATGTTCAGAAACAAATTAAAATGAATTTAAAAAATAATAACAGGATGTCATTAATAACAATCATTGGGCTGTTTGCCGTAGGCATAACGGCCGGCTATTTCAGCGGTCTTGTTGGGATTGGGGGCGGAGTAATTATTGTTCCGGCACTTATTTTATTTTTCGGGTTCCACCAGCACCTGGCGCAGGGAACTACACTGGCGTTATTGGTTCCGCCAATCGGAATACTTGCCGTTTGGAGATATTACAGGGAGGGATTTGTAGATGTTCGAACGGCCCTGATGATTTGTATCGGTTTTATAATAGGCGGTTATTTAGGAAGTATTACCGCTATTGGTATTTCTGAGGATACGCTAAGAAAAATATTTGCCGGCGTTCTGATTATTTTAGGAATAAAAATGTTTGTCTATCATCATTAAAAACCAGATAATGACGAGGGAAGATTTAATAAACTATATCCGAAAGCACAATGCTGCTATACAGTACAAGCAGCTTGAAAATTTAAGCTACGCATCACTCGTAATAATAAAGGTGCAGGTGGAATTTGAGCGGTATAAGGCAGCAGCAAAAAAAGATGGAAAGGGAAATAAAAAATAATATTTATATCCAATAGAGGTAAAGATAAAATGAATGAATCTTTAAATTTTTTTTTAATGGTACTTGGGCTGGGATTATTTGTCGTGGTGTTATTGATCGCCATAATGATCGCCATAATGTATGTCAATGCGAAAGGGAAAAAGAAAAGGAATAAAAAAAACCGATAATGCATCCCGGTTGGCCGGGATTGCAAATCCTCCAAAGGATTTCCCGATGTTGCATCGGGATGTATCGGGAACCCGCTGACGCGCGTCTGAGACTTAGCCTGTCCTGAGCTTGCCGATACGTCCTCCTTCGTCGGACATCGATGTGACCGTTGGCGGCTGTCCGTTCGAGTAGTCCCGATTCATCGGGATGCCTGCCTGCCGTCAGGCAGGTATCGAGAACCAGTGCGAAGAGAGAAAGAGCAAAAAAAGTTTATCATCGGTCGCTTCTCGATACGTTTTGCAGAGCCAGAACACTCGAAGGGACGGTTGGCGGCTGTGCAGTAATCAGGTTGTGTTTGTGCGCAATATGTTTTTATCTTTACGCGTACGTTCTGCCGGGATAAGTTCTGTGATTGTGATCTGCTGCTTCATGTAAAATAGAACTGCGGAAACCCGGTTCAGCCCTGCTGCTAAAATTACACAATGAAAAAATCAATACACTATTTATTTCTTTTTTTGTTTTCCGGGTATGGTCTTCAGGCATTTTCACAATGCACGGTTGCGGTCACCCCGGCAAATATTTCCTGCTATGGAGCCAACAACGGTTCGGCAAATGCCAATGTTACGGGAGGAGCAGCGCCGTATACGTATCAATGGTCAACAGGGGGCACGAACGGTTCCGTTTCAAACCTGGCTGCCGGAAATTATTCTGTATCGGTTACCAGTTCTTCCTGTGTCATCTCAGGAGTGGAGTTGGTGAATAACGGTAATTTCAGCGGAGGCAACTCCGGTTTTTCAAGCAGTTACAGCTATTGCTTCTGGCCCAACTGCCTGAGCCCGGAAGGCTATTACACCGTTGATAATGATCCGAGTTTTTACAACGGGGGCTATTGTTCCTGCCCGGACCATACGTCCGGTTCTGGAAATATGATGATCGTAAATGGCGCCGTCACAGCCGGGGTCAGTGTATGGTGCCAGACCATTGCGGTTAACCCGGGAACGAATTACGATTTTTCCACCTTGGTAACCTCCATGAACAGCGGCACGCCGGCGCTT
>JAHEYJ010000010.1 GCA_023251675.1 Bacteroidota bacterium
TGGTTCTTTGTAATAAGAAAAAGATTATTCCTGAAATTATAAAATGTTTTACGGGGATTCATCTTGGCAAGTGTTCCGGCTCCAACATGATATACCCGCGAGTTCCCGCAATAAAAGATCTTATTCCCCAGGTTACGCATTCTCCAGCACAGGTCAATTTCTTCCATGTGCGCAAAGAAGTCTTCATCAAAGCCGCCGGCATCAAAAAAACTTTTTGCCCTGACAAACATGCAGGCGCCGCTTGCCCAGAATATTTCGGTTGTATTGTTGTATTGGCTTTCATCCTTTTCAAATGAATCGAATATCCTTCCCCGGCAGAACGGGTATCCCCACTTATCAATAAATCCGCCGCCGCCGCCTGCATATTCTAATTCATCACGAACATTGTAATTCAAAAGTTTCGGCTGGCAGGCAGCTATTAGGGGATCCGCATCCATAAGCGCAATAACCGGGTTGATCCAACCGGAAGTCACTTCCACATCGGAATTAAGCAAGACAAAATACTCGGCAGGAATATTTTTCAGGCCATCGTTGTATCCCTTTGCATAGCCTCCGTTAACTGAATTCCGGATGATCTTTAGAGAAGGGAATTTCTCCTTCACCAGATCAACAGAATGATCCGTTGAGTCATTATCGATCACAAAAACTTCAGCCCAACCGGAAGAATGTTCGATCACGGCAGGAAGGAATTTTTCAAGAAGAGCTTTCCCGTTCCAGTTAAGGATGGCGATGGCGACTTTCATTTTTGATCTCTAAGGCAGTAAAAGTTATTTGGGATTCCCGAAGGTATCATGGGAGTTGCCGCCATAGTGTTCCGGCGCATCTTTTTTCTCAAAATCATTCGACTGCACCGTTCTCGCATGAAGTTTCATTTCCCAGTTTGCATCATGCGTTTCGCCCAGGGCATCTGAATGAAGTATCTGGTAATTGTTGGTTACCAGGTCCCTGCTGTAAAAAACAAATTGCTTATTTGTCTGGCTCGGATTTAATTTGCTCTTATCTACTAATTTGTAATACAACCATATTTCATAAGGATACGCGTTGGGTTCGCTGGGTGCTTCTTCCCGCTTATCAGGAGCTCCGTATTGAAGGAAAATCCTTCCACGGTCCGTTTCATATCCCCGGTAATTAAAAGTCCCGAATTTTGCATTCACTGCTTTAACCAGCTGGTAATATTTAGTCCACTCTTCTTCCGGTGTAAGTGCCGCTCTGGACTGCCAGAAATTATAAAAGAACTGCTGCATTAATTTTGTATCCGCCAGTTTAAGCTGGGTATTAATAAAGTCTTTTTCGGATTCGGAAGCAATGGGACGTAATGATTTAATAAAATCAGCAAGCGTGTCTTTGCCGTTTATCCGGGAAGCAAACGTATTCTCGATCGTTACGCCGGACAGATCTGCCATATCCATTTTTGCATTGGGATTCTTGCGTTGAAAGAAAACTTTCTTTTGAGCAACAAGTTCATTGTTCTTGTTTCTGCAATCAACTACTAAATTAAAATTGCCGCTCGGAAGGTTTGAAATATTAAATTTTGATAAAAGAAGGCCGACCTCGCCTGTCGTTTCGCGTTTAAACGCCGTGAACTTAGAAAGCATCTTCTTGTTCTCATATCCTTCAATGTAATAATTCATGAGGTATTTTTCGTTCTCACCAAGCAGTGTTTTTGTATTGTAAACTTCTGCATAAAATAAAATCTCATTTACATCTTCCGGATAATAGAAATCAGCCATATAGGGAATCAGATCGTACCCGTTTTTTGTAACTGCGCTTTGCACATCTGATTTTATGAAAGAGGTCAGCAGTTCTATGTCAGAGATATTGATCTTATTAGACGGAAAGTCGATTGTGATCTTTTTCTTTACAGAAAATGTTTTTCCATTGATGTTCTTATCGGTGATCATTTGTTCAAATTCATACTCACCTGCTTCAAGTGAAAATCGCTGCTGATCAATAAAGTTGGGCCGCTTAAGCGTATCATTTAACTCCGGGCTCATCAGGATGTATTTTTTAGATGCTTTGATCTGTCCGTTCTGTGAAAAGATCGTGCCTACTTCCACCTTCCCCTGATATTTTCCTGCACTGTTTTTTACGAACGAAGCTGAATTACCAAAGACAGAAAGATACGTTTCTACATAAGGTTTATTATCTGGCGTATTGAAGGCACAATGAGAAAAATAAGCATTAATCTGGGCGTTTACTCCAGTAGAGACAAACAGCATAAAAGCAAAAACTTTTTTCATTTGAGATAGTTTAGGCTAAAGTATCAAAAATTATGCTCACTCCTTTTCATAGTGAGCAGGTGGTTCATTTTATTTAGTAAGTGGATTAATGTTGCCTGAAGGGAAGAAAATTATATTTTTGCCAGCCCGAAGCGTACCCTCTCGGTACTGGCGGGCCAATCGGAGGGATGGCAGACTTGCTCCTACGGAGGCGGTTGCCCCGTCGGGGTAAAATCGCACCGGTCTTAATATTATGTTTTATACATACATATTAAAAAGCTTAAAGGATGGTAAGTATTACTATGGCCAAACAAACAATTTAGAAAATAGAATTAAAAGACATAACAATGGAAAAGAAAAATCTACAAAAGGAAGAATTCCGTTTGTCTTACATTATTTCGAAGAGTATAAAACAAGGGGTGAAGCTGTAAAAAGGGAATTCTTTTTTAAAACAATCAATGGCTATAACTACCTAAAAGAAAAAGGAATAATTTAGCAACCTGGAGGGATGGCAGAGCGGTTGATCGCAGCTGTCTTGAAAACAGCCTTGGGTAAAACCAACGGGGGTTCGAATCCCTCTCCCTCCGCAGATAAATCAAATCAGACCCCGCAAAAGCGGGGTTTGTTATTTAATGTCGGTATAGTATTCTCAAAAGGGAGAATCCGAACGATTCAATCAGTACTTTTCATATTTTTGATTCATGTCCGAGAAGCTTGCCACTAAAAACCCTTTTAACATAATTGTTATCGTTGCTGCTTTGGGTTATTTTGTGGATATCTACGACCTTATTTTATTTGGAATAGTCAAAGACCCCAGCCTGAAAGATATCGGCATCACGGATCCCCAGATGATCATTGATCAGGGCGCTACGCTGCTCGGCATCCAGATGATCGGGATGCTGATCGGAGGAATGATCTGGGGAATCCTTGGAGATAAACTGGGACGGCTATCCACTTTATTTCTCACCATACTCATTTATTCCGCTTCTACGTTTGCCAATGGTTTTATACATGACTTTAACCAATATGCAGTGCTCCGGTTTATTTCCGGAATAGGATTGGCAGGAGAACTGGGTGTAGGAATCACACTGGTCAGTGAAGTAATGACAAAAGAACACCGCGGATACGGCACTGCGTTAGTTTCAGGCGTTGGGATTGCCGGAGCCGTGCTGGGCTACCTGGTAACTAAATATTTTGGCTGGAGAGAAGCCTATTATGTAGGCGGCGGACTGGGATTGGCTTTGCTCATCCTTCGTGTATCCGTTTACGAGTCGGGTATGTTCAAAAAAATGAAAGAAGAAAAAGTGAAACGCGGTAGCTTCATCAGTTTATTCACGAATAAAAAAAGATTCTTTAAATACCTGAACTCCATTATGATCGGCATACCCGTGTGGTATGTGATCGGCATTCTTGTAATTTTCTCACCTCAGCTGGGAGAAAAAGTTTTTAATATCCAGGGGGTAATTATCGGAGGCGCTGCCATCATGTATCACTACATAGGCGCGTCCATCGGCAGCATTGTTACGGGTCTTATCAGCCAGTGGCTGAAGTCAAGAAAAAAAGCTTTATTGATCGCACTTTCCGTGCTCACGGTCTTCATTGCAATTTATTTCTCCATGTTCAACGCCTCGGTTACTTTCTTCTATACCGTTCTGTTTCTGCTTGGAATAGCCCAGGGATATTGGGCCGTATTTGTTACTTCTGCTTCCGAACAGTTTGGAACCAATCTGCGTTCTACCGTTACGACAACCGCTCCGAATTTTGTAAGGGGATTAACTTTCCTGATGGCAATTGCATTCAAAAGAATGGGTAAGATTGAAGCAATCGGTTTATGGAACTCCGCGTTAATAATCGGTGTGGTCGTGATGGTACTGGCTTTCATCGCACTTTATAACCTGGAAGAAACGTATGGAAAAGATCTGGACTATTTTGAAGAAATATAAGTTATGAAAACCACTTTGGTGATAGGCGCCTCTGAAAATATTGAACGATATTCAAATCGTGCCGTACGGATGCTGAAGAAATACAACCACCCGGTTATAGCGGTCGGTTTAAAACCAGGCGAGATCGATGGAGTGACTATCCAGACCGGATTACCTGAAATAAAAAATGTGAATACCGTTACTGTATATGTGGGAGAAAAAAACCAACCGCCCTATTTTGATTACATCCTGAATCTAAAACCTTCAAGGGTGATCTTTAATCCGGGAGCAGAAAACCCTGCGCTTGAAAAAAAACTGGAAGAAAAAGGCATTGAAGTATTGGAGGCCTGTACGCTTGTCATGCTTTCTACCGGGAGTTATTAAATGAAAAACCCCGTCCGCCTTAGGCGGATCGGGGCTTAACATAAACCAAACAAAAGAAATTACTTTCTTTTATTTCTTTGTTTCCTCTGTTTTTTTCTTAGCAGGAACTTTCTTTACAGGCTTATCTGCTTTTTTAGTGGTGTCTTTCTTTGCAGGAGCAGCTTCTGTTTTAGGTTTGCTTGTTCCTTTTTTTTCTGTTGATTGCTGAGCAAACATAGTGCTTACTGCAAAAGCAGAAACAACTGCGAATAACATTAACTTTTTCATTTTGTTTTTTTGTTTTTGTTGTTGTACATTTTAATTTACAATACAAATATAGAGCAACCTAAATGAAGATACAATGAAGGAAAAAACCTTTTTTTAAAACAAAAGATGAAGAAAAGATGAAGGGAACGCGTCATGGAAAGATTAAAACGAAGGAGGTTCCTCTTGGTTGATTCGCTAGGATAACGATCTCAATACCATGAAAATCCGCAATGGCCCTTACAATGGGTAAACCAAGCCCATAACTTCTCGTGTCGGTGCTTTGATGCTTGCGGAAGCGATTAAAAATCACCTTTTGCTGTTCCGCATCAATGCCGATTCCGGTATCTTTTACTTCGACCTTGAATTTCCCGTTCTCTATCTTCGAATGAATAATGATCATGCCTTCCGTCACATTGTATTTTATGGCATTATTGATCAAATTAAAAAATAAGGTAAAAAGCAAACTCTTATTACCTTGTTGAAATACATATTCCGCATCGTACTTTATCTGAATCTTAATATGCTTCTCTTCAAAACGCTCTTCTATTTCATCGATCACCTCATTGATCAGCAAATTAATATTAACAGCCTCTTCTTTAAGATATTGCTCATTCTCAATACGCGCAATCATTAAAAAAGCGGTAATGATTTTATTCAGCCGCACCAGTGTTTTCTGCGATTCTATTACTTTCAAAGCTGCATTTTCTGAAATTGACGGGTCGGACATGATATTCTCCAGCCGGCTTTGCAAGAGTGAGATCGGAGTCAATAACTCATGAGAAATATTTGAAGTAATTTCTTTCTCCCGCTGAAAAGCGGCGTTGATCTTTTCCATCATTTCATTGATGCTCTTATCCAAATATTTAAAATCGGTAGTCGTGGTTTGAATCTCCCTGAAATCAAAATCAGCAGGATGTTTTACCCCTTTCAGCTTTTTTTCAATGATCCGCTGAAATGGCTTTAAAAGTTGTTTTGCATACCCGACATCGATCAAAACAGTGATCGTAAGAATTAACAACAATACATATAAAGCGAATTTTTTTATTGTCTGGTCCAATTCCGTAATGGTAGCCGTGCTCTTTCCTATTTCAAGTAAATAATTTTTTTCCTGCATTTTGAAAACGTAACTTAAAACCCGGTAATCCACTACTGAATTCTCAATATTACGCTGCGTGTTTTCTATGCGCTGAAAGGGCGACGTGGTATCCGATGCCGGTTCCAGCGAAATAAATTCTTCTTTAAGAATATTGTAACTGCTGTAACTGCTGTCGCCTTCTTCCTGAATAAACGTACTAATGCCTACCCGATTGACAATTCCCAAAACACGTTCTTTCATCACCAGCAACCGCTCATCCGTATGATTGAATACGACTTGCTTGACGATGATAGGTAAGAATGAAAAAAAGGCAATAAAAACCAATGCTTTTGAGATCGTGTTGAATAAGGCGAGTTTGGTGTAAAGCTTCATGAATTTATTCTATAACCAATTCCCCGTACGGTTTCAATCCAATCCGAAGAAGAATACACAGCTAATTTTTTACGGAGATTTTTTATGTGTACATCAATGTAATTGGAATCATAGTTCTCTTCCAGCACATCTCCCCATAAATGTTCGGTTAACTGCACACGGGTTAAAACCCGGTTCTTGTGCAGTATTAAGTAAGAAAGGATATCAAATTCTTTTTTAGTAAGCGGAATTTCCTTTGAACTGAAATAAACGGCCCGCTTCTGCATGTCAACTATAAATCCTTTGATCTCAAAAGTGTTCTTCTTTAATCCGTGTTTTCTCCGGGTAATGGCATTCATCCTGGATAAAAGCTCAAGTAATGAAAACGGTTTTGCGAGGTAATCATCAGCACCTAAATTAAGTCCTTTGATTTTATTGTCTACATCGCCCCTGGCCGTTAAAATTATAAAAGAAGAATCTTTGTTTGATTCACGGGATTCTTTAAGCAGATCCAATCCCTCGTAGTCGGGCAAACCAAGATCCAAAAGGACAAAATCATAATTATTTACAAATATCTTTTCAGAAGCGATTTTTCCTGTAAAGGCTAAATCACAAAGATAGTTTTCCTTTTCAAGAAATATTTTTATTTCCCCGGCAAGATCTTTCTGGTCTTCAACGATCAATACATTCATGAAAGAAAATTTTCGAAGTAAAGTTAACGAAAAGGCATCCGGTAAATTCCTAATAAATGTTAACTAATGGACTGAAGGATAATTTCACAGGAATATCGGATCTCTTTCTCGGAAATGATCAGCGGAGGCGCAATCCGCATGGCGGATGGATTAAACAAGAACCAGTCGGTGATCACTCCCTTCTCCATGCATTTTGAAATTATTTTTTTATTCTCTACTTCACTAGAAAACTGAACGGCAAGAAGCAACCCTTCTCCCCTCACCTCTTTAATGCAGGGATGAACTAAAAGTTTTTTAAACAACTGACCCTTCTGCCTTCTGCCTTCTGCCTTCTGCCTTGTAATTTGTTTCATTGCTTCCATTCCGGCCACACAACTCAGCGGATGTCCTCCAAAAGTGGTAATGTGCCCCAAGGATGGATTTTGAGAAAGTGTACTCATTATCTCCTCGGATGAAATAAATGCGCCTAATGGCATTCCACCGCCGAACGCCTTAGCCAGGCAAAGCACATCAGGTATCACTTTATAATGCTCAAAAGCAAAAAGACTTCCGGTTCTGCCCATGCCGGTCTGAATTTCATCAAATATCAAAAGAGCATCCGTTTCAGTGCATCTGTTTCTGAGCTTAGACAGAAAATTATTTTTAGGAAGAATCACTCCCGCTTCTCCCTGTATAGGTTCAATAATTACACAAGCAGTCCTTGATGATATCCTTTCCAAATCAGCTGGGTTATTGAACTCCATAAAGTTAACATCCGGCAACAATGGACGGAATCCCTGTTTCATGAGTTCATTTCCCATTACGCTCAAGGCACCGTGCGTGCTGCCATGATATGCATTTTTAAAAGAAATAATTTCTATTCTTCCTGTAAAACGTTTTGCGAGCTTCAGCGCTCCTTCCACGGCTTCACTTCCTGAATTCACAAAAAAAACATTATTCAGTTTTTTGGGGAGAAATTTGGTCAAAAGTTTTGCGTATGCGGTCTGCGGAGCCTGAATATATTCACCGTAAACCATTACATAACTATGTTTCGATAGCTGTTTTATGATCGCCCGGTTTATTTTGGAATTCGCATGTCCGAGACTGCTCACCGAGATCCCCGAAATCAGGTCCATGTATTTTTTACCGTTTGTACCGTAGAGATGAACTCCCTTTGCTTTTGTGATTTCAAGAGCCGGAGGTGCAGGCGATGTTTGAGCAAGGTGCGAGAAAAATATTTTTCGGTTGGTCATCTGAGAACTTTCTTTAGAATCAAAATTACTTTCTTTCCTATTTTGAAACCATTTTTAATAATCGGGATCGCTTTATCCATTACCGGGTTTGCCTCTGCAACTAAGCTGCTAATGGCTCTTAATGTGCCTGACCTTTTTTCAATCCTTTGATAGCCATTTTTTACTATCGGGGCAGCTGCTTTAATAATGTTTTTCGCCTTGTTCACAACGGGGCTTTCTCTTGAAATTCGCTGGGAAAAACATTGCATTGAAAATAATGTTGCACAAACAAGAAAAATAAAGAACTTTATCTTTGAATTAGTTTCCAATTAAATGCATTTATCAAATTTACTGATAATTTTTTCTCAATGACAAAATGGATCGAAGATTGGTTTGGCTCGGAATATTATTGCCTTTTGTATAAACACAGAAGTTCGGATGAGGCAAAGCTATTTCTCGATCAACTTATTGCCATTCTGAAGTTAGAGGCCGGAAAAAAAATTCTTGATTGCGGCTGCGGAAGAGGAAGGCACGCAGGCTACCTGGCTAAAAAAAGATTTGATGTGACGGGTATTGATATCAGCGAAAAGAACATTTTAACAGCAAATAAATCGGGTTCAACAAACCTGCACTATTATACCCATGACAGCAGAAATATTTTCCGAACAAATTATTTTGATGTTGTACTGAGTCTTTTCACCAGCTTCGGGTATTTTGAAAAGGATACCGAAAACAACAAGTCTATTCGGTCGATGGCCATCGCACTTAAAAAAGACGGATGGTTTGTCCTCGATTTCATGAATTCCGTTAAAGAAAAAAAGGAGCTGGTCCGCCATGAAAGCTCAAAATGCAAAAAAGTTAAATTTGAGATCAAACGATTTACCGGGAACAATTGTTTCGTAAAAGAAATAAGTGTTTCTGATTCTAAAAAAAAAATCTCTTACCGGGAACAGGTAAAAGCCTATGCCCAAACAGAACTTGAAAACTTTTTCAGGCAAAATGGACTGGCGGTCGTACATTTGTTTGGCGACTACAACCTTAACCCTTTTGACGAAACAAAATCTGACCGGTTGATACTTATTGGAAAAAAGATAAAATGACCAGCAATCTGACTTATTTATTTGTTTTCCTCACAGCGCTAATAAGCGGAAGCAGCGTATTGTATATTAAAATAGGAGGCAAATCGCTTAAGCTGATTCTGGCTTTCAGCGGAGCCTACCTTCTTTCCATCACCGTTCTTCATTTGATCCCTGAAATATATGCCCAGGAAAATATTAAAACAGGAATTTTTATTCTCTGCGGTTTTCTCCTCCAGATTCTTATTGAATATTTTTCAGAAGGGATCGAACACGGGCACATTCACATTCATAAAGATGAAGAGAAAACATTTCCAATAGCCATTATGATTGCACTTTCAGTTCATTCTTTTATTGAAGGGATTCCCCTGTCAGGAGAATTAAATGAGACAAAAAAATCACTGGCAACAGGCATTGTACTTCACAACATCCCCATTGCGATTGCACTGATGAGCATGCTCCTTCAATCGGGACAGAAAAGATCCATCGCATTGATCTGGCTATTCATTTTTGCGCTGATGACTCCCCTTGGATCCTTAGCTGGAAATCTGCTTGAAGGGAATCTGCACCTGATCACCCATTATTCAAATTACCTGATGGCACTAGTGGTTGGAATCTTCCTTCACGTTTCAACAACCATTCTTTTTGAAAGCAGTGAACACCACCGTTTTCATTTTATAAAACTAGCCGTTATCCTTTCCGGAATGGCACTGGCACTGATCACTATTTAATTGACCCAAGCGCTTTCTTAATGCCTTCAAAATCCGGATAATCACCGGCATTGGGAAGTACTTCTGCAAAAACAACTGTCCCTTCTTTATCAATAACGAATGAAGCGCGTTTTGAAACGCCCTTTAATCCGGCTACAAATTCTTCAATCTTTATATCGTATGCAGAAATAGTTTCTTTATTAAAATCCGAAAGAAGAGGGAATGTGATCCCGTTCAGCTCTTTGAATTTTCCAAGAGAGAATGGCATGTCAACTGAAATACCGAACACCTTAGCGTTCATTCCATTATAAAAGGTCAGTTCGTCACGCGTCTGGCACATTTCTTTTGTGCATACGCCCGTAAATGCGTCGGGAAAGAAAAGAAGAACAACATTTTTACCTTTCAACCCTTCCAAAGAAACCATGTTTTTATCCTGGTCAGGAAGATTGAAGCCGGGTGCTTTTTGTCCGATTTTGATTGCCATACTATTTTGGGGATTAGGTTGATGATATTTTTGGCAAATTTAATTTCTTTTTGATATAAAATAGTGACCAACAACTTTTCATTGAAATGATTTTTAACAGATATTTGCCGTAGTTACTAAAATAATAACCCCATAAAATAAATCAATTATGTCAGTACTAGTAGGCAAAAAAGCCCCATCGTTTAAAGCAAAAGCCGTGGTGGGCGGAGGAGAATTTGTTGAGAACTTCTCTCTCGACCAGTATCTGGGCAAGAAATATGTGCTCCTTTTCTTTTATCCGAAGGATTTTACATTTGTTTGCCCAACTGAACTTCATGCGTTTCAGAGCAAGCTCAGCGAGTTTGAAAAAAGAAATACAGCCGTTGTTGCTGCTTCAACCGATACAGAACAATCGCATTGGGCCTGGCTGCAGACCAGCGCGAAAATGGGCGGAATACAGGGCATCACCTATCCGATCGTTGCAGACACGAATAAAACGATTTCGGCAAGCTTCGATGTGCTTTCAGGAAACCTCGCTATTCTTCCTGACGGAACCTGGCAGGCAACCGGAGAACTCGTTGCCTACCGCGGGCTGTTCCTTATCGACAAGAACGGGGTCGTACGCCACCAGATTGTAAACGATATGCCTCTTGGCCGGAATGTAGACGAAGCCCTCCGGATGATCGATGCGCTCCAGTTCAACGAAGAGAACGGCGAAGTTTGCCCTGCAGACTGGCACAAGGGAAAAGAAGGATTAAAAGCAACGCACGAAGGGATCGCCAGTTATCTTTCAAAGAGCAAGTAAGACCCCTGATGAAAAAATACATCACCGAGTTCATCGGAACATTTTTTCTGGTAGCGGTTTTCTGCTTAACAAATGGTAATTTTCTAGCACCAATAGCCGTGGGCAGTTTGCTCGCGGCTATTGTTTATATGGGATTCCCCGTCTCCGGAGCGCATTTTAATCCGGGGATCACGCTGGCCGTATTCCTCCTGAAGAAAATAAGCATCAAAGAATCGTTGATCTATATTCTTGTCCAGCTGATAGCCGGATGCACCGGCGCCTTATGTTATTTTCTGATCTGGGGAAGAAATTCCGGCATTCCCAGACCGAATATGGCAATCAATATTGTCAAGCCTCTTTTTGTTGAAGCCCTCTTTACTTTCATTTTAGTTCTGGTTTACCTCTTCGTTACCATCTCAAAAAGATCAGCAGGTAATAATTATTATGGCCTGGCTGTCGGATTGACTTTAACAGGAATAGGAATTGCAGGAGGGCCAATTTCAGGAGGTGCTTTTAACCCGGCAGTTGGCTTAGGACCAATGGTAATCGATAAACTTTTAGGAACTTGCTCTTGCAATCCGTTTGAATATGGCTGGATCTATTTTGCCGGGACTGTCACCGGTTCTGCATTGGCTGCTTTTGCTTTCTGGTTCATCAATCCAGAAGACATCGGAATAAATAACTAAAAATAATTTTTATGCAAAATATTACAGTAATCGGTTCGGGAACAATGGGAAATGGAATTGCTCACACTTTCGCGCAGTTCGGATACAAAGTTGCTTTGGTTGACATCAAGCAGGAATTTTTAGACAAAGCCATTGCCACCATTACAAAAAATATTGACAGGCAGGTTGTGAAAGGAAATATCACAGAAAACGATAAGCAAAATATACTGAAGAACATCGCCACTTTTACTAACATGGAAGTTGGCGCGAAAAATGCAGGTTTAGTAGTGGAAGCAGCAACAGAAAATACAGAACTCAAACTAAAAATCTTCCGGGACCTCGACAAAATTTGCAAACCCGCAACTATTCTTGCAAGCAATACATCTTCCATCTCCATTACAAAAATTGCTTCTGCAACAAAACGTGCTGATAAGGTAATCGGAATGCACTTCATGAATCCGGTTCCATTAATGAAATTAGTAGAAGTCATTCGCGGGGAATCCACTTCTGACGCTGTCATGAGAATCATTATGGAAACGTCGCGCAGGTTGAAAAAAATTCCTGTAGAAGTGAACGATGCCCCCGGCTTTGTCGCCAACCGGATTTTAATGCCGATGATCAACGAAGCTGTTTACACGTTGCATGAAGGTGTAGCCGGTGTCGAAGAAATTGACACGGTGATGAAACTGGGTATGGCTCACCCTATGGGACCTCTCCAGCTTGCCGATTTTATAGGTCTGGATGTGTGCCTTTCCATACAGCAAGTCCTTTTTGATGGATTTAAAAATTCCAAATACACGCCCTGCCCTCTTCTGGTAAACATGGTAACAGCAGGGCACCTCGGAGTTAAATCCGGTAACGGGTTCTATAAGTATGTTGCGGGAAGTAAAGAGCTGGTAGTGGCCGACCGATTCAGAAAGAATTAAACCTCTTTGTCCTGAATTTCCTGGATGATTCCTTCAATGAGCATATCTTCTCCTTTGGATGGATCGTATTTCCACTTTAGATTATTACCCCAGATAAGTCCAAGTGACTGCCACATGAAGGCAGAGAAGGTTCCTCGATAATCCTTTATCACTTTAAAAGTGGTCATCCCCGTTTCTCGGTTGATCAGGCGGATAAGAATTTTACCCTGGTTCATTGTTAAGTTTTTCAGATCTGCCTCAAACTGGTCTTTGAGTTCTTGTTCTGTTTTTTTCAGGAAAGGGGCACGCTTGTTTTCAGGGATATTAGCCATAATGGCATCGTACTCTTTCAATTTAATAGAAGCAAGAACTGCGTACGGATACGCTTTCTTTACATCCCTCTTTAGTTTTAAATAAGCCAGCAGATCTTTTTGGTTTTTAAAAACCCTATTAGCCACCACAGGTACTTCTTTAAGAGTCAATGTAGGCAGTTCTTCTCCGTTAATAATAATAGAAGGAACCATTATTTTATTGTCCGGTGATGGCTGTGCAAAACCTCCAGTTGAAATTATCAAAAGAAGAAAAATTGCCGGGTAAACGAAGCGGGTTATGTTGAGAAATCGGGTCATTGAGTTGCTTACATTTCAAGAACTATGCCATGAATGGAACGATGCAATGTTTAAAATGTTACAACAAAGATATAGAAATTGTAATTAAAAGCAAAACAGAGGATTCCACTCAGGCTATTTAACATCAGAAAGCCTGTTCTTTTTCCATTTTGAGAGAGCGCACGCAACAGTTTTTACTTCTTCTCTTTTTTCAGAAGGCGAAAATAATCTAGCAGCAATCAAAGAAGCGATAAAAGCTTCGTCTTCCGATTCAGAAAATAATTTATCAGGGGAAAAATATTTGCTTACAAATTGAGTGTCAAAATTACCCGAAACGAATGCTTCGTGCTGAAGAACGAATTTACAGAAGGGCAATGTCGTTTCAACCCCGGTTATCTTATATTCATCAATAGCCCGGATCAATCGTAAAATGGCCTCTTCCCTGTCTTTTCCGTAAGTAATCAGTTTAGCAATCATCGGATCGTAATAGATTGGAATATCCATCCCCTCCTCAAAACCATCATCAACTCGAACGCCAGGTCCTTGAGGCACTTTATACACGGTAAGTGTACCTATATCCGGAAGAAAATTATTGGCAGGATCTTCAGCATAGACGCGTACTTCAATGGCGTGTCCGCTGATCTTCAGGTCTTCCTGTTTGAAAGGAAGTTTCTGTCCCTGCGCAATACGGATCTGCTCTTTTACCAAATCTGTTCCGGTTATCATTTCAGTAACGGGGTGTTCTACCTGCAAACGAGTATTTACCTCCAGAAAGTAAAACTCTTTATTGGCATCGACTAAAAACTCAACGGTTCCTGCCCCCACATATCCGCATGCTTTTGATAAACGCACAGCACATTCTCCCATTTTCTTTCTGATCTCAGGAGAAAGTACAGTAGAGGGCGCTTCTTCCACCACTTTCTGATGCCTTCGCTGAACCGAACATTCGCGTTCAAACAGATAAACCACATTGCCATGCTTGTCAGCAAGGATCTGTATCTCCACGTGTCGCGGCTTCTCCACATACTTCTCAATAAACACAGCCCCGTCTCCAAAAGCGGATTGCGCTTCACTTGAGGCTCGTTTTACTTCTTCTTCCAGGTCATTCTCCTTTTCAACAATGCGCATTCCTTTTCCTCCGCCGCCCGCACTGGCTTTAATAAGGATCGGAAAACCTATTTGTTTAGCAACTTTAATCGCCTCCTGAATATCCTTAATAGATCCTTCCGTGCCCGGCACCATTGGTACGTTATGCTTCTTCGCTGTAACTTTTGCAGAAAGTTTATCGCCCATCATTTCCATCGCTTCGGCTGGAGGTCCAATGAAAAGGATTCCTTTATTCACCACCGCTCTTGCAAACGCAGCATTCTCCGAAAGAAATCCATAGCCCGGGTGAACGGCATCTACATTTAATTTTTTACAAACCTCAATGATCTTTTTTCCGTTCAGGTAGGATTGAGAAGAAGGTGGTGGTCCTATACAAACCGCTTCATCCGCAAAACGGACAAACGGAGCGTTTCTGTCGGCTTCAGAAAAAACAGCAACGGTAGTAATTCCCATCTCTTTGCAAGAACGCATGATGCGCAGCGCAATTTCTCCGCGGTTGGCAATGAGTATTTTTTTTATTTGATTCACAGCAGATTCAAAAACTCTAAAATTGAATCGTAAATGTAATCCAAATCTTTATCGGTGATGCAGTAAGGCGGGACAAGATAAATCACATTCCCCAGCGGGCGCAGCAATATTCCTTTATCAAGAAAAAACTTCACTGCTTTATCCCGGATGGAATTAAAGTAAGACGTTTCGCCCGATGTTTTAAGTTCGATCGCCAGAATAGTTCCCATTCTCCTGATCTCTTGTATTTTGCCTTTCACTTTTGACTTTTGACTTTCAACTTTCAACTTAAACTTATTGTGCTTATTCCCTATTCTCCTGATACGCTTCCATGTCTCCTTTTGCTCCATCAGGTCCATGCTGGCGAGCGAAGCAGCACAAGCCACTGGGTTGGCAGTGAAAGAATGCCCATGAAAAAAAGTATTTATCCGGTCTTTTGAAAGGAATGCATCAAATACCTCATCTGTACAGGATGTAACTCCCATGGCCATGGTTCCCCCGGTAAGTCCTTTGGAAAGACACATCATATCGGGTTTGTCAGTTAGATGATCCGTTGCAAAAAACTTCCCGGTCCTGCCGAAACCAGTAAAAACCTCATCCGCTATTGTAAATATTTGATTCTCCCTGCAGATACGGATCATTTCGCTAAGCGCTTCTGCATTGTGAACAATCATTCCTGCAACACCCTGCACCAGCGGTTCAAATATGAAAGATGAGATTTGAGATCCGAGATTTGAGATTTGATATCTCAACTGGATAACAGATTCTTTCTCTTTTCCCTTTACAGGAGCATCAATAAATAGCACATCGAATAAATGGGATTCAAATGGCTTTGAAAAAGCGCCCCGATCGCTGACCGCCATGGCTCCGAATGTATCACCGTGATAATCATTCTTAAAAGCGATGACTTTTGTTTTAGGTATGCCTTTGTTATACCAATATTGAAAGCTCATCTTCAAAGCAACTTCCACTGCCGTGGAACCATTATCGGAGAAAAAAATTCTTTTCTGGTTCTTTGGAAATTTCTTCAGGAGCCGTTCTGCCAGTTCTACAGCCGGTTCATGTGTGAACCCGGCAAAGATCACATGTTCCAGTTGTTTTAACTGCTTAGAAACTTTTTTAGCGATATAAGGATGTGAATGACCGTGAATACAGGTCCACCAGGAAGAAAGCGCATCGATGTATTTTTTACCATGCTCATCAAACACATACGTGCCTTTCCCTTTAACAATTCCAATAGAATCAGGATTGAGCCGATGCTGTGTATAAGGGTGCCAAATGATCCGTTTATCGCGTTGGGTTAAATTCATACAAAGATTGAATACGTCCCGCAAGTCGGGATGACCCAAGGAGCCAAATATACAAACTCAGTAGAGAAGTCAGATGTTCTGAAAATCCTTTGCGTATTTAAGGATAACTGATTTATCTATTTTACTTTCATTCAAAATACTTGAAATAGCTTGAAGGCCGCTGTAGGAAGTAATAATTTGTTTAGAAGGCTCGTGAGGAGAACCATTAAAAACCAATCCGATGATTTTGATCCCCCGCTGCTTCAATGCATCAATGGTAAGCAAAGAATGGTTGATGCTGCCGAGGTAATTTTGAATCACCACGATGACTTCCGCATCAAACTTCTTGATTAAATCAATAATGAAATGGTTGTTATTGAGCGGAACCATGACGCCACCGGCTCCTTCAATAACCAATGTATTATTTAAAGATGCAGGAAGAACAATTTTATCAAAGTCAATGCATATGCCTTCAATCGCTGATGCTTCATGAGGGGACTTATGTTCTCGCAGTTTGTATGCTTCAGGATGTATCACTGACGTTTCATTGGTGATCAGCTTTTTAATGAACTCAGAATCCGTCGTATAATACGTCCCCGCCTGAACCGGTTTCCAGTAATCTGCCTGAAGCGCTTCCGTAATAATTGCGGCTACAACCGTCTTGCCGATATCCGTTCCTATGCCAGTTACAAATATTTTTCTCATACAATCAGGAAGCCAATTGTATTTGCAAAGCTAACTTACTGTTTTTCTTTAAAGAAGCGATCAGGCCGATAATATCCTTTTCCGTATTAAAAGAATGAAGGCATATCCGAATTCTCTCTTTTCCTTTTTGAACTGTTGGGCTTAAAATCGGTCGCACATCAAAACCATCTTTTCCGACAAGCGCAGCAAACTTCTTTACATGATCATTTCCTTCAATGATCATGGACTGAATTGGGCTTGAGCTATCTAAAAAACAATAAATATTTTCATTTACTATTTTAGTTTTAAATAAGCCTATCAATATTCTGATTTTCAATAAACGATCTCTTGATTGAGAAAGGAATTCATAGGCACATTTTATTGACGCCAGTGCGTGAAATGGAAGTGCCGTTGTATAAATAAAAGAACGCGAAAAATTAATAAGATAATCTCTCAACTCTCTGCCACCTAAAACAATCGCACCATGACAACCAAGTGCTTTACCAAACGTATGTACGCGGGAAAAAACATCGTTTTGCAAATTCAACTCCACGACCCGCCCTTCACCATTTTTACCAAAGATCCCTGTAGCATGCGCTTCATCAACGATCAGGTTTGCTTTATAGGCGTTACATAAAGCAACCATTTCTGTCAAGGGAGAGAAATCGCCGTCCATGGAATAAACGCTTTCTACAATTACGAAACAATTGGATTTTCCTTTGTAGTTGTTTTTAAAATGAATCAAACGCTCTTCAAGGTGAGAAAGGTCATTATGATTAAAAGGAAACGAATCTGCCTTTGACAATCGTATTCCATCGTAAATAGAAGCATGGGAAAGCGCATCATATATAATTGCATCTTCTTTTTTAGCGACCGAAGCAATCAATCCAATGTTGGCATCGTACCCGGAATTAAAAATCAAACCCGCTTCAGATTGATGGTAATGTGCTATGAATTCCTCTAACGCTTCGCAATAATTTGTATTTCCAGTTAAAAGCCGGGAACCGGTAGCGCCGAGTTTGCATTCATTAATTGCAGTTTCCGCTTCAATGTTTTTAAAAAGCGCTTCCGATCGGGCAAAACCCAAATAATCATTTGAAGCAAAATCAACAAGTGAATTCTCAGCAGAAAGTTTTCTGAACACCCTCCGCTCTTTACTATCGCTAAGCCGTTGGTTTAAAAAATTTTCAGTCAAAATATTAGTTTGTAAGTTTACCTAAATCAACACGCACCCCCACGATCACAGCTGCGGAATAAATTTTATGAACGATCTGAACCGGGGCTTCCGTGCGTGAATTATCATAGATTTTGTATTCCATATGAGGAGAGGCAAACAAATACACATGCGGATAAAATTCATAATCAGCCGTCAAACCGGTATTAAAAAGCAATGCTATTGGAAAAGGCTTATCACCAATGAAATTAAACCGCTTTACATTTGTATAGCCAAACCAGCCACAGCGCATATTCCAGCTTAAAGAATATTTTTTTCGGCTTTCGTATTTAAACGGGACTTCTGCAGCGATAAAGATCTTATCGAAGCGCATACTTTCATCAAACAAAAGATAGTCTGTTCCTGTTTTAGTATATACTCTTAATTGTGAAAGATAATGAAATTCAAAATCTATCCCAAGCCCAAGCCGCACATGGCGGATAGGTGCAAGAACACATATATCATAATTTTTTGTTGGGCTGTTTGCTCCAAAATGAAAATCACCTTTGTTAATTACAGATCCATCCTTATCATAAAATTCCGTTTTTTCAAAAAGGGAATTCCAATGCGCCGTACCCTGTCCATAACCCAGAGCAACAAAATATTTGTCCCCGGCTTTTGATTTAAGGAAATAGCCATTTGAAACCTGCGCAATGCACAAAACAGAATGAATAAGAAAAAAAGGGAAGAATAAATATTTAAATAATTGCCTCATGCAGAAACTTCTTCTAAAGATGTATCGACCTTTCCGTGCTTAAAAGGGGCCCTCGATTTAAGCCCAAATAATTTCAGCATTTCAATATCTTCATTAAAATCCGGATTCGGCGTTGTGAGTAATTTATCTCCGGCAAAAATAGAATTGGCTCCCGACAGAAAACATAACGCCTGGCCTTCTAATGACATTTGCGTTCTTCCTGCTGATAAACGCACAACCGATTTGGACATGACGATGCGGGTTGTAGCGATCATTCGGACCATTTCCCAAATAGAAACAAGCTTGCTTTTCTCAAGCGGTGTACCCTGAACCGGCACCAGTGCATTGATGGGTACCGATTCGGGCTGTGGATTCAAATGGGAAAGATTGTACAGCATCTTAATTCGGTCATCAACAGATTCTCCCATACCAATTATGCCTCCGCAACAAACCGTAACTTTCGCTTTACGTACATTCTCGATGGTGGTTAATCGATCGTCATATTTGCGGGTAGTGATGATTTTTTTATAGAAATCTTCTGATGAATCCAGGTTATGATTGTAAGCGTAAAGTCCGGCAGCTGCAAGTTTCTTTGCCTGGGATTCGGTTAACATTCCAAGTGTACAGCAAACTTCCATTCCCATATCAGTGATGGAACGGACCATTTCAAGCACTGTATCAAAATCACTATTATCACGCACCTCTCTCCATGCGGCTCCAAGACACATGCGGGTCGCACCTCCTGCTTTCGCATTTGAAGCGGCTTCCATCACATCTCTCACAGCAAGCATTTTATGAACATCCACATCGGTTTCATACTTTGCAGACTGCGGACAATAGCCGCAATCCTCAGAACACCCTCCGGTCTTAATCGAAAGCAATGAACTTACCTGTACTTCTGCCGGATCATGAAACATTCGGTGAACCGCTGCTGCTCTAAAAACCAAATCAAGCAACGGCATATTATAGATCTCTGTAATCTCTTCTTTTGAATACTTGCTCATAAGATATTGTGAATAAAGAACAAAAGTAGCATTTTGTTTCGGGATAATATAATTTTTTTGTAACGATTCGTCCCGGGTTGTTCATTACATTTGCTTCCATTAAATTCGTATGAAAAAGAAGACGGTCTCTCCATTATGTATTGATATTATTACAGTTTTACCAAAATTGATTGAAAGTCCTTTTCAGCATTCAATTGTAAAAAGGGCAATTGATAAGAAACTTGTAAAAGTGAATATTATCAATCTTCGAGATTATTCAACGGGTAAATACCAAAGCCTGGATGACTACATGTACGGAGGCGGCGCCGGGATGGTAATGATGATCGAGCCGATCGCAAAATGCATCGAAAAACTTAAGAAGAAAAAAACCTATGATGAGGTGATTTATATGTCTCCGGACGGAGAGCTATTTGATCAAAAAATGGCTAACCGCCTTTCATTAAATAAAAACCTCATCATCTTATGTGGCCATTATAAAGGAGTTGACGAACGTGTGAGGGAGTATTTTATAACAAAAGAAATATCCATCGGCAACTATGTTTTAAGCGGTGGTGAACTACCTGCGGCAGTTGTCTGCGATGCCGTTATCCGCCTGCTCCCGGGTGTTATATCTGATGAAACCTCTGCCTTGACCGACTCCTTCCAGGATGGGCTGCTTTCCCCTCCTGTATATACTCGACCGGCCGACTACAAGGGAATGAAAATCCCTGACATCCTCCTTTCAGGAAATACCAAACGCGTAGATGAGTGGAGACATGAAAGATCCATCGAAAGAACAGAGAAACGAAGACCCGACCTTTTAAAATAGGTCCTGAAAAATCAAATACTGAAGTCTCAAAATATCTATTATCTTTGCGTCCCTTTTATAAAACCTACGGCTATGAACCTACTAAAATACGCAGAACAGCAGCTAATTGCAAAAACAAATATTCCTGCTTTCAGAGCGGGTGATACAGTTACTGTAAACTACAAAATCAAGGAAGGCGACAAAGAGCGCGTACAGCAATTTACGGGAGCTGTTATCCAGATTCATGGAGACGGCAATGTTAAGACTTTCACCGTTCGAAAAATCTCTAATGGCGTTGGCGTAGAACGTATTTTCCCTCTCTATTCCCCTTTTATTGAATCCATTGTAGTTGAAAAGAAAGGCGAAGTGCGCAGGGCAAAACTTTTCTATCTGCGGGCGGCAATAGGTAAAAAAGCAAAGATCGACGAGTTAAAAGAAGATGTTGTTTCAGAAGTCACAACGCCAGAAGTCGTAGCCTAACTTTTTTTGGTTCCGAATTTCAAAGTTCAAAAATTTTTCCACTCTTTAGATCCGCTAATGTAATTCTCTTTATTTAGAATTATTCAACCTCAGTTACCGCCGTTACTGTATACCTAAATTCTTGAAGCCAGAAGTAAAATCCTGTATTCCGAAAACAATTACTGCAAAGACGCTATTGGGCTGGCCTAAATCACTGCCCTTTTTCTTTTCAACCTTCCTTGACTATATGTCAACATCTTTTCAAAAATATTCTACATTTGTCATCGTTCTAAAATGCCAAAAACATGCTAAAAAAAATACATCTATTATTTGCAATATCAATCACTTCATTACTCTGTGTAAATGCCCAAGATACCGTAAAGGTTTCAACACTTGTTGGGCTTGATAATAATGCCGAGAAGTTTTACAACAGCGGTATCAGCAAATTTGCTTCGAAAGACTTAAACGGCGCTATTGCAGATTTCAATCAGGCTATTACATTAAATGCTAATTTTTATAAGGCATTTTACAACCGCGGAATAGCAAAATTTGAATTAAAAGATATCCAGGGTGCTATCAGTGATTACACCCAGGCAATCACACTCTCTCATGATTCATGTGATCTCTGTTATTTCAGCAGAGGCCAAGCGAAGTATGCAATGGGCAGCAAAACAGAAGCTTCTGAAGATTATGGAAAAACAATTCGACTTAATCCGAACCATGCGCAGGCCTATTATTACCGTGGCGGGATTTTATTTGAGATCCAGGAATATAAAAGCGCTATTGATGACTTTACAAATGCGATCAAAGTAAAATCGGATTATGCCTATGCATACAATGATCGTGGAAGTGCAAAACGCCAACTGGAAGATAATGATGGCGCCGCCGCTGATTATAAAAAAGCAACAGAACTTAACCCGGACCTGGCCTTTGCCTTCAGCAATTTAGGAAGCGTTCTTCGAAAAAAAGATGATTTCAAAGGAGCCATTACCGCTTATGACAAAGCGCTTAAAGTAAAAGAAAGTTGTTTAACCTATAATAACCGGGGCAGCGCCCGTTTTGATGCAGAAGATTACGCAGGAGCAGTTGTTGATTTCACAAAAGCCATTCAGCTAAAAAGCGATTATGCCATTGCTTATAATAACCGGGGCGCGGCAAAATTTAAACTAAAAGATTATAAAGGAGCCATTGAAGATTACAACAAAGCAATTGTGTATAATCAAAAATACTGTTTTGCCTTTCTAAACCGAGGGATGGCAAAGGAACTCATAAGAGATCAGCAAGGTGCCTGCAAAGACTGGGAAGCCGCTGTAAATCTGGGTATTGAACAGGGAAAAACTTATCTGCAGGATTGCAAAAAATAAAATGAAAACTATTCTTTTTGTACTTTATTCAACGCTGATATTATGTTCTTGCGACTTTGCTTTGTCTCAAAACGTTGATTTCACAAAAACAAATTTTTCAGGAAAAGAAGATGGCCTCAAAGAAGCATTAAACAATATTAAAAAGGGAGATGACTTCTTCAGAGCAGGCTGGGAACAATATAACCGCGCTTTGGAATATTACCTGAAAGCAAATGGCTTTAACTCTGAAAATGCAGAGCTGAACTACAAAATAGGCGTGTGCTACCTGTATTCATCTTTCAAGCAAAATGCATTGAATTTTCTGGAGAAATCACAGAAGCTGGATCCGAATGTCAATGAGTCCCTGCCCTATTACCTCGGGCGCGCTTTCCATCTAGAAATGAAATGGGACAAAGCCATTGAGGAGTATTCAGAATACAAAAAGAAGATTGATGGCCTTGATATTAAGAAATCAGACGATGTGGATAAGAAAATACAGGAATGCAAATACGGAATTGAATTAATGAAAGACACGCTTCGCGTCAGTAAACTTCCTGATTCGCTTCGGTTCAGGATAGAAAATATAGGCGAAGAAGTAAATTCCAAATACCCCGATTATCACCCGGTAATATCAGCCGATGAATCGGTTCTCCTGTTTACATCCAGAAGAGATAATACCACCGGTGGCGGAATTGCTGACGATGGAAAATATTTTGAGGATATTTATATTTCAAATAATGAAAACGGAAAATGGTCTGAAGCAAAAAACCTGGGCGATCCGATCAACACACCACGGCAAAACGATGCCACTTGCGGTCTTTCTGTAGATGGACAAAAACTTCTGATCTATCTGGATGACACCTATAATGGAAGTGGAAATATTTATGAATGCCTTCTGAATGGACATGAATGGTCTGCTCCCAAAAAATTGCCAAGCGAGATAAACAGCAAATACCATGAGTCTTCTGCAAGTTATTCTCCCGACGGCAAAACGATTTATTTCTGCAGCGAGAATCCTAAAAACAATTTTGGCCAGCGGGATATTTTTAAAGTCACATTAATAACCCATGACGGGAAATCGCAGTGGAGCGAACCTGAAAATCTTGGCGATGTCATTAACACGCCCTATGATGAACGTACGGTATTTATGCATCCGGATGGTAAAACTATCTATTTTTCATCTGAAGGGCATAACAGCATGGGCGGATACGATCTTTTCAAGTCGGTGTATAATGACTCTTTGAAAAAATGGTCTAAACCCCTGAATCTTGGCTATCCGATCAACTCGCCGGATAACGATGCTGATTTTGTTGTTTCCGCCAGTGGCAAGCATGCTTACTATGCAACTATACGACCTGATGGAGTGGGCGAAAAAGATATTTACAGAATTACTTTCCCCGTAGACACCACTCCTCAGCTCACGCTTGTTAAAGGAAACGTAACCGATGAAAGTGATAATCCCGTTGGGTCAAAAATTGAGATCATTGATGTTAAAACAGGCAAAACGGTTTCAAACCAGGAATCCAACAGCGCCACCGGCAAATTTCTTGTTTCACTTCCTTCCGGCAAAAATTATAAGATGAATGTAACAGCAGAAGGTTACTACCCGCATGAAGAAGTATTTAATATTCCTAAAGGAGAAAAGTTTAAAGAGCTGGATGTGAATATCAAGCTCAAACGCAAAGAGCAAATAGTGGATATTGAAGGCCTGGTAACTGACGAAAATGGAAAATTACTTAAAGCAAAAATTGAAATTGTAAATAATTCAACCGGTGAAGTAATTGCCCGCACTACTGCGGACAAACTGGGCAAGTACCTTTCAAAGTTCAAAGCGGGGAAAAACTATGGTTTGACCGTCTCTGCGGATGGCTATCTGTTTCAGTCTGTAAATCTTGACATCCCGCCGGGAAAAGATAAAATCAAATTACCTCCTATCAAACTAAAAAAGATTCAGGCAGGCAAAAACATTGTATTGAACAACATCTTTTTTGATTTTGATAAAGCTTCTCTTCGTCCGGATTCAAAACCTGAACTGGAACGTGTTGCCACTGTTTTGCAGGATAACCCAAGCATGAAAATTGAAATTTCAGGACATACGGACAGCAAAGGATCGGCAACTTATAACTTAAAATTATCTGAGTCACGTGCCAAATCAGTTGTGGATTATCTGGTTACTAAAGGGATAGACAAAAGCAGGCTTACCTATAAAGGTTATGGATTCTTAAAACCCATTGCATCCAATGAAACAGAAGAAGGAAGACAGCAAAACAGAAGAACAGAATTCAAAGTAACTGACATTGATGAAAATGCGGTTCATACTTCTTCGGAAACATCTGATAACGATCAAAAAGAAATGCCTGGCAGTCAAAATGGCAATTCAACAATCACTGTTAAAGAAAATACAGATGGCAACAGCACAGGCACTTCGGTTACAACTGCAGGCATGCCTGCAGAATTTAAAGTGGCTGATAAAAACAATGATGGAAAAATCTCTGCTGATGAAATTGTTGCTGTTATTGATGGCTTCTTTGATGGACTTAACGACTATACAACTGAAAAAATACATCGGCTTATAGATTATTTCTTTGAACAATGATTCAACGAGGCACTATATCCGGAAATAAGATCAGGCGTTTCTTCTATTTTATAATTTCATTCATTTGCTTATCCTCTATCTCAGTTTCTGCTCAGTCCATTAAAGATCTGGAAGAAAAACTAAAATCAGCTTCCGCTGATGAGAAACCGGGAATTCTTAATCAACTTGCTGAAGAATATCTTGCGACAGACCCTGATAAATGTATCGATTATGCTGAACAAGCGCTTAAGGCAGCAAGAAAAGCGGATGATATAAACGAAGAAGCCGGCGCTCTTATAAATCTGGGTGATGGATACAAAGCCAATAAGAACCAGAAAAAAGCATTGCAAAACTATAAGGAAGCAATCAAAATATTTGACAAATACAATCAAACTTCAAGTTCCGCTTATATATGGAATAAAATTGCGGATTTATATATTGCTTTTGGAAATACAACTGATGCCATTGATGCAGATAATAAAGCGCTTGAGCTTTTCAAAATGGCAAATGACAAAAGCGGCATCGTAAGCATGAATATTGAACTTGGGGATATTTATTTTAATCAGAAAAAATATGACGGTTCAATTCCTTTCTACAAAACAGCTTTAAAGCTTTACGAAGACTCCCATGATGCAAGAGGCCAGGTGACTATTTTGAGCCGGATCGGTACGGCCTATTCAAACTGGGGGAATTTTGACGAAGCCTATATGTTCTTAAGCAGAGCTTTGGATCTTGCAAAAAAAAATAACCTCAATTCACTTGCCAAAGAAATTGAAAAAAATCTCGATGTTGTAAAAAACAACATGAGCGGCTACCAAAAATCTCAAACCGAATTTGCAAAACAAAAAGAGCAGCAAACACAGGAAGAAATGAAAACAAAAGAGATGAAGATTAACTCTCTTGCCCAGCAAAATGTAAAATCACTTGAAGAAATCGAGCAAATGAATGAAGATGCGCAGTTAAAGGAGTTTAAAATCAAAGCGCAAAGCGATGAAATTACGCGCAAGAAAATGGAAGCTGATTCACAGGAAAAGGCCAATGAACTGCTGACAAAAGAAAGTGAATTACAAGAACTGGAACTTAACAAACAAAAATTAATCATTTGGGGAGCTATCGGCTTTTCTGCACTCGTTGTGCTCCTCACCGTATTTATCTTCATTGCCTATCGAAACAAGAAAAAGTCGAACGACCTTCTGAAACAAAAGAATGATGTCATTTATAAACAAAAAGAACAGATTGTACAGAAGAACATTCTTATAACGGACAGCATCGATTATGCAAAAAATATACAGGACGCCATTCTTCCATCTGAAAAATCCCTTGCAACTTATTTTCCCGAATCTTTTATTTTAAACAAACCAAAAGATATCGTTAGCGGCGACTTTTACTGGTTTCATGAAGAGAAAGAAAAATGTTTTTGCATAGCCGCCGCAGATTGTACAGGACATGGGGTTCCGGGCGCATTTATGTCGCTGCTTGGCTTTATCATGCTGGATGATATTGTAAAAAGATCCCCCAACGGGTCCCCCGGAGAAGTTTTGAAAGAAGTGAATACAGAACTCATGGAGACCCTACACCAGGACGCTCAAAATACAACCGGAAAATTTGGAATGGACATTGCATTGGTTAAATATGACTTGAAGAAGAAGGAAATCACCTATGCAGGAGCTCACAATCCATTAATAATAATCAAACCTAACGGAGAAATAGTAGAAGTAAAAGCCGATAAAATTTCTATCGGAACAACAACAGAGTGCTCTTTCAACAATAATGTTATACCGGTCAGCAAAGGAGATTATATTTACATCTATTCGGATGGATTTCAGGATCAGATTGGTGGCGAAAAAAGAAAAAAATTCCTGGCTTTTCATTTAAAAGAACTATTGCAGCAGATTCATACCCTTGCACCTGAAAAACAAAGAGAAGAACTTGATCGCAAACATATGGAATGGCGCAGTAAAACAGAACAAACAGATGACATTCTGATTATCGGCATTAAAGTATAACCCAGAAAACATTTTTAAATGAAAAAATATTTCTACTTCCTTTCCGTTTTGGTTTTCTTTTCACTGGCTTCCAACTCACAAAACGTGGAATTTGAAAAAGCGAATTTCCCTGATAAAAAATCGGAATTAAAAGATGCAAAACGAAACATAGAAGAAGCCGATGGTTATTTTGACAAATCAATGAAAGAAGGTTATCGATACTATAATTTAGCTCTTCCACTCTACCAAAAAGCAAATACTTTTAATCCCAACAATGCACTACTGAATTATAAAATCGGGGTTTGCTTTCTTAATTCCGCCTGGAAACAAAAAGCGTTGGCTCATCTTGAGAAAGCATATAATCTCAACCCGAACGTTGGCGCCAATATTCATGATTATCTTGGTCAGGCTTACCATATTAATATGGATTGGGATAAAGCCATAAAAGAATTTCAAACTTACAAAGCTCAGATTAAATCAGAAGACAAAGAAGCATTGGCTGCTGTAGAGAAAAAAATTAATGAATGCAGAACGGGAATAGAATTGGTTAAAACTCCAGTCCTGGTATTCATAGATAATGCCGGCCCTGAAATTAATTCACAATATCCGGATTACGCACCGGTAATTACTGCAGATGAATCTATAATGATGTTCACTTCACGCAGAGATAACACTTCGGGTGGCGGCGTTGACCCGTTTGACCAGCTGTATTATGAAGATATTTATATATCTACCGGAGAGAATGGAAAATGGAGCCCGGCTAAAAATATGGGCAAGCCGGTGAATACTGAAAACAGGCACGATGCTACTGTTGCCATTTCTGCAGATGGACAGAAGCTCTTTATTTATCTGGATGATATGACCCGTGGCAGTGGAAATATTTACGAATGCGAACAAAAAGGTATTACCTGGACCAAACCTGAAAAACTGAACGACAACATTAATACTAAATTCCACGAAAACTCTGCTTCCTTATCTGCTGATGGAAACACATTGTATTTTATTAGCAATAAAGATGGCGGATTCGGAGGCCATGATATCTACAAAGCATCATGGGATCCCAAAAAGCAAAGATGGAATGAAGCGGAAAATATGGGACCGATGATCAATACTCCCTATGAAGAATACAGCGTTTTTATTCATCCGGACGGAAAGACACTTTACTTCAGCAGCGAAGGACACAACACGATGGGTGGATTTGATGTCTTCAAAACAGTTTGGGACGATAAAAAGAAGAAATGGTCTAATCCAGAAAATCTCGGATATCCTATTAATACTGCAGATGATGATGTTGACTTTGTCCTCTCCGCAAGCGGAAAACATGCCTATTTTGCTTCTTATAAAAATGACGGTTACGGGGAAAAAGATATTTACATGATCACGTTTATCACTCCTAAAAACCCTGTGCTGAATACGGAAGATAACCTCCTGGCAAGTTTAACTGAACCGGTAAAAGAAACCGTAATAGCAAAAGAAGTAGCTGTCCCAATGGCTCAGGTATCAATATTAAAAGGGACCATTTTTGACTATGTAACCAAACAAATGCTTGAAGCCGATATAGAGCTAGTGGACAACCAGCTGAATCAAACGATTGCCACTTTCAAATCGAACAGTTCAACCGGTAAATTTTTGGTATCGCTCCCTGCAGGAAAAAACTACGGTATTGCTGTTAAAAAAGACGGATACCTTTTTCATTCAGAGAACTTTGATATTCCCGCTTCTGCCGGATACCAGGAATATGTAAAAGATATTGGTTTGAAAAATATTGCTGTAGGCACTAAAATTGTCCTCCGTAATATTTTCTTCGACTTTGATAAAGCAACACTTCGCCCTGAATCAACATCAGAACTTGAACGATTGATAAAACTGCTCACCGATATACCTACTATGAAAATTGAAATTGGCGGGCATACTGACAGCAAGGGCTCTGATGATTACAATATGAAATTATCTGCCAGCAGGGCAGAATCAGTTGTTACTTACCTGGCAACGCATGGGATAGACAAAAGCCGTTTGACTTCTAAAGGATACGGCGAAACAAAGCCCATGGCTACAAATGACACAGATGAAGGAAGACAGTTGAACAGAAGGACGGAGTTTGAAATAAAAAGCAAATAAAAAAAATCAATAAAACGTCTTTCCTTCTTTTGTCATTTTTTTCAGGAGAACGCTGGGTCGATAACGGTCCTCAGCATATTTAGTATAAAGTTTTTCAAGTTTTGAAAGTACAGAGGGAACACCAATTTCATCAGCCCATTTAAAAAGGCCCTTTGGATAATTCACTCCTTTTGTCATAGCCAAGTCAATATCTTCTTTGGTGGCTACTCCGTAATAAAGAGCATCAGAAGCCTCGTTTATAAGCATTATAAGTATCCTATAAAATATCTTCTTCCCTCGTGATTCGTCTTTATTAGGAGCAGGAATCATCAGGGATGAGGAACCCGCCGGTCCGGCAGGCAAGTAATCATAATAGCCTCTACCCGACTTGCGGCCAAAATGTTTTGCTTCAAATAATCGTTTCTGTGTCAAGGAAGGTTTATAGCGCGGATCAAAGAAGAATTGTTCCCAAATAGCCTCTGTAACTGTGTAATTAATATCATTACCGATCATATCCATAAGTTCAAAAGGCCCCATCTTAAATCCGCCCATCTCTTTAACAGCCCAATCAATAGTTGAAAAATCAGCAATTCCTTCTTCATATATCCTAATTGCTTCTCCGTAAAAAGGGCGTGCTATTCTATTAACAATAAATCCAGGAGTATCTTTTGCAATCACGGGAACCTTTTTCCAATTTATAATCATTGCTTTTACTTCATCAATCCTTTTAACGCCTGTGGCAATTCCAGGTATAATCTCTACCAAGGGCATCAGTGAAACCGGATTAAAAAAATGCAACCCTATAACTCTTGCTTGATTTATGCAAGCAGATGCAATGGACGTAATCGAGAGAGAAGAAGTATTTGAAGCAAGAAGGCAACTATCCCCTACAACTCTCTCCAGATCAAAAAATAATTTTTGTTTTGATTCCAGGTTCTCAGAAATAGCTTCAATAATTAAATTGCAGTGATTAAGTTTTAAAATATTCGATTCAATTTTAATATTACTAAAAATATTATTAGACTCATCTAAACTTAATTTTTGTTTTTCAACAAGTTTTGCCAAATAAGAAGATAAATTGGATTTTGAATTTTCAAGCGCCTGAATATTGTTATCAAAAACAATGACCTTATGCCCAGCTGTTGCAGCAGCTTGTGCAATTCCGCTACCCATTGCACCTGAACCAATAACTCCTATTATTTCATTATTCATGTTTTATATGAGAATTAATCATTATCGCCTTTTGATTTATTAAAAATATAATTACGCTAATATACTACTCCCTTCAAAACAACGGATAAAAGGCTATTTTGCTATGAAAATACAAGATATGAGTGAGGCCTAGTTAACAATTTCCTGAGTCCAAGTTGACTTTTACGAAAATATTTCATTAAATTCGCATACAAATTAATAAATTTAAAAATGGAAAGGGTTATTTTATCATTGTTTCTACTCTTTAATTGCTTATTTTCTTACGCAGGTATTATTGTCGTAGAAGGTAAATACCAGAACAAAAATATATATGTTCAGAACGCTTTCTCAGGAACTGGAGTTGGTTTTTGTACTTATGCTGTTTATGTGAATGGGAAACTAACAAATGATGAAATCAATTCTTCAGCATTTGAAATTGATTTGGACCAACTTCAGCTGAAATACGGTCAAGATGTATCCATTAAAATTTTTCATAAAGAAGGATGCACTCCTCCCCGCATATTAAACCCCGATGCTCTTAAACCGATTCCTACTTTTGACGTTGCTGCAATGAAAATGACCAATGAAGGTCTCCTTTCATGGACTGCTAAAAATGAAGGGGGCTCACTGCCTTTCATAATTGAACAGTTTCGTTGGAATAAATGGGTAAATGTTGGTGAAGTACAAGGTGTGGGCACTTCTGGGTCTCATGATTATAAATTTCAGGTTACTGCTCTCCATTCCGGTGAAAACAGATTTAGAATAAAACAAGTTGGATACCAGGCAAAATATTCTGCTGAAATTAAAATCGTTTCCAGCACCCCTCGTTGTATCTTTTCTGTTTCTAAAGGATCAAAACAAATTGATTTCACTTGCGGCACACTGTATGAAGTGTATGATTACTATGGCACAGTTGTAAAGAAGGGATATGGATCTAGAGTAGATATCGCTAATCTTCAGAAAGGGGGGTATTATGTTTGCTTTGACAACAGCATTGGTGAGCTAAAGAAAAAATAGTTTATTATAATTTTCTCAGCATTTCCTCTAGTTCTGAAATCATCATTGCTGTAGCGCCCCAAATTATTTTTTTATTTATTCTATAGCATGGAACTTCAATATCTTTCTTAGCAAGCTTTATATGCCTTAAGACCTTTGTCTTATTTTCCTCTAAAAGAAATTCATTGATATCACATTCCAGAAGAGATTCGACTTCAATCGGGTGAATTTTAAACTCAGGCCTTATATTTGCTATTCCAACAAAAGGAAAAACCATATAATTGCTCACTGGAATATATAAGGGGGTTAAAGCACCTGCAACTGCAATATATTGCCGATCGGCACCAATTTCTTCTTCTGCTTCCCGCAAAGCTGTTTCTGATAAATCTTTATCAGAAACATCATAACCGCCTCCGGGGAACGAAACCTGCCCTGCATGGCTTCCCACCTCATTTTCAGGGCGAAGTATAAGCACAGTCTTTATTGATAACTGTAGTGGATCAGGATAAAATAGTATTAAAACAGCACTTTTTTTGGGAACCTCCTTTTCACTCAAATATTCATCAAATTTTACTCTGCGAATTGGATCCATTAGTTGTTGAGCAGTAAAACCAGGCAAATCCTTTTTTAATTCAATTGATATTTTTCTTACAAATTCCTTAAACATAGCTTTTATCTACTATTATATATCAATCATCCATCATTTATTCCATTTCGTCAAAAGTCATCTAACATGACAAATTACACACGTAAAATAATATAAATGCATAACCATTACGCTTTAAAAATAGTTGGATTTTGTCTTCTCACTCTTGGAATTTTCAATGCCCCAATTTGCAACAAATTTAATGAAACTTCAGGAAATGCGGCCTCTTTAAAATCATCAATAGACCTTCCGCAGATTCAAAAAAGAAAAAAACTCATAGCACTTATTGATAACAGCACTACCAGTTACTTTATATATAAAGGGGAGCCGATGGGATATGAATATGAATTACTTCAATCCTTTGCAAAAAATATAAATGCAGAACTTAAGATTGTTGTAGTAAAAGATATGAATGAAATTTTTAATCAATTAAGAAAAGGGAAAGTTGATATAGTATGCGCAAATCTTACGGTAACCGAAGAACGGATTATGAAAGTGAACTTTACAGAGCCCTTAATTTACACACGGCAGGTTCTGGTTCAGCGCAAGCCAAATGGATGGCAGAAGATGAATGAAGATAAACTCAATGAACATCTTGTTCGAAGTACAATTGATTTATCTGGAAAGAAGATTTATGTCAGAAAAGAGTCCTCTTTTTATTCAAGGCTGGTCAATCTTCAAGATGAAATTGCATCAAAAATTGATATATCTGAAGTTCCGGGAGATATAACAACGGAAGAACTGATTGCAATGGTTGCCAACGGAAAAATCCCCTATACTATTGCTGATGAAAATGTAGCTATGGTCAATCAAATTTATTTTCCACAAATAGATATTAAAACTGCAATTAGCTTTCCCCAGAAAATTGCATGGGCAGTTAATAAAAACGCACCCTTGCTGCTTGCGTCTCTTAATACATGGATTGAAGATCAAAAAACAACCTCTGCCTACGTTGTTCTTTATAATAAATATTTTAAAAATCCGAAAGGAGCTGGCCAGCGCATTGAAAGCAAATTTTCTTCAATCGGAGGGAATAGGATTTCACCTTACGATGACATGATAATTGCATACAGCAGAGAACTCGGTTGGGACTGGCGACTTCTCGCATCAATGATATATCAGGAATCCAGGTTTAACCCGAATGCTGAGTCATGGGCAGGTGCATGCGGTCTCATGCAAATGATACCGTCAACTGCTGAAATCTATGGAATGGATACATGTGGAACGACTCCAATCCAAAGCATTGATGCAGGCACAAGGTATTTAATCAAACTGGATAAGTATTGGTCAAAAATTATTACAAATAAAGATGAAAGAATAAAATTCGTACTTGCTTCGTATAATGTCGGTTTAGGTCATGTAATTGATGCTAGAAATCTTGCCTTGAAATATGGTAAAAACCCTGATGTCTGGTATAGTAATGTGGAGAAACTCATACTTCTTAAGTCAAAATCACTTTATTATAATGATCCTGTAGTAAAATGCGGGTATTGCCGTGGAGAAGAGCCATTTAAATATGTTCGAGAGATAATGTCAAGGTACGAACATTATAAAAATATTATTAAGGATACCAATCTAAATGAAGTTCTAGTAGATAATATTTGATAATTGGATTGAATAATTTGATAGTATATCTATCATAAGTATTAAACGGTCTAAATGTTAATAAAACAGAAACTCTATTGATACTTTTTACGTAAACAAAAAAGTAAATAATTGAAGTACCAAAAATCAAACAAACAATTTACATGAACCCCGAAAAACTACACGATTTTGTTACTTGGTTAAATGGTCAGGTAGAACACCTTACATCGGCAATTAATGATGCTCATGAGGACAAAAATTTTGGCAGGGAAGCTCAATTTGAAGGGATGCGTGATGCTTTTATGAGATGCCTTAATAAACTGACAAGAGAATAAAAAGCCGATTTTTTAATACCTGACCAACCTTACTCTCCAGAATCTACTGCTATTTAACGCAGGGAAGTTGATTGATAAACACATGAGGATTTACAACTGTATATTCTTCTTCCTTTTTGGACCAGGATATTCTTACTCTTTGTAATTCTTCTGATTGAAGAAGAAGGGCGGATTCATGAGGAAGATAAGCAAATGAAAGATACTCAGTAATATCTTTTGAAAGATCAGTATTGCCGCTGAAAGTTGCTCCAAATGGAAGTTCAACTGATTGGCCCGATTTAAGAATGAAAGTAATTTTATTTCCTTTCACAATCATGCCATAATATTGAAAGGCAACATCCGAGTGAATTTTGAAATTAAAATAAATTCCCAGAACAGAATCAACACTCATACAACTTAAATTCCCTTTAAAATATTCTTCATTTTTGTATAAAATTTTTGCTGCACTATCGGTAAAATCCATTGATATGAATTTTTGATCTTCCACCATTCTAATCCTCTTGCCTAATGGATCCTTTTCATCTCGCGAATATGTACAAGAGCCGGAAGGTTTGGGCATCTCAGACTTATTTTCTTTTGATGACTGAGTACATGAAATAAACAATGAAGAAAATAGAAAAGTTAAAAAGAGGAGTTTTCTCATGAAAGATTATTCTAGCAAAAAAATACTGGCGGACCGGACGGGATTCGAACCCGCGACCTCTTCCGTGACAGGGAAGCATTCTAACCAGCTGAACTACCGGTCCTTAAAAGCACGCAAAAATATAGTTTTTTTAACACAAACAGATACCTCTTTTATCTTAGTTATTTCATAAAGGCTTTTAGCTGCTCAGAAAGCGACTTTTCAACTTGAGCATTTACATTAACTAAAGGAAGGCGAACATATGATGAACAGATTTTCATCTTTTCTAACAGGAATTTCACTCCGGCTGGGCTGCCATCAGCAAAAATAAGACGTATAAATTCATCAATCTTATAATGAAGTTTTTGTCCCATAGTATAATTTCCGGCAAGAGCACAGCGGACCATTTCTGAGAATTCCCCTGGAAAGGCATTTGCAATGACAGAAATAACACCATCCCCACCAGAAGCAATTACAGGAAGCGTAATCAAATCATCACCAGAAATAACCAGAAAATCTTTTGGCTTATATTTGATGATTTTCATTATTTGATCAAAATTACCTGAAGCTTCTTTAACAGCAAAAATATTTTTCACTTCATGCGCTAATTGGAGTGTTGTTTCAGCATTGATATTTGAACTGGTCCTTCCCGGGACATTATAAATGATTATTGGAAGTGGGCTAACTCCAGCAATTGCTTTATAATGCTCAATAATCCCTCTCTGACTGGGTTTATTATAATATGGCGAAACTGAAAGAATAGCATCAACTCCATTTAAATCGTATTGCTTAAATGTGTCCATCACTTCACGTGTATTGTTGCCTCCTACCCCAACTACTACTGGAACACGTTTATCAGTTTTCTCAACCGTATATTTTATAAGAGATTTCTTTTCTTCTTTGCTTAGTGTCGGCGTTTCGCCCGTTGTTCCTAATGAAACAACATACTCTACTTCACCCTTAATTACATGGTCAATAACTTTTCCAAGGCCATTAAAATCAATGCTTCCATCTTTTAAGAACGGCGTGACTAAAGCCACTCCTGTCCCTTTAAATTTACTGTACTTGCTCATCGGCAGATAGTTGTTTGTCGTGTTTTTTATTAATTATGAATAAATACGTATCAATGTTTTTCAAAAAATATTTCATGCCTTTTGAAGCATCTGCATCAATCATCATATCAAAGATATCACTATTTCTATCGTTTTTTTTCCCAACTTTGAATTTTGCTTTAGAGAGAGACGAAACATATCTTAGCGGAAAAAGATCATTTATGTTTAGATCTAAAAGAATGTCATATTCATCTTCAATGAAGTTTCTCACATAAATGCTGTCCGGGAAATTATACCAGTTTAAATCCTTAATAGTAAAGAAATCATACTCTAGTTTTGAATAGGCCATTGGAGGCGTTTGCTTAAGGTTGTAAAAACCGATCGCTTTCACCCTTTTCTTCATTTCTTTCAGATAAACAATGTACTTTTTCACTAACTCAAAATTTCCAGCCTCCGTGGCATCAAAAAGAATTCCCACAGATTTTGCTTCTTCCATGTTCATGAATGTTTTCTTTCTAGAAAAAGATGCAATTTCTAAAGAAAGAAAATATTTCCCGATAGCGTTTTTTAATGACTGAATTAATTGCATTATTCTAAAATCAACCTGTCTTTTATTTTTACTGCCGGATTTCCTTGATAAATCGAATAGGGTTCAAGCATATCAGATGCTACCGAACCTGCGGTCAGAACTGAATGAGAGTTGCAGGTTACTCCTGAACAAACCATCGCTCCAGCACCTATCCATACTCCCTCCTCAAGTAAAATAGCTCCTATCATTAAATCAAATGTAGATTTTTTGTAATTATGGTTACCGCAGATCAGCATAGCACCTTGTGAAATGCAACAGTTAGAACCTATTGAAAGTTTTCCAAGACTATCCAGCCAAACATTTTCTCCAATCCAAACATGGTTTCCAATTGAAAGATTCCAAGGATATTTAATATTCACTTTCGGCTTAATGACAACTCCAGTACCTACTTTAGCACCGAATAACCGCAGCAAAAAAATCTTAAAGGAATAAAAAGGGAAATAGGAATTAAAGAAACAGATGTTCACAGAATACCAAACTGCCCTTGAAAACAAAGAAGCGCCTGGTTTATACCATGAATTATTATATTTAGATAAATCCGTTTTAATCATATGCAAAAGTAAGCGTTTAGGAGAACAGCCGCCTGTTGGCTTGAATCTTTTCTTTATCCATCACTATCTGAGCAGCATATTTAAATGCTGCATTTGAGCATGCATCATATTCAGAAGCATTCATCTCAACACATTTTTCAATTACAGTTACAAACCCTGATGTATTTCTAAGAGAAATCTCCCATCCTGCGTTTTTTAGTTCAAGATTATTCCAAGGTGTTTGATCGCTTATTATTACCGGAAGACCTTCAGACATAGATTCGAGTATTATATGTCCAAAATTTTCTCCTCTGGATGGCATAAAAAGAAAATGGTAATCCGTCATTGATTGAAAAAGCATTTCACTGTTTGCCTCACCCTTGTATTCTGCTTTAATATTTTCAGGAAGCCCTTTTAAAGCTTTATTGCATTTATCTGCATATAAATGGTCATAGATAGATCCATAATAATCAAAGGAAACATTGCCTTTTACATGCTTTAACACTTCTAATGCGAATAATAAATTTTTTTCAGGAGAGATCCGAGCTATATTTAATAGCCGAAGCTCTCCAAATTGTTTTTTTCGCGTATTTGGTTTTGAAAGTACCATCTTTCTTGGAAGGTTAGGGGCAACAATTATTTTAGCCTGTGGAAAAAACAATAATATCTGGTTCATTTCCTCCTGAGATGATGCTTGAAAAGTCACCCCATTAAAAAGCTCGGTTTTTTTTGCAAAAAAAAGGAATAATTTCTTTTTTAAAGATTTAATAGCTAAAGCACTGGAAGCCAGCATGCCTCTCGAAGCAATAATTACATTTTTTTTATCTGAAATATATCTTAAAGGAACAATAGTAAAAAGCTTGGAAAAAATACCATTCAAATAATAATAATCTGTTTCAGTTTCTTTAATCAACTTTTTAATGACAGTAGAATTTAATTTTTCATTTGCTATATAATATACACTAGAGCCATCCGGAAGTCTATTCCATTCGTTTTTATTAACTGTTTTATATGAACTTAAACTCAAGTAATCCACATCAGAAGTAATAATTAAAAATTCAAATTCATCAGAAAGGTGTGCAACTAAATTCGCACAGGATCTAATCGGTCCTCCGGCCCTGAAGCCGGGTAAGTACCAGTCAATAAATATTAAGATTTTCTTTTTACCCATTTACAACAGACATTAGCGTATGTGTCCAAGTTTCGGGAGTTATTTGCTTTGCAAGAATCGAACTTTTCTCTCCCATACTAAACAATTCATCATCATTCAAAGAGAAAATTAAACTCAAAGCAGTTTTCAAACTATTAATATCACCTGCACGAAATGCAAATCCATTTTCATTTTCTTTCAAAAATAAAGTTGAGGAGCCCACTTCACTGCTACAAATTAGCGGGAAACCTGCAGATGCAAACTCATGAACTGCAACACCCCATGGTTCAAAAAGGCTTGGCAATACAAAAACCCCTGTATCCGCTATAAACTTTCCAATATCTTTTGGCTGTATAAATCCAAAGTGTTTAATTGAAGGATGAATAACAGGCTCCATATCGCCTGTTCCAAGGCACCATAATTCCCAGTTATTTGGACTTTCATTTTGAATTGCAATAAATGCACTCCAAAGATTCTTAATTCCTTTAAAATCATAATACCTGCCAACAAAAATAAGTCGATGAGGAAATCGATTTTTTTTCGATTCTTTATATTGCAAAAATAAATTATGAAAATAATTATAATCACATGAATAAAATCCAGTAAGTATATTTTCTGAAGCAAAACCAAGTTTCTTTGCAAATTCCAATTGCGGTATTCCCGGAATCCAGCAATGAGAAAAATATTTACGAATTGTAACTGGCTTTAAAAACGCACCCACACGTTGCTTTAAACTTCCCGTCCATTTGTTATCGAAACCGACTATTACAGGAATTTTGTTTTTATAAATTTTACAAACAGAAAGATATTCATTATCCTTCCAACCGCTGCAATATATCAGGTCAGGAGATATTGCTTTTACAAAGGCAAGAATATCATTTTTATTAAAAGTATTTCTTTCATATACTTTAATCTTTCCCGGAAATGAAAACTCAAAAGGTGCTTCCTTGTTAACCGTCTTTCTGACTATATGAATATCAGCGGAAGTATTTAAAACCAACGCATCCATACATGAAAGAAAATATGGAGCCAGCTCTGTATATAAAAAAATTATTTTCATTACGCTAATGGCAGCGAAGGAATAACTGGAGAATCATTTTCCTTCTCAGAAATTTCGTTTAAATATTTCTTGTAATTCACATGGTTGTAATAATACATCCAAATAAAGAAAGGAAAACCATTTAAAAAATAATGACCTTGTCTAAGAAGATTTACGGTTATCATCACAAAAATACCTCCTGAGATAATCCAGAAATAATCGGGTATTGAGCTTTCTGATTTCCTTTTAATAAAATATCGAAAATAAATAAACAAAAATAAACCTGTTCCGAATAAACCGGTTTCAGAAATCAAACGAAAAAGCATGGAACTTGCATCCTGATTATTTTGAGAAATTCCACCTACTCCAATATCTTTTGTTATGGAATATTTACTAAAAGCTACGGGGTGAGACCCTAAGCCGGAACCCAATAAATAATTATTAGAAATATTTCTCATTGCAACCTGGTAATTATCATACAGAATAATTGAAGATCCGTGTGTCCTTCCTATAGAAAATTTACCCGTTGTAAAGATATCAATAGTGCTATCGTATCTCTCTCTAAAATCTGAAACATTATTGTATAAATAAATAAAAGCACCTAATAACAATGGAATAAAGAAAAACATATAACGTATAAAGCCGAAATTAATAAGCAATACTATCAAAGCAACAAGAATTGCAGTATAAGCGACTCCTGAAAATGAAAGGCAATACACAAAAAATATCAATACACTTTTTCGTTTTGAAAGATAATAAGGCCGTTTTACCAGTAAATTATATATCGAAACAAATACGCTGGCAGAAATACATGTAGCAAAATAAGTGGGTTCTCCAAAAATTGAATTTATTCTTATTCCAAAATTACCTCCACGAGCAACGCCCCATTTATTTAATAGCCAGCTATAATCATATCCATACCTAAACCCTATTTTATATGAAACAAATTGTATCAATCCAATAATAGCAACAAAATAACATCCTTTCAAATATAGCTGGAAGAGCTTCTCAACATTAAACTCAAATTGAACTAAAACATAATAATAAAACAAATAAGAAAAAAAAACACCTAAGAATATTTTTAGAAACATAGGTGTCGTATCGTTGTCTAAATAAATATTTAGAATACCACTTAGAAGAAGTATAGGAAAAATAATCAGAAAAGATTTAGGAAATGGATGTTTCAGAGCAAAAACAGGCAGAAGAATCAAGAAGATAGCATATCCAAAATAGATTTCAGCAGGTTCTTTAGTAAACACATAGGAATTAACAAAAACAGATACATAAATTAAAAAAACAATAATTTTATTTACTCTGCCTTCAAACATTATTTATTATTGTTTTCGATTTGAATATTAGATACGATTAATGGTGCCACTTCCTGAGCAATAAAGAAAACAATTAGTGGAAGTGTAATATAAAAATAGCGTCCGCAGCTATTTCCTAAAACAGCTACAATAGATACAAAATGAGCCTGAACATATAAAAGGAATACAATAAACAGATTTAATTTATCAAAGGATAACCTATTATAAATTTTATAAATCAATATTAAAATATATAATAAAAATATATTTTGATTCAAGA
>JAHEYJ010000112.1 GCA_023251675.1 Bacteroidota bacterium
AAAATTCTGGTCTTAGCCAGCTGGTATCCCAGCCGGGTGAAACCATTTTTAGTAACGTTTGTTCAGCGGCAGGCCGAAGCTGCGGCGAAGTACGCAAATATGGCTGCATTATTTGTTATTTCTGATCCTGACATGAAAACTGAATATGAAGTAGAATCAAAAATTATTAATGAAGTATTTACGGTCAATGTTTATTATAAGCAAGCTGCTCATCCATTTCGGAAATACCGGAAATTATTTAAGGCGTATAAAGCCGGATGGAATCATGTATTAAAACATTTCGGAAAACCGGACCTGATCCACTTAAATATACTTTGGCCTGCAGGCCTGTTTGTGTATTACCTGAAAAAGGTTTTAGGATATAAATATATAATCACTGAAAACTGGACCGGCTATCTTGAAAGCGATGGAGCTTTTCAACGGAGCGGTTTATTAAAAAGAACATTTACAAGGATCATTGGCCAAAATGCGGAAATGATCACACCGGTTAGCGAAGACCTGAAAAATGCAATGATAGAAAACGGACTTGGGTCAAAGTATGAGGTGGTATTTAATGTGGTTGATACGGACCTGTTTAAGCCCGGCATTAAATCAAATAACGGAAATAAATTCACGTTCCTTCACGTATCCACAACGCATGATGAACAGAAAAATATTTCCGGTATGCTCCAGGCGGTGAAAGCGTTTTCGGAACAAAATTCAAATTTTGAACTGAACATAATAAGCGAATCGGATTTTTCAATTCATGAAAAAACGGCAGAGCGCCTGGGGATCCTGAACAAATATGTTTTTTTTAAAAATGCAAAGCAAGCGAAAGGCATTGCAGAAGAAATGAAAAAATCAGATTGTTTCTTATTGTTCTCAAATTATGAAAACCTGCCGGTGGTGATCCTTGAGGCCATGGCCTGCGGTCTTCCTGTTATTTCTTCAACAGCCGGCGGTGTTCCGGAGCACATTACAAGTGAATATGGGCTGCTTGTCCCCCCCGGAGACAGCGTTGCTTTGACTCAAGCAATGGGTAGTATGATTAATAATAGAAAAAAATATGACTCGGATAAGATAAGAAGCTATGCATTAAAACATTTTAGTTATGAAGAAGTAGGAAAACGATTTCATGAAGTGTATAAAAAAGTTATCTGATCGAAGCATGTTCAAAAAGATCATCTCCACTATTTTTTTTCGCGCCTTACTGGCCGGTTTAACATTTTTACTGGCAATTGTTACTTCAAGATACCTGGGACCGGCGGGCAAAGGAGATGTTAGCTTGTTTGTCCTCAACCTTACCATTGTGCAGCTGGTAAATAATTTTGTGGGAGGGAGTTACATTGTTTACCTGGTGCCCAGACGGAATTTTATGCACCTCCTGTTTCTTTCCTATGGCTGGGCATTGGTTTCCGCTGTAGCGGTGCCATTGGGTTTATCTTTCTTCAATCTGCTGGATAACGGCCAGGTCATTCCGCTTATGATTATTGCTTTTCTCTTTTCTCTTTTCTCTGTTAATACAATGGTTTTTATAGGGAAAGAAGAGATCGGGAAATATAATATCATCTCCCTGCTGCAGGTGGCTGTATTGCTGATTGTATTTGTATTCTCCCTGAAGTTGTTTGGAATTCAGAGTGTGATCTCCTATATAAATGCAATGTATTGTTCAACCGCTCTCGCCTTCGTTTCCAGTTTTGCGTTAATAGCCAAGTATATGACCAGGCTATCCCTGGTTAATATCGGGGAAACCTTTCGTGAGACCATTCAAAGCGGTTTTCTGATTCAGCTGGCAAGCACCGCTCAGCTATTGAGCTATCGGTTGAGTTTCTATATCCTTGATCATTTTCACATATACGGCAGGAAAGAAGTGGGTATCTATTCTGTCGCGGTCTCTGTTTCAGAAGCATTATGGCTGATCAGCCAGAGTGTCTCCCTTGTTTTATATGGGAGAATATCAAATACCAATGATATTCATTACTCGAGAAAAGTGACGGTTTCTCTTATTAAAATTGTTTTTGTTGCAACATTTGCCTGCACCGGGCTGTTGCTTTGTTTCCCCTCTTCCTTATATGAATTTATTTTCGGGCAGGGATTTGGAGAAGTGAGAGATCTTTTGTTTCCCCTCAGTGCAGGCATCGTTGTTTTCTCGGTTGGAATTATTCTGAGTTCTTATTTTGTAGGCAATGGCAGGCCGCTGGTTTGTGTGATCGGGTCTTCGATTGGTTTGGTTATTACTGTTGTTCTGGGATTTTCACTGATACCTGAATACGGAATGATGGGCGCAGCCGCCACTGCCAGCGTATCCTATTGCGCAGGAGTCGTATATCAGTTGTATAAATTTATGCGGGAAGCTGATGAATTACGTTTGAGAGATCTTGTTTTTATAAAAAATGATATCGAGATCATGCGGGTTGAGTTGAAAAATATTTTTTCAGAAAAAAAAGAACTTTAAACTAATGTGTGGCATAGCAGGTATTATCAATTTGAGAGGGAAGATTCAGAACATTCCGGACTTGGTGGCTGATATGGCGGCAACGCTGCGTCATCGGGGCCCGGATGGAGAAGGATTTTTATTTCTGAAAGGAAACAGGGAAATCCATATTGCCTTTGGAAAAGATACGCCTGAACACATTATTAAATCCGGGTTTGCCTATGCTCCTAAACAACCCGTTGAAAGTATTTCTCCTGACAACATTGTGTTTGGATTTGCCCACCGGCGGCTTTCCATTATTGATGTCAGCGCAGCAGGCCACCAGCCCATGTGCGATGTTGGCAAAAAGATCTGGCTGAACTATAACGGAGAGATATACAATTACATTGAACTCCGGGAGGAGCTGATCCAAAAAGGCATTTCTTTTCATACCCATACCGATTCGGAAGTTATCATCCAATCGTACCTATGCTGGGGAGATGACTGCGTCAGCCGGTTTAACGGAATGTGGTCATTTGTTATTTATGATTCCGAAAAAAACACTGTCTTCTGTTCCCGTGACAGGGTAGGCGTGAAGCCATTCTATTACTATATGGATGGCGATTCATTCTCTTTTGCCTCTGAACAAAAAGCCCTTCTGAAACTGCCTTTTGTTAAAACAGGAATAAACTTAAACGCCGCATCTTCTTTTCTTGCTGGAGATATTCAGTTCATTGAAAGCGGAGAAGAGAATATGTTCAGGAATATTTTTGAGCTGATGCCTTCTCAGAATTTCAGGATCGATCTGAAGAACGGGTCATTTTTTAAATGGAATTATTATACGCTGAAAGCAAATCCAAGTCTTTCTTCTTTCAGTGAAGAAAAATTTACTGCTTACAGGGATGAAACAGAAAAACGGCTGGTCGATTCCATACGGCTACGCCTTCGTTCCGATGTACCGGTGGGCTCTTGCCTCAGTGGCGGCATCGACAGTTCTGCCATTGTCAGTGTGATCGGAAAGCTGGTTGCAGGCGGGCATGCAGTAAACCTCGGCGGAAAGCTGAATGTGTTCACGCTGGAATTCGACAATGAAAAGATCGACGAAACACGCTGGGCAAAATACGTAGTGGACCAGGCACATGCCGAATGGAACCTGGTGGCACCCACTTCAGCAGGCCTGTTGCGCGATCTCCGGGATTTGAATTATGCACAGGACATCCCGGTTTGCTCCACTGGAACCTATGGCCAGTTCCAGCTGATGCGCAGGGCGAAAGAAAAAGGAATAAAAGTTATTCTCGACGGGCAGGGAGGTGATGAATTATTCGGGGGATATATTTCATATTCTCTGGTACAATGGAAAGAATTATTAAGGAGAAGAAAATTTGCGGGTGCTTTTTCAGAATTATCTGCCGGAGGGAATTTGTTGTTCAACACAAAAGTAATGACCAGGGAATTCCTGAAAAAACAATTCGGCTCTTTTCTTCCCTATGAGGTTCAGTCCTCTTTTATGAAACAGTATTTCCCGCAGAATAAGTTTTTAAATAAGCGTATGGTTGATACTTACGTAAAATCCGGATTTCCACAGAAAGAAGCAGAGGTAACTCAATCGAAAACGCTGAACCAGGCGTTGCTGGTGGATTTTGTCAACACGCGACTGAAAATGTATCTCAAGTACGAAGACCGGTCTTCCATGTGGCATTCCATTGAAGCGCGCACTCCTTTTGCAGACGACCACCGTCTGGTGGAATTTGTTTTTAATATTCCGGGAGTTTATAAAATCCATAATGGGATCAGTAAGCATTTGCTTCGTGAAGCCATGCGTAGTTATCTTCCGAAGCAGATCAAAGAACGTACGGATAAACTGGGTTTTGTGACCCCTATTGATAAATGGATGTCGGAAATAAAAAAAGAATGTCTTGATTTTTTTGACGATTCGGTTCGTGATTACATGGATGTGAAAAAGATAAAGTCTGATCCTGATAAGTTCTTTACCATGCGCTCCCATGCAGAAGGCGTGCGGGTGTTCCGCATGGTCAGTTTTGCGGTGTGGAAGAAAATTTTCAATCTTTGACGCATGAAGATTTCCATCATCACCGTCTGTCATAACAGCGAGTCAACTATTGAGGCGACCATTCAGTCAGTTCTTTCTCAGGATTACAAAGGCATCGAGTTTATTATTGTGGACGGGAGATCTGCAGACCGTACGTTTTCCATTATTGAGAAATACCGCAGCCGTATTTCAAAAATTGTTTCTGAAAAGGACGAAGGTATGTATCATGCCATCAACAAAGGCATTTCGCTTGCTACAGGAGAAATAGTGGGTATTCTGAATTCGGACGATATTTATTCGGATGAAAAAATTATTTCCCGCATTGTAAAAGAGTTTGAAATAAAAAAGACTGATTGCATTTACGGTGATCTTCAGTATGTGGCAAGGGACAATCCTCAAAAAATTATCCGCAACTGGAAGTCAAAACCGTATAATGAGAAACTTTTTCTGAAAGGATGGATGCCGCCGCATCCCACATTTTTTGTAAAGAGAAACTGTTATGAAAGATTCGGAATATTTAACACCTCGTTTTCGATTTCGGCGGATTATGAATTGATGCTCCGGTTTCTTTATAAGAATAGGATCAGCTCGTCCTATTTGCCGGAAGTACTGGTGAAAATGAGCGTTGGCGGGATCAGCAACAAGACGTTCAAGAGCAGGATAAAAGCCAATCAGGAAGACAGACGCGCCTGGAAAATAAACGGGCTCAGGCCAAATTCGTTCACTTTAATTATTAAACCACTGTCTAAATTGAGGCAGTTTATCAATTCCCGATAAAAAAAATATTTGGTTCCCTTTAGGGACAGGGCGACTTTTAGAACTTAGCTCGGATCGTTCGCTTGGAGTATTTCTTTCCTTTGAAAAAGGTCTTGTATTTTGATTTTGCAAACCGGCTTTTTCCTTTCAGCGCATAACTTGCATTGATAGTAGTTGAAAGATAGGAATCATTATGTGTTTGATCTCCGCGTTTAGGATATACTTTAGTACCGTTTTCAACGTGAGGGTAGTAGTTTTGAGGGTCGGGAATACCGCTGTTATCGCTGTATGGCTGAAGTTCAGGATTTCGGTTGGCAAGAGCAACTGCGGTTGCATCTCCGGCGAAAACAGACGGGTCTACATAATGCGTGCTTACATCATCAAGATAATCCGTGAAAGTGGTCCGCCAGTTTAACTCCCATCCGATCTTATAAATTTTGCTGATTGTAAAATAAAAACCGGCGCCGGCAGGTACAACAAATAAAAATTTCCCATACGACTTAGGTGCTCCGTCTACAAGTCCCTGGCCTTCGGTATGCAATGGAGCCAATGCCACCCAGCTACCGTTATAGTTTGCTTTGGGATCGCTCATAGCTCCGGCAACACCTGAAAAAACATAGGCTTTGAAATCGTTCCGGTAGCGATAGGTCCTTCCCAGATCCGCTATGTCATAAAATATGTATTGACCGACAACACTCGCTTCAATGATATCGTTCCGGAAACTTAAATTTCTGCCCATGCGTCCGGGATTTGTAGATAGCGCATCTTTGCCGGAGATCCTGTACCATCCGACACTGCCTCTTACATATACATCCGGATTCAATTTATATCGGGCGAATCCGGCTAGGGCGCTTCGGGTCTGTGAAAGTTTCAGGTCGAGAATAAAATCCCTTCGTGTTTTTTCCTTGCCGCCAATCTCCCCGAGGTAATTGGAAGCCCCAACCATTGCCCCGAAATCCCATTTGTATTGCGAAAAAGCAACAGAAGAAAGAAAACAAAAGATTATTGGGAAATAGAGTTTTTTCATTTACTTGTAATGCGAAGCGAGTGTACGAAAATTCAAATTATTTTGTTTCGTATCTTGCGCCAAATTTCAATTACAAAGATAATAAGATTACATGAAGAACAAAATCTGCGAATTATTCGGAATTCAGCATCCCATCATACAGGCAGGAATGATCTGGACCAGCGGGTGGAAACTGGCCTCCGCTGCAGCCAATTCAGGATGTTTAGGACTGATCGGGGCCGGATCCATGCACCCGGATGTGCTCAGGGAGCATATTCAGAAATGCAAAAAGGCCACATCAAAACCATTTGGAGTAAATGTTCCGATGTTATATCCCGAGATCGACAAGATCATGAACATCATTGTTGAAGAAGGAGTAAAGATCGTATTTACATCAGCCGGAAATCCGAAAACCTGGACGAGCTGGCTGAAAGAACGGAGAATCAAAGTCGCCCATGTAGTTGCAAGTGTAAAATTTGCTGTAAAGTGTGAAGAGGCAGGCTGTGATGCCGTTGTAGCTGAAGGGTTTGAGGCCGGCGGGCACAATGGAAAAGAAGAAACGACTACCATGGTGCTGATCCCGATGGTAAAAAAAGCGGTGAAAATTCCCATCATAGCGGCAGGAGGAATTGCTTCAGGCAGGCAGATGCTGGCGGCGTTTGCTCTCGGTGCGGATGCAGTGCAGATCGGTTCGCGATTTGCCGCATCAGAGGAATCATCGAATCATGTCAATTTCAAAAAGAGAATGACCGAGCTGAATGAAGGCGATACGCATCTCTCTTTAAAGAAGATCGGGCCGGTGCGCATGATTAAGAATAGATTCTTTGAACAAGTGCAATCGGCTGAAGATCGGGGAGCATCGATCGAAGAAATGAAAAACATTTTAGGGAAAGCAAGAGCTAAGAAAGGAATGTTTGAAGGAGATCTCGATGAAGGTGAACTGGAAATAGGGCAGGTAAGCGCTATGCTGAAAGAAATAAAGCCGGTAAAAAAGATCGTGGAGGAAATCATTTCTGAGTACAACGACGCAAAACAAGAACTCGCTTCTTAATAAGGCTGTCCGCCTTTTTTCTGCCAGAGTTTTATCATAATAAATCCGAACAGCATTCCTCCCAGGTGGGCGTAATGGGCGATGTTGTCGTTTTGTGAAGGATTGACGGCGCCGAATAATTCAATGGCCCCGTAAATAATTACAAACCATTTTGCTTTTATCGGGAAAAGAAAATACATGTAGATCATGGTGTTGGGGAACATCATGCCGAATGCCAGCAGCAATCCGAATATGGAACCGGAGGCTCCTACCACAACCGGTTCGTTGAGAAACTCTTTCTTGTATTCAATTACAAGGTCTATTGATGACTGAAGCGCTGCTTGCGCGTTTCCGGTCATTTCATTCTTTCTGAATTCATCAAGGATCGGCTGAAGGTGCTGGGCCATATCTGTGGATGTGATCTTGATATATCCAGCTACAAACAGACCTTCGAGTTTATCCGTAGAAGGATTCAGCATGTAATCATTTAAGGCGCGAAGGGTAGGCTGGATCTCAAAATAATGAACCGTGTAATGCAGCAGTGCAGCGCCCAATCCGCACACGACGTAATAGATCAGGAACCGTTTTCCTCCCCAGAAATTTTCGAGCACATTGCCGAACATCCACAAGGCGAACATGTTAAAGAAAATGTGCGCGAAGCCAGCGTGCATGAACATGTAAGTGATGATCTGGTGAGGCCGGAATGCATCCGAGAAGAAATAATGCAGTCCGAGCAGATCTGACAAGTCGTAATTAAATTTTTGTTCTGCAATTAGAGTAGCAATAAAAAAGATCCCATTGATGATCAGCAGGTTCTTAATAACGGGCGGAAGCACATTGAAGCCGGTGGGTCTGAATTCTTGGGAGGCCATTTCTTAGGGTTGAGGAGAAAGGTTAAGGTTGAGAGAGCACCATAAATATTATTTACGCAGGGAATTCATAAGATAATTAAGTTCTTCAATAATTCCCTTACACTCATTCACTATATGTTCTTTGTCTTTTTCTGAGAGATAAGATAGCGCGGAACTTACAAGTGTTTGGCTTATCAGTTCAAAACAACTTCCGCGAGAAAATTTATAAAAATGTTTTTTATCCCTAGTGCCTTCCCGTCCAAATCCTTCTGCAATGTTATGAACTACAGAATTTGCTGCTCTCCGCATATCGCTGATTAGTCCGAATTTTTCTTCAACAGGAAATGTTTTGGTTACTTCATAGAATTTGATAAGAAGTTTAAAGCCTCTTTGCCAAACCGGAAATTCTGTAAAGTCTTTATATTTCATTGTTATTTTCGGCTGTATCTAAACCTTAACCTTTTCCCTTAGCCTTTTTTAAATTTCTTTTCCAGCTCTTCAATTCCTATCGTGATCAGCGTCGGCTTGCCGGACGGAGATGCATACGGCATCTGGCAGGCAAAAAGTTCATCCACCATATGGCTCATCTCTTCTTTAGAAAGTTCTACGCCCGATTTGATGGCAAGGTTCTTTGCCATGGCCTTCGCCACGATTTCTTTTTTTGCTTTTTTTATGTCTGCCTTGCTTCCCTGGGATGATTTATAATCTTCGATCAGTTTTTCGAGCAGTACAAAAACATTCTGCCCGGAAATATCAGCTGGAATGCCATGGATGATAAAAGTATTTTTTCCAAATTCATTTATATCGAATCCTAATCCCTGCAGCTCTTCATGAAGTTCTTGTACGACAACCGCATCGCCGGCTGAAAATTCCATGGTCTGCGGAAATAATTGCTGCTGCGAAACGCCTTTGTGTTCCTCCACCATCTCAAAATAGTTTTCATAAAGGATCCGTTCATGCGCCGCCTGCTGATCAATCACGATCATCCCGGTTTTAATATGGGCAAGAATGTATTTGTTGTGAAGCTGGTAAGCCGCGGTCTTGGTTGTTTTTTCTCCTTCAATGCTGAACGTGGTCTGTACTTCTTCTCTTTTTATTTCAATTTCCAGCTGGCTGTCAGAATGGCGCGACAGTTCTTTCTCCCTCCCGATATCCATCGGGACCCCGCTTTTCCGTTTCTCCGTTTCTGTTCCTGAAGGATCAGGAAAGGGTTTAGCCGGAGAGGCTGTGAAGAAATTATTTCTTCTATCCGTCTTTTTTTCCTCTTCCCTGAACGGGTTATAATCTTTATTGATCTTGATCTTGGGCGGATTCATCAGCACTTCTTCGAGCGACTTTTTAGGCGGAAGCTCAATGCTTTGTTCCAGTTCAAAATCGAGCGAAGGGGAAATATTGTATTTGCCGAGCGATTGCTTTACCGCAGCGCGGATAATGGTATACACCGACCGTTCATCTTCAAACTTGATCTCCGTTTTTGTCGGGTGAATGTTCACGTCAATGGCCTTCGGGTCGATCTCCATGTTGATGAAGTAGGAAGGAAAGGAATCATTCGGCAACAACTGCTCGTAGGCATTTTGAACTGCATGATGGAGGTAAGAGCTCCGGATGAACCGGTTGTTCACGAAAAAGAACTGTTCGCCTCTTGTCTTGCGTGCGAACTCCGGTTTGCCGATGAAGCCGGAAACATTTACAATCGTTGTGTCCTCTTCTACCGGAACGAGGCGCTGGTTGAAGCTGTCTCCGAATATTCCCACCAGGCGTTGGCGCAAGGATCCTTTGCCGAGGTGAAAGAGCTCTGAATTATTATGATGAAGCGAAAGGGCGATCTCCGGATGGGCAATTGCCACCCGCTGGAATTCTTCAATGATGTGGCGGAGCTCAACGGAATCTGATTTCAGGAAATTTCTTCTCGCCGGCACATTGAAGAAAAGATTTTTAACACTGAAGCTTGTTCCTTTTGTGCAAGTGCACTGGGTTTGTGATTTCAGTTCGCTTCCTTCAATTAAGATCTGGGTTCCCAACGGATCATCTTCCCGTTTGGTTTTCATTTCCACCTGGGCAACACCGGCGATGGAAGCCATGGCCTCGCCGCGAAAGCCCATGGTTTTGATGCTGAACAGGTCATCCGCCGATTTTATTTTGGATGTGGCATGGCGTTCAAAACACATGCGTGCATCCGTTTCACTCATGCCGGTTCCGTTGTCAATGATCTGGATAAGGGTTCTGCCCGCGTCTTTAACGATCAATTTTATATCCGTGCTTTGGGCGTCAATGGAATTCTCAAGGAGTTCCTTCACTGCCGATGCCGGCCGCTGAATGACCTCGCCTGCTGCTATCTGGTTGGCAACTGAATCGGGCAGGAGGTTGATGATATCGGGCATGGTAAAATGACGAGAGCCAAAGTTAAAATAAAAATCCCCCGACCTTTAACGCCGGGGGACTTTCAATTTTATTTGAGAGATCTATTTTTAGTGCATGTAAACAGTGTAGGTATTTCCATTGATCGTTACGGTTGCAATATTGTCGCATGCTCCGTTGTTGGGAGGTGAAAAATCAACATGACGCACCGGTTTGCTTCCGGGTGTGAAATCAAGAGTGCCTGATACAAAATGTTTGGGGCAAGATATCTTGCGAATGATTTGGCTGGTGATTTGAACCGTAAA
>JAHEYJ010000011.1:0-19841 GCA_023251675.1 Bacteroidota bacterium
AAAGCGCTGGAGTTATTTTCTTATGATACCCTTTCTTATCTCAACCGCGGTATTTCAAAGTTCAACGCAAAAAAATATCCGGAAGCGCTTGGTGATTTCAAAAAATTCATTTCACTGAACCCCAAGAACCCACAGGCCTATTATAATGCATCCATTTCAGCAAAAAATATAAATAGTTTTGCGGAGGCGCTTCAATATGCACTTCAGGCTCAAAAACTGGGATTGCAGGTGCCCCCGCAATACATGCAGGCACTTCAGGATAAAGCAAAACCAAAATGAAACAGCCATGTGTTCGGGAATCGGGAATCGGATATAGGGGAAAGACAATAAAAATTTTCCACTTACCTTCTTCCTTAAGCCTTATTGCCCTATGCCTTTATACCCTTTCTTCTCTCTCAGCGCAGCAACTCCGTGTTGGACTAACAGGGGGCCTCGTTACTTCACAGGTGGATGGAGATACCTGGTCCGGATATAACAAGGCCGGTTTGCTGGGGGGCGGGTTTGTTGCTAAAAGGTTTCCTGCCCGTTCCGCAGGCGGGTCAGCGGAAAGCAAATGGTCCGTGTCGTTTGAAATATGTTATATCCTGAAAGGAAGCCGCAAAAACCCACACCCGGACAAAGGAGACTTTACAAGTTACAAGTTGAACCTTAATTATGCCGAAGTGCCCCTTTTGCTGAAATACGATTTTGGAATTCCGGATTCATCGGTAAACGGACGATTGAAGTTTTCGCTGGAGGGTGGCATTGCCGTTGGTGCGTTGGTCCATTCATATGAAGAAGATTCATACGGCCAGCTGACAGGAGGAACCCCTTTTCAAAAATCCGACGTATCCACCATCCTGGGACTTTGCTATCATCTTTCAAAACATATAGGATTTAACGTCCGGACAGAATATTCCATTGTCCCCGTTCGAAAAGGAGGAACATCGCCTTATTTTCAAAACTGGACATATAAGTTCCTCAAGCCGGGCTACTATAACAACCTGCTTACTTTTTCATTCAGATATCAGTTTTAGTGCTAATAACTTGGCTTTTCTCTTGAAAAGCGGCTGTCGGGCGTATAGTATATTGATTATCTTTGCTTCCCTTTCTTAAAAACTTAAAAAGGAAAGGATTAAAACACAGTTACATGAACATTTACGTTTCAAATCTCAATTTCAAGCTTCAGGATGAAGACTTGAAGAATGTTTTCGCAGGATTCGGTGAAGTTTCCTCGGCAAAAGTTATCCGTGACAACCAATCAGGCCGCTCACGCGGTTTTGGTTTCGTTGAAATGCCTAATGATGACGCTGCACGCGCTGCTATTGAAAAACTCAATGGCACCGAAGTGGACGGACGCACAATCGTTGTTAACGAAGCACGCCCTCGTAAAGAAGGCGGTGGCGGCGGAGGTGGTGGTTTCAAAAGACGCGGTGGTGGAGGCGGTGGTGGATTCGACCGCAGAAGAGAGCACGACTTCAACAGGGACTAGTTCCCCTCTCAGCAAAGTTACTCCCTACAGTTTAGTTGGAAGATAATATAACGATCGCAGAGTATGCGCGGTCGTATTTAATTATTTTTTACCCGACCCCTCACGCTCACCAACAGAAAGTTTTTTATTCTCAAGCATCCATTGGGCCGTTTCCAGCATGGAATAGGTATAGGTCTTCATGCTGTCGGCAAGGGCCCGGTTCTGCCCGATTACATTCTCGATATTGCCGGAGGTATAATTATGAAGCGATTCGCCGCCAAACTTCCGGATAACAAGAAAGTGTTTTTTATCCAGGCACCCGACCAAATAATCCTTGCAGAAAAAAGCAAACGGCCTTTCTTCATTAAAAAGGTCTATTCCAAGGGTATTGTTGGTATAAGGTGTTTTTAGAAAATCCATTACCGTTGGAAACACATCCATTTGAATGGCCAGCTTGTCAAACTTTTTTGATTCCTTAATTAAGGATGGAGAATAAATAATGAACGGGGAATGATGATAGGACAGGGGGATCTCATATGGGCTGGGCATATTGCATCCATGATCGGCAAGGAAAATAAAAATTGTATTATCAAACCAACTTTCATTTTTGCATTTTTTCATAAAACCCCCAAGCGCCCAGTCAGCATATTCATAAACCTGTTCAAACGGGACGCTGCTTTTCGGTTTAAATGTGGTTTTCTTCGGCATCAATGGCGGTTCGTGCGTGCTGATGGTAAGGAGGGTTGTAAAAAAAGGATTACCTGCTTTCGAAAACTCATTCAGCTTATTGAAAGCAAAATCATAAAGCGTTTCGTCAGACACGCCGAAAGAACCTTCGTCCGGTGCGTCGGGATAATTCTGCCGGCTAAAAAAATTATCAAACCCGTTGTTGCGCAGAAAGAACCCCATGTTGTCAAACTCTTCGTAATGCGTGCAGAAAAAATTTGTGGAATAACCGTTGTCTTTCAAAACACTGGCCATTCCATAGAATTTCTGGTTTGCAGTATAAACATTTGAAAGCGGATGCATGCCCGGAACCGACGGCAGGGAGTATAACACGCCGTATAGTCCGTTGCAAGTGTGCATGCCACAGGTATAAAAATTTGAAAACGAAACTGCGTGATTTGAAATGCTGTCGAGGAAGGGCGTAAATGATTTTCCCGAAGAAGAAAGCCCGGTCATTTCTGCGCTCATGCTTTCCATCAGCACCAAAACAATATTGGGCTTTATTTTTACTGAGGGATCCGGGAAAGAAACAGTTCTTGCAACCGGAGAACCCAAATCACCTTTAACATCCAAATACCTTCCGGCATTTTTAATGGCCACGGTATTATCCAGGTAGTCCAGATTTATTTTTGTCATACTGTCGAAAAAAGAAAAGAGCGGGTTGAGCGCGAGCATATTAACGAAAGGATAGTTGGTCACAAACGCATCCCGAACCGCAACCGGGCGAACGCGCCAGCCGCCGCGAATACCCACCAGGAGCAATATGGTTACAAGAATGAACGAAATAATTTTTTTTCCGGCAGAAAGACTCACCGAAAATCCGCTGGCCAGAACGCTTCTTTGAAGAAAAACAACCAGCAAAACAGACAAAACAGTTCCCATAAAAAAAATCAGGAGATATGGATAAAAAGAAGAACTACCTAAAACAAAACCTACCATGGCTCCCGGCGTATCCATCCACATCAGAATGGCGTCGTTCAGCCGCGAGCCCGTAAAAATATAATACGGTATGTCGGCAGAGGAAGCAAGGAAGACAAACAGGAAAGCAACAGAAAAGTAGGCCGACATTCCCCTTCTGAGCCAAAGCGAATTATGATTGAAAAACATAGCAATAAAAAACACAATTGCCGGCAGGGCCACCAGGTAGGAAGCGACCATTGTATCATAACTTATTCCCAGGGAAAGAGCGTTGCTGTATAATAATTCAGGAATATCCCGCGAGTAATTTAATTTTAAAAGCAAATATCTGAATGAAGGGAAAAGCAGCAGGAGAAAAAGGAAAAGAACTCCAAGGTAAACAATCCACGAGGGAATTTTTTTAATAATGTTTTTCATATTGCTAAAAGCCGGAAGAAATACAACAGAGTATAAAATAACCGGGCAGGATTAATCAACGCTCTTCCAGGTAGAAACTTCGGAATTTCTGAAGACCCATCCGCCCTCATTAAATTCAATCCAATAGGCTTTTCCGCTTACAATTCCGAATGGCCAGATATCAACTTTGGTCAGGCGGTCGTCTGTTGGTTTTGAAAAAGGCAAACCCGGATTTGCTTTTGCCTGTGAAATCGTATTTAGCGAAAACACAAACAGGCTCGCACACAGCAAGATCATACTTACGGAAATTGCCGATACAAAAATCCTTTTTGAAACAAGGTCTAGGTTTTTCATGGTAGTTTATTTTAGTTTTACCCAAAGTTAAAGAATTATCGGAAACATTTTTCTTTTCCGATATTTGCCGGATGGAAACAACCGGATCGTACGGAACCGATTTCAAACCAAACCATTCGAAGAGAAACATCAGGATCATTTATTTTGTGTGCGGCTCATTTATGCTGATCGGGCTTCTGATGTCGGGCGGTGAGTTTTTATCAAAAGGAATGCTCTTTGCCGGTTTTTCCTTCGCCCTATTGCTAATAGGACACTTCTTTACTTCTAACCGGAATGTTTCCTATACCATTGGCAAAAACGGGGTCACGCTTCAGGCCGGAAAAAAGACACTAGAAATTTCTTTCGGAGAAATACAGTCTGTTGTTGAACTAAAGGAAAGCCTGGCCGAAGAGTTTATGCTCAAACTGAAACAAAAAAAAGAAGCCGAGGAGTACAGCGTTGTTTTTGGAGAAAAAGGCGCGCAGCTGAATCCGCTGGAGAAAATCAAGGAGGCGATCAAAATACAGACAAAGGATTTTGCGCCGTATAAATTTTTAAGCGTGCCGATAATGTACGAAAGCTCGGGAAGAAGAGGCCACGTAAAAGGAGTAAAGCTCCCGTGTGACACGGTCTTTGTCTTCCTGAAAAGCGGAGAGGGTTATCTGATCTCCCCGCTTGATACAGAAGGATTTGTCCGCGAAGCGAACAAATTTACGGGCACCGCCCGCACTACATCCCAATAAGTTTTCGCAGGCCTTCCACCGTCGTTGAAGAGGCGTCAACATCTTTAAGCGGAAACACAAAATACCGGTTGTTGGCAAACCCCTGTAGCCGCAGGTCTTCCGAGGTTGTATATGCAAGATCCCCGTTTTCCTTCACCGCAATAAAAACATTATTTGAGGAGGGCGAAAAAATTATTTCATCTGTATAATACTGGAGCACGCCGTTCAGGTTTTTGTCGACTACAAAAGTGGCGGTGGTTTTTATTTTGTTTCCATCCTTGTCTTTGTATTGCGCATTCACTTTCACCGGATCCTGCAGCCGGTTGATCTGGTCGCAGTTCCAGATGCCCATTCCATCCACACTGAAGCTGCGGATAATGTTCGATGAATTCGCCGCCATCGCATCAGAAAGCTTTCGCTGTGATTTTTTTTCTGCGTCAACATAGTCTTTCCAGGCTTCAAAGGATTTTGTTTTTTCGCCGGGCGTCATGATGTATTTTGAATTGTTCCACGCCAGGAGTTCCTTTTTGCCCTGAGAAATTGTTCTTTTGTATTGCTTCAGGTCACGCGCGATCTGTTTGTCAAAACTTTTTTCCCTCGACCTCAACAGCCGGCAGTATATTTTGTAGAGATAGCCCTGAAATTTATCGGAATACTCCGAAACCTTTTTGTTGCTGTACATTTTTATTGGTACGGCAGAAAGTTCGGTAAAGCCGTTCGATCCTTTCAGGCGGATATGATATTCCTCTCCGTCTTTTTCGACCCGCACATCAAAGAACTTGTTCTTGTTGCTGAGCGCCCGCTTTAATTCAGGGTAACTTTTTTCGCTCACCTTCCAGGCGGTTCGATTGTAAATCCCAAGTTCAGAATGCGTGGCGCCCGTTACTCTTGCAATTCGAAACATCACGCTTCCGTCTTTTTTATTTTTCCGCACATCGGTAATTTTTATCAGCGAGCCATACGAATTGCCCCTCGCCCACCACCGGTTCTTTTTCATCGAAAGCGAACCAATGCTTTTGGTCGTGTAGAAATAATCCTTGCTTTCAAAGCGATTCCGGCAGCTGACGGTATCTACTGGTTTTTTTCTGCTATCATAGCTAAGACTTCGCAGGTAAACATTTACGGCTTCGGAATAAGTTGTGGGAACCGATTCTGAAACCGGAATATTTTCTTTTGTTTCCCGCTCCTCCCATTCGCCCGAAGAATCATTGAACGCATAAAGATTGTAGTCCGGTTTCTTATCCATAGAAACCATCTCCACATCAATTTTTTTGTCATTCTTCAAAAAGACGGGTTTGCCTTCAGCGGAAGCAGTCAGTTCAAACATGCCGGCAGAAACGAACATGTTTTTATCTCCACCCGACTCATAGCTCATAGGAATTCCTCCAAGAATAAAATCGATCGGGTTTTTGAATTCGCGGTAGCCGACCGAAACACTTCCTTCAACTTCGTTTCCGCTTGCATCTACAAAAGCATCTTTCGGAATATAAAGTGTAGTGCCGGAAGGATGAACAATCACGGCGCCGGACTGATTATCAACGGAATAATTTTTTCTGGCGACAGCACAATCAGAAATTGGCGGCTTAATGTTTTTGTAAGAGGGCTGATAAACAAAATCTCCCGGCGCATAAACGTCGGGCTTGTACCGAGGAGCCGCACGGTACGTGTACATGTAGTTTTCATTCACAGGAAGTTTTTCGGATGGGAATTGGGCGGTAGCAGCTGCTGCGAGCGACAGCAGGACTGCAAAGGTAGCTGCTGATTTCATGTGAAAGAGAGTTAAGCGTTAATAAGAAAAGAGCGGAAGTGGTATCATAACGACACGCCCTCGGTTAAAATTGTATGCCCGGAAAATTTATTTAACCTGCGCTTGTCGCAGGACTAATCCAGCGACTGGTTGAGGAACTTGTCAAACGGCTTCATTGCTTTGAAAACCTTTGTGCAATGAGAAAGAAAATCTTTTGATTGTACTTGCTTTTCATTCAGATCATGAACCGCCAGGAAACTTTTATGCTTAAGAAGCTCAATATCAGGATGGGTTTTTTCATAGCCGCGCGGGACGCTTGAAAGTTTTTCTCCGGAAATGGTTCCGAAATATTTTTTAAAATCTTTTCCGCTGATGATCTTCTTCATCTCATTGCCGTTGTAATGAATTTCTTTCCGGATGGCGCTGATCCATTCGGAAGGAGGCGTATGCGCTCCGCCGGCAAGGAAACATTCGCCCGGGGAAATATGAATGTAATATCCGGCACGCGACAGTTCTGCTTTTTTCCCGCCGGGAACGATATGCGCCCCAAAATGAGTTTTGTAAGGTGATTTGTCTTTTGAAAAACGAACGTCTCGGTAAATCCGGAAAACACAATCCTTGACTTCGAGATTCGCAACCGATTTGTCAAACTTCGCGATCTCGCGGATGAGCGAATTCACAAAAGCATCAAATTCTTTTTTTACATCTTCATATCGCGTTTTGTTGGCGCCGAACCAGCCGCGATTATTATGTTTCTTTAGATCGCGGAGAAATTTTAATGTGTTTTGTGATAGCATACGTAAAATATTTATTAGGTAGTTCTTATTCCAACGACAAGCACATCATCAATCTGCTCCAGGTTTCCTTTCCAGTTTTCAAAAACGGCTTCAAGATTTTGTTTTTGTTCTGCTGCAGGAAGCGTTGAAACAGAAAAAAGAAGCTCATTCAGTTTTTTGTATTTGAATTTTTTTCCTTTGGGCCCGCCAAACTGATCGGCAAAACCATCCGTATATAGATACAGCATGTTGCCGGGCTGAGACGAAATCGTATAATGAGAGAACGAATCTTTTCTTTCTCCAAGCCCTATTGGCATATTGTCGCTGTCAAGTTCCTGAACGGAACCGTCGATCAGCAGCGGTGCATTGTACGCAGCGGAATAAGTAATTTTATTTTTCTTCTTATCAATACAAACGAGGATGCCATCCATTCCGTCTTTTGCGCCTTCGGAAGAAATATTTTCAATCAACCGCTGCCGCACATGGTTGAAAACCCGGTTTGGGTGCACAAGAACCCGTTCATTGATTGCTTCGTTCAGGAAAGAAATATTAAGCAGGCTCATGAAGGCGCCCGGAACACCGTGACCTGTGGAATCACACACCGCCAAGTAAAACCGCCCGTCTTTTTCAGCCGCCCAGTAAAAGTCTCCGCTTACAATATCTTTTGGCTTGAACAAAACAAAATGCTCCCCGAGGTTTTTATTCAGCAGATCATCCGAAGCAAGAAGCGCTTTTTGGATCCGTTGTGCATAGTTAATGCTGTCGGTTATTTCTTTATTCTTTTCTTCAATAATTGCTTTTTGTTTGTTAGACAGGCGCAAGGACCGGAAAACAAAACCGGCAAACACGATCACCAGCAGAAGCCCGGCGATTGCTGACCAGATTATTATTTTTTGCTTTTCAACCTCCGATTGGTGTTCCTGCTCTTTTGCCTTTTGCTCCAGCTCCCGTACCTTGTCTTTTTTCTCCTGCTCATATTGAAACTGTGTGTTGGCGTTTTTCTGGCTGTTCTCTACATTGAACAAGGTGTCTTGCAGGTCCATGGCTTTTTTATAATAGTCTAAAGCCAGCGGGGCGCGCCCGGTTTTTTCATAGAGATCCGAAAGGCTGAGCTCACATTTCATTTGCTGTTGCAGTGCCCCAATTTCTTTTTCTGTTTTCAGCGCATCCAGCAGGTATTTTTCCGCTTCCGAATAATTTTTTGTTTCCGTATAAATTGAACCAATACTGATAAGCTGGGTGGCGACGTTGAACTTATTGCCCAGCTCTTTTTTCAGTGCCAGAGATCTAAAATGATACTCCAGGGATTTTTTTAAAAGCAATTCTTTTTTCGCCGGAGATTTTTCGCTTTTACTTTGCTTGTAATAGGTGGTTCCCATACTGTTGAGCCAGAGGGAGGTCGTGGTTTTATTACCCAGCGATTTCGTTATGTCCAATGCTTTGGAGAAATAATCCCGGGCTTTTTCATACAAAGAATCTTTTTCAGAGACGTCCGCTTCGCCCGCATGTTTGCTATAGATGATCCCAAGGTTGCCATAGTTTTCAGCAATTACACTTTTGTCTCCTAGGTCTTCAGCAATTTTAAGTGCTCTAAATCTGTATTCCAGCGCTTTCGGAATATCGCCCTGCACGTCATAGACCATTCCGATATTTCCAAGATAGGCGGATACGCCCTTTTTATCTCCGATCTCTTCTTTTAGTTTCAGCGCTTTGAAGTCGTACTCCAGGGCTTTCGGAAAATTATCCTGGTTGCGGTAGGCGAATCCAAGCGAACTGAAAGCGGTTGCAATTTTATTTTTATCTCCCAGCTCCTCTGCGATTTTCAGGTATTTGAAATAATACTGAAGCGAGTTGGAATTATCTCCCTGCCTGAAATAGGACGCGCCAATGCTCATCAGGCAAAATAATTTTTGCTCCTTGAGGCGAGTCGTTTGCGGCCCGCCGGTTTGTTCTTCCTGCTCCAACAGGTCGAGTGCCTTGAAATGATACTCGAGCGCTTTGAGATAATCGCCCGTTAAATGATAAAAGCTTCCTATGTTATAGTAGGCCGCCGCAATGCCGTTTTGATTTTTTGAAGGCGAAACAGAATTAGCGAGAGCAAGGGCCCTGTTAGCGTAGTAGTGGCCGCTGTCGTAAGCGCCCGCATTAAGGAATTCTCTGGATAAATTATTTATAAGATTTATCTGAGCCGTATCTTTTTTGTCAGGGCGAAGCCGCGAACGAAGAGAATCGATTTTTGACGGAAGGGCAAAAGAATAAAATGCTGCAAACAACAAGAGAAGAGAGAAAAGTAAAAACCGTTTCATTCAGCTAAAATACGGATAGAAAGTATATGGGCAAAAACCAGGAATACTCCCCTGCTTTTATTTATCTTTGTTTTTCTGAAATAAAACATGACACTTGGCGAAATAAGAAAATCGATAAACTCTGTTCTTTATGAAAGAACTGCAAGCCCATTGTATGGAACATTTATTCTTTCGTGGCTTGTGTGTAATTGGAAAATTGTTTACGCTACATTATTTGTGAGCGAAGACAAACTGGGGCAGATGCGAATAGAATATGTAGAAAACACCACTACTTGGTGGACCATGCTTTTCTGCCCATTAATTTCAACGGCGATATTAATTTTACTCGTGCCTTTTGTGGCGAACGGAGCATATTGGGTTTCACTTGAATTTAAAAAGTGGAAAAACAACAAAAAGAACTCTGTTGAAGGAAAAATGCTTTTAACTGTTGAGCAGTCTATTGAATTACGAGCAGAGCTTATTAATCAAGAGCAATCTTTCGATATTCTATTAAGAAGTAAAAACGAAAAAATCGACAAGCTGGAATATCAATTAGATGAAATAAAACGCAAGGAAACAAAACCACAAAGCGTCGAAAAGAAATCAAGCCCATCTCAAGAGGTGTTTTGGTACAATGAGTTTAGTGAATTTGAAAAACAAGAAAATCTGTACAAATCATTTAATACAATATTAAAATTTATTAAAGAAGGCACAAACGCATTAGAGGACCATATTTCTGATGAGCTATATGATTATTATATAGCAAATGAAATCATAGCAAGAAATGCTAAATCGGGATATTATGAATTAACACCAAAAGGGAATTTTTTTTATAAAAGGATTACCAATAGGAAATTCGGTAAAAAGGACTGATGTTTTTTAAGATAGTTGTTATCGGGGGTCGAACAGGCAGCGCGAAAAACCCGTCATATAGTATTAATTTCCCGGTTGACCGCCAAGGTTCGGATCTTCCGCCTCTTTATCGTTTTTGAATTCCAGCTTTCCAAACTTGTACGTGAAATTAATTCCGAACGAGCGGTACGGAAGCTGGCGCAGCGTTTCTATCGTGAAATTATCTCCGGTAAGATTTGTTTTCTGATTCACATATTCATTTAAAAAATTGGTCGCGGTCACAGCAAGGCTTCCGTTCTTGTGAAACAGTTCTTTCCGGAAAGCAAAACTATAGGTGATAAACCCGGGCATGGTTCCCTGCGCGTTGATCCGCCGGGAGCTGAAATAACCGAACGCTTCGATCACCAGCGTGCTGTTCAATTCGTAGGTTAAATTCAAACTGCCGCGGCCATTAACTCCATGCACATCGGCGACAGACGAAATGCCGGAATAAATGTACCGCTGAAGCCCGGAAACATTCGTGCGCAGGGTAACTTTTTCTCCAAAGGGAATCGAAGCAAAAAGATTGAGCCCGTAATTATTTTCATGCCCGATGTTTTCGCGTGTGCGAACGGCAACGTTCGTATAGGTTGAATCGCCTATTTTGTAAACCGGGTAATACCGCGTGTACGACTGGATGTCGTTGGTGTTTCCGCGGAAGAAAAGCGTAGCGGTGAGGTTTCCTTTTTTTGCAACGGGCTGGCTGTACCCCAGCTCTATTCTGTCCCCAATTTCCGGAAGAAGATTCGGATTTCCGGTGCTGATATTTTTCGGATCGCCGGCGTTGATGAACGGGTTCATGTCTTCGTAATCGGGGCGCTCAATTCTTCTCGTGTAGCCGAGTTTTAGCAGTTGTTCGTTTTTAAACTTATGCGAAAAAACGATCGAGGGAACGAGGGTGTAATACGGTTTGAAAATTATTTTTCCTGAAGTTGAATAGTTTGCTTCGGCATCGGTGTATTCATAGCGCGAGCCCGCTTTCAGATCCAGCCACTTGAAAAATTTAAACGTTGAAGAAAGATATCCTGCGTAAACGTTTCTGTTATATGTAAGTTTAGAAGACTGTGTGGTACTGTAATCGTAATTTCCGGAGGAAGCATTCAGCAGGCTGACATCCGACGTGCTGCCGGCTTGTGAAAATTCTGTTTTGCCTCCGGCTTCAACGACGATCTCTTCAGAAAAAGGATGCGTGTAGTTTATCTCGATGTTAGTTTCGTTTTCCGTTGCCGGATTATTTCCGAACGAACTGTTGAAAACGGATTCGGGAGAAATATGTTTTTGTGTTTGCTCGTAGTGGCCGCGACTGTTTCCATTCGAAGTATTACAAGAGATTTCCAGTTCCTGATCTTCTTTTTTGAACTTTCGTTTATAGCTAAGGCCGGCTTCAACGGAATGCTCATAAAATTTGTTGCTGGTGATGATCGAATCTTGTGCGTCCGACAAGGTGTTTCCCGATCCATCCTGAAGAATGGATTCTCGAATGCCGCCGCCCTTATTGCTGTTTCCAAAATAATTATAACCAACTGTTCCGCTGAAATTATCTTTCTCGCTTGCATCCCAGTCAAAGCCAATTCCCGACCAATATCCGTTCCTATTGAAATCAAGACCTCCATTTTGCAGCAGCCGGGAGGTCGATGTTGTATCCCACGAAACGCGATCCATGCTGACCACGGTTTTAGACGGCATTTGCGCATTGCCGCTGATATATGCATGCATTCCGAACCTTCCTTTTCGCGCATTCAGATTAAACGAACCATTTTCCAGCCGCGTGCCGGCCGATATAGATATGTTGCCGTTGATTCCCTGTGCGTTGCTTTCTTTCAGGATGATATTAATGATTCCGCCCGTTCCTTCCGCATCATATTTTGCTCCCGGGCTGGTAATTACTTCAATTCTCTGGATCTGGCTGGAAGGAATGGATTGCAGCACATCGGCAATGTTGCTTCCGAACATCACCGAGGGTTTCCCGTTTATCAAAAACCGAATGTTTGAATTTCCCTGCAGCTCCACATTGCCGTCAACATCAACCGTTACTTGCGGAACTTTTTTCAAAACATCTGATGCCACTCCTGTCAGCGAAGTGACGTCTTTATCAACATTATAGATCGTCCGGTCAATTTTATTTTCGATGATTCCTTTTTCAGCAGCGATGGTGACCTCTTTCAAGGTTTTTTGTTTGCTGGCGAGTTTTATGTCTCCCAAAACAACAGAAGGGTTCTCTTTGCCCACAACAATGTTTTCCTTTTCGGTTTTATGGTAACCGATAAAATCTATCAGTAGATTATAAGTGCCCGCATCAACATTGTTTAAGCGGAATACTCCTTTTGCATCAGCCGTAGCGCCGTTCACCACTTTGTTGTCTGCCAGCCGGATCAAACTAACCGCAGCATATTCAATAGCCTGGCCAGATGCAGAATCAATTATTCTTCCGGCGATTTTTCCGTTCGAAACATTTTCTTCTCCGTGTTGAGCACGAGCAGAAAAAGAAAAGATAAAAAAGACCGGCAATAAGATCGTTATAATGAACTTCATAAACAGGCATTCCAAAAAGGAATTAACGAAAGTATAGGGTAATTCTGTAGCAATATTGAAATAATGAAAAAACAATGCTTTGCAAAGTAACAGCCAGTTGTCTTCCTCTTGTTTTAATTATATTCGCACTCCTAAAAATGACGCTTAAGTACGATATAATTGTTGTCGGTGCCGGTCACGCCGGCTGTGAAGCCGCGGCGGCGGCAGCCAACATGGGATCTAAAGTATTGCTTATCACGATGGACATGACCAAGATCGCCCAGATGTCATGCAATCCTGCCATGGGAGGTATTGCCAAGGGACAAATTGTTAGAGAAATAGATGCCCTGGGAGGGTATTCGGGAATTGTTTCAGACAGATCTTCCATTCAGTTCAAAATGCTAAACCGAAGCAAAGGCCCCGCCATGTGGAGCCCTCGCTCACAAAATGATAGAGCGTTGTTTACTCACGAGTGGAGAAAAATGCTTGAGAAAACGCCCAACGTAGATTTTTGGCAAGACATGGTGAAGGAAATAATAGTTGAGAACAGGAAAGTTATAGGTTTGTTCACCGGGATGGGAATGAAAATCACTGCCAACGCAGTAATTCTGACTAACGGTACGTTTTTAAATGGAATTATTCATATAGGAGAGAAACAATTCGGCGGAGGAAGAGCCGGAGAACAAGCCTCTAAGGGCATTACGGAACAGTTGGTTTCTATGGGTTTTTTATCAGGAAGAATGAAAACAGGAACTCCGCCCCGAGTGGACGGAAGGTCTTTGGATTATTCTAAAATGGAAATTCAGCCTGGAGATGAGAATCCAAACAAATTTTCTTTTTTAGATAACACCTCTCCCCTATCGAATGGAAAGACTCAAATAGCATGTTATTTATCTTATACAAACGCAGCGGTCCATGATATTTTAAAAACAGGATTTGATAAATCTCCTATGTACTCAGGAAGAATTCAAGGCGTTGGGCCACGATATTGCCCAAGCATTGAAGACAAGGTAACGCGATTTGCAGAAAGGGAGCGTCACCAGATTTTTGTTGAGCCGGATGGCTGGGATACGGCAGAGATTTATGTGAATGGGTTTTCCACCTCGTTGCCCGAAGACGTTCAAATGAAGGCGTTACAAAAAATACCGGGTTTTGAAAAATGTAAAATGTTTCGCCCCGGATATGCAATCGAATATGATTTCTTCCCCCCTACTCAGCTTCATTTGACGCTGGAAACAAAACATATTCAGAATTTATATTTTGCAGGACAAATTAATGGCACTACCGGATATGAGGAGGCGGCCTGCCAGGGACTTATGGCCGGAATTAACGCACATTTAAAAATAAACAAGCAGGAACCCCTGGTGCTTCAAAGATCGGAGGCTTATATTGGCGTGCTGATTGACGATCTTGTAACAAAAGGAACAGAAGAACCCTATCGGATGTTCACTTCTCGGGCGGAGTATAGGATTTTATTGAGACAAGACAATGCTGATGTAAGGCTTACGCCAAAAGCATATGATATTGGTCTCGCCAGTAAAGACCGTTTCGAGAGGGTTAACGAAAAAAACACACAAACTACTAAAGTCATTAAATTTTTTCGTGATGAAAGCATTTCTCCGGAAGAGTTCAATAAATTTTTGAATACGATCGATTCCTCTCCCCTTTCTCAGAAAGTAAAAATGTTTGGTGTTCTGTTGCGTCCCGGGGTTTCAATAAATGATTTTGTACAATACAGTTCCGCTGTGAAAGCCCTGACAGAAACTTTTTACTCTGACAGCTTGGATCAGGCTGAAATACTAATGAAGTATGAAGGATATATTTCTAAAGAATTTGATATGGCGGAAAAGATTCAACGGCTTGAAACAATAAAGATTAGTGATGATTTTGATTATCGTCGCTTAACCTCCCTTTCATCAGAGGCAAGAGAAAAGCTTTCTCTTGTTCGCCCGGAAACCATTGGTCAGGCTTCAAGAATTTCAGGCGTTAACCCTTCGGATATTTCTATTTTGATAGTATATCTTGGAAGGTAGGCTCGGTTGCCATCATTTTGTTGTTTGTCGAATTAAGCCAGGCATAACTTTTTCCAAAAAAAAGTACAGTTTGTTCGGGATATGATTTGTACTTGTAATAATTGATGTTTAATGCGCGAGCATCAAGAAAACAAGTTTTTTTCGTATATGATATACAGTTGTTGTTAATGATATAACATAAAATGTTAAATGATTTAACACATATTGTTGTTATTAAAATAATTTGTATTTTTGTATTGAAATTTATTTTATGTCAGTACAGATTGGAAGTATTATTAAAAAAGTAATGGAGGATAAAAAAATATCTCCTTCAGAACTTGCTTCTAAGCTATCAGTGCACCCAGGCAGCATTAGTAGGATTTTTAATTACAAGCACATGCACTCATCTCTTTTACAGAAAATATCTCAAGCAACAGGGCATGATTTTTTTAAATATTTTTCGCAGGACATACGTGTTGAAAAATCTGATGTTGAAAAACAAATAGATCAAATTAAAAAAGAAATTGAACAACTTAGAAAGGAAAATGGATATTTAAAGCAGATAAATGAATTATTAACCAAGCAGAATAAAACTTAAAAAAGGCATAAACAAATTAATTTGGAATATGTTTCACATGAAACATAGAAAAACATATGGAGAAAATAGATTTCTGTCCTGTTTGCGGCAAAAATAATTTCAAACACATATTATCTTGTCTTGATTACACTGTTTCACATGAAACATTTAATGTTGTTCAGTGTGAATTCTGTGGATTTCGGTTTACAAACCCCCGCCCGGTTGAAAAGGAGATCGGCAAATATTATGAATCCGAAGAGTATATTTCACATTCAGGAACAAAAACAGGATTGGTAAATAAGGTTTATTCAATAGTAAAAAAACATACAATCAAGCAAAAAGTAAAACTAATTAATCGTCTTACCCGACAGACCAAAACAATCAATAAGAACTTGCTAGACATAGGGTGCGGTACTGGAGATTTTCTTTCAACTTGCAAAAAAAACGGTTGGAGTATTACGGGAATTGAGCCATCAGAGTTGGCAAGAAAACAGGCAAAAGAAAAAAACAATATCGAGCCACTTATTCCAGAAATTTTTTTTGAAATAACTGAAAATAGATTTGCGGTTATCACCCTTTGGCATGTATTAGAACACATATATAAATTGGACCAAACAATTGAACAAATAAAAAACCTACTTATAGAAGATGGAGTACTGATAATTGCAGTGCCAAATTGCAACTCATTTGATCGGGAGTTATATGGTACATATTGGGCCGCCTGGGACCTTCCCAGGCACATTTATCATTTTACAGAAAAAGACATAAAAAATCTTTTCTCAAAATTTGATTTTACTATACAAACGGTTCTTCCTATGAAATTTGATTCCTTTTATGTTTCTTTATTAAGCGAAAAATACAAAACTGGAAAATCAAATTTTATTAAGGGCATATTAAATGGGCTGAAATCAAATATAAATGCAAGAAAGAAAAAAAGAGGATACTCAAGTCAGGTATATATTCTTAAAAAAAATAATATATTGAATATCAAATAGTTAATGATTATATTACAAAATATTATTGAAAGTAATTATCGCTTTCAACCTGCTTGGATAATGGTTCTAATAGTTATATCAATAATGATAATAGGATATTTGTTTTCTGCATTTCATTCAAGGTTTGTTTCTATGCTTAGAGCCTTTTTTCTAATTCGATTTTCTAATCAACTTTCAAGAGAAGAATATTCACTTACGCATCCTGTTTCAGCTTTTTTGTCGCTAAATTTTATTATCTCATGTTCGCTTTTTATATATCAGTCAATTAGCTCAAAATCGGTTTTTTATTTAACTTATGAATCCAATTTTTCTTCATTTCTAATAGTTGTTTTTTGTGTTACAATAATTTATTTAGTAAAAACAGTATCGATAAAAATACTAGGATTTGTTTTGGAAAAACAACTTGTTGCAAACGAATATATTTTCATCTTGTTTCTTGTAAATCAGATCACAGGAATTGGACTAATTCCGATAATTATTTTTATTGCGTATGGCAAAAAATCAATTGAAAGCGGGTTTATTTACATCGGAATTGCGTTTTTAATTTTCGCTTTTATTGTAAGAATTGGAAAAGGCATTGTTTCATCTTTAAGCAGCAGGCAGGTTACTCCATTCTATATAATTTTATACCTTTGCACCTTTGAAATTTTACCCTTGCTTTTAGGATTTAAGCTACTGGAGAGGCTTAATTGATGGTTCTCAAATGTTGAACTAAAACATCGCAATGAAAATTAAATCAATCCTAGTTACTCAGCCCAAACCAGAATCAGACAAATCCCCCTACCTAGACCTTTCCAAAAGATTTAACCTTAAAATAGATTTTATTCCATTCTTCCATATGGAAGGAATATCTGCAAAGGAATTTCGCCAGGAAAGAATCAATCTTGCTGATTTTACGGCAGTTATTCTAACAAGCCGCCATAGTATTGACCAATATTTTCGTCTTTGCCAGGAAATGCGCTTTGAAGTACCTGAAGACATGAAATATTTCTGTACCTCAGAAGCAGTCGCCTTTTACATACAGAAACATGTGCAGTTCAGAAAAAGGAAAGTATTTTATGGACAACATAATATCCACGATTTGGCTCCAATTCTTCGAAAACATAAAAACGAAAAATATCTTTTGCCACATTCAAATACACACAATAAAGAAATTGATGAGGCGCTTGATAAAGAAAAAATAAATTTCAGAAAAGCACTTTTTTATCGTACCGTACCATCGGATTTATCGCACATGAAAAAACTGGAATATGATGCACTTGTGTTTTTTAGTCCAGCCGATGTAAAATCGCTTCGTAAAAATTTTCCAAAATTCCGTCAAAGGGATACAAAAATAGCTGCTTTTGGTACTGCGACAGCAAAAGCAGTAGAGGGAGCTGGTTTTCGGTTAGACATTCAGGCCCCAACCCCAGAAGCGCCATCAATGACGGCCGCATTAGAGAATCATATACGCGGGAAAAGCGGTAAAAAATAATCTTTGCAAGCTGTAACTTCTCCTTCAAGAACCCGTCTCACTTCAAAATCCCTCCCGATGGCTATCGGGACCAGAAATGACCGCAGAGGAATTTAACCAATGTGTTGACCTGTATGCCGATAATCTTTATCGTTTCATACTGAAGAACGTAAAAGATAAGGATAAAGCCAAAGATGTGGTTCAGGATACATACGAAAAACTCTGGCTGAAAGTATCGGAAGTGCCGTCAACAAATGCGAAATCATACATGTTTACTACGGCCTATAGAACAATGATTGACATGTTCAGGCGGGATAAAAAGCAAACAAGAATGGAAGAAGGAGAATTTGATGAAATGCTGAGCCATAAAAAACAATACTCTGATCTGAAGGCGGTGCTCAACGAAGCTGTAAACAAACTGCCTGAAATACAAAGGATGGTTGTTATGTTGAGAGATTATGAGGGATATTCATACAAGGAAATAGGGGAGATAACGAACCTTACCGAATCACAAGTGAAGGTGTATATTTTCAGGGCAAGAATTTTTTTGAAGAATTACATTGGTGATATAGAGAAAGTTATATGATCATCACACGACATAATTGCGAAGCTTTTTTTTTAGATTACTATGAGAAGAACCTTTCTCCCGTAGAAGTGGCAGAGGTGTTGTTTTTCCTGGAAGAGAACCCCGATCTAAAGGAGCTGTTCGAATCTTATAAGTCGATCTTCCTGAAGTACGAAAAGGTAAATTTTCCCAATAAAGAAGCGCTCAAAAAAAAATATAACAGTGAAGAGATAGAGGCAATTCTGTCTTCTGAAATAACACACAATAACTGCGAACAGTTTTTTATTGCTCATGCAGAAGAACTGCTTTCTTTGCCGCAGAAAGAAAAACTTAAACAGTTTCTTCTTCAATTTCCTGGTCGCGTAAAAGAATTTGAACTTCTTCAGCAATGCAAACTTTCTCCGGATATGATTTCTTTTGAAGGGAAAGAGGCGCTGAAAAAAGCATTCATTACCAATGAAAACAGGGAAGAATATTTCATCCGCTCTTTAGAAAAAGAGCTGAATGGGGGAGAGGAGGAAGCGTTGAAATTATTCCTTCAGAAAAACCCGGAACTCAAAAAGGAGTTAGACTTATTTTCAAAAACACGTTTACCTGCAGACAAGATCGCATTCGATGGTAAAGCTTCCCTGAAGAAAAAAGAACATAAGCCGGTATTTGTTTCTATTCTTTCTAATCGATCTACTTATTATGCTGCGGCTGCAGTAGTTTTATTGCTTGTCGGGATGTTTTTCTTCTTCCGCAATAACAACAATACCGAAACATATTTTGCTAACCAAACAAACACCCCAAATAAAACAAGGGTCAACGCTAATGATGGAAATAATAAGAAAGCAAATCACGAAAGCGGACAAAAGACCGCGTTACAACAAAATATTTTCAAGAAACAAAAGGCAACTTCGGATCCCAAACACAATTTTGTAAAAGAAGGTAGGCCCACTTTAAATAAAAACAATTTCCAAAAGGAAGGCGCAAATATTCAGCCGTTTATATTTGAAGACACTGAAAACCCGCTGGCAGAAAAAGATCCGGAGGCCCCTCAATTGTTAATAGAAGAAATGGTTGCTGTAAAAATAAAAAATGAGATTAAGCCATCAGAAATAAAAACAAACCAAGTAGCCAGCGTAGCAGCAAATGCTAAAGCAGATGATGCATATCAGACCTTCGGTTCTTTTGCAATAAAAAAATTAAAAAAAGCACTTAAAATTAATAATGCAAATTCATGCGAAGCAGCAGACAAACTCAGCTTATGGGATTTGGCCATGGCCGCCAAAAGCAGGGTTCAAAGCGTAATCGGCACGAAGGCGGTTGACGTAAATAAAGTATGTGACGGCAAAGGCGATAAGGTAGAGTATGTTTTTGCCGCCGGAAATTTTGAAATCAGCAAAAGTGCCTCAAAACAAAATAGAGCAGGGGAGTAACATTTAAGAAAAACCAAACGTCATACGCTCAGAAACCAAACCAAAACAATCATGAAAAAGTTT
>JAHEYJ010000011.1:19851-39679 GCA_023251675.1 Bacteroidota bacterium
AAAAAGTTTTTATTACTTACAATTGCCTCAGCAGCAGCTCTCGGACTATTCGCACAGGACAAAGAAAACGACACGCTGAAAATAAAATGGAAACAATCAAGGATATGGATCTTTGACGACGAGCAATACGCAAAAAAAGACAGTGTCCAGATAAAAAAAGGTCCCGACAAAAAAGATTTTGCTCATTGGGGCGGAATCGATCTTGGTGTATCCATGCTTTCAACCATTGACAACAAACTGAAATTACCAGGGGAAGAAGACTCCTTGCAGATGAATAATTTCCTTGACCTTAATTATAGCAAGTCACTTTATTTCTCCCTGAACCTTTTCGAAAAAAACATTCGCTTATATAAAAACTATGTGAACCTTGTAACCGGGCTTGGGTTCGAATGGAATAGCTATAACTTCAAAAAGAACATCATCCTTGACCCAAACGCTGATTACATCAGCGCCTCCAATACGATCCTTGCGCCCTCTTCGGCCACGTTTTCTAAAAATAAATTAAAGGTTGCTTATATTAAAGCACCGGTTTTGCTGGAGATTAATACAAACTCAGAAAATCCGAATAAATCATTCCACATTTCAGGCGGGGTGGAGTTTGCCTATAAAATCGGATCTAAAACCAAACAGGTATATGAAATAAACGGCTATGAATTTAATGTGAAACAGCACTCAGATTATCATCTTGCCGATTTTAAATACAGTTCAACCGTTCGTGTGGGTTATGGAGATTATTTTACGGTGTTTGCTAACTACGGCTTGTCCCAGTTGTTTGAAAAAGACAAAGGCCCCGAAGTATACCCGCTGACGGCCGGCATTTCATTGAACTTCTGACCCCCCCCCTTCTATATACCGAAAACCTTTCGGAGAAAAAGAGCACCCCTCTGATGATTCAGAGGGGGTTTTTCTTTTTGTTAATTTTGCATTGTGAAAAAGAAAATACTGTTTCCGCTCTTCCTTGTTATTTTTTCGTCATTTCTTTTTTCCCAGACAAAAGTCCTTGATGCCAAATTCATAGCTTCCAATTATTACAAAGGAGTTGTTAAGATACTTCTGTACGATTCACTTGCTGCAAAACAGGATACCAGCCTGGGTTATATAGGGCGCGGTTCCGGATTCATTGTGAGCGAAGACGGAATTATTTTTACCAACCGCCACGTGGTTGACATGTGTGTAGAGGGATATATCAACTACGATTATTTCAGCGAACAGACAAATTCCACCTATCCCTATATAGAAACCTATTCTGCGGATTTGCTGAAGGACTCGAACCTCGTAAAAATCAACCGCGTCGGCTACCCTGTTCCAATTATTCAAGTGTATACCGGCAAAGGAGAAGAAGAGTATAAACTTTATTATGCAAAAGTGCTTTCTGTAAGTCTGGGCTCGTTTGATGGCGCTGTAATCAAAATCGTTTCAGATCTTAATGGAAATCCGGCAGGAAACATTTTTCAACCGCTTCCCATCGGTAATTCCGACTCTACTTTTCAGGGGGAAGATCTGTGTGTATATGGGTATCCGGAAAATTATTCCGGCGGCATGAACATGATGCTGAAAGAAATGAGCACACTTACTTTCGGCAAGCATAGCGGATTTGATTTTGCATACAGCAAGGATTTTGGGTATATAAAAACAGAAGCGGCCATTAATAGCGGAAATAGCGGCGGCCCGGTTTTCAACCAGGACAACAAAGTAATCGGCATTGCCACGGCAGCATTTAACAAAACAAACATAGGGCTGGTGGGGGGCATCAACGCCATGTACTATATTGTTGCGCCTGAAATAGATATTCTCCAAAAACTTTCTGCAAAAGGACTGAAGCTTCCGAAAAATGCGGGATCAATAAAAACCATTAATGGCAACCATCAGCCAACACTTTCTCAGAAACAAATTGATGAAATAAACAAGGAGAAAAAAACAGAAATCGAATCCAGGCAGGCGGACATGGAACAAAAAAAACAAATGGCGGCGATAGGGGCGTATTCAGCCTCCATGAAAATGTACAGGGCGAAAGTCAAAAAAATAATTTTTGCAGGCGCAGGCGCAAGCACGTATCAACGGGGAACCCTTGATCTGTTCTGGCAAACGATAAACGGAGACCCTTCCACGAAAGCGGCCGGTGCGGGAAACCCTTTTGTGTGGAATGCCGGAATCAAATTTCTTTTCAATACCCAAAAAGAAATGAAAGGGAGCGGGGGCATTGGCGTTGAATATTTTGCAACCAGCAAACACGCTATAGGAGCATTTAATCAACGCGATCACGCTATCAATGAAATAAAAATCGGGCTGAAAGAGATCATCATTTCTATTCCCATTGGCTATCAATTAAATAAAAAGACATTGCTTTTATTTGAGCCGGGGTTTATTTACATGGGACTTGTCCGCGGCACTATTACGGCTTTCGGAGAAACGTATAATGAAAAAAACTCTCTTGACTTCGGATGGAATGTGTCGGCTGAAATAAATTATTCTTTGAAAAAGAATTTTGGAGTGTTGTTACAGGCAGGTTATCGTAATCTAAAAATTCAGGAAATGCATAAGGACAGCCGAGGAAGTTCAACGGGATATGAATCCACCTATTCCTTTTTCGCAAACGGAGTTGATGGAGACAACACCATTATCAAGTGGAGCGGATTTTATTTAACAGCAGGAATTTATTTTTCGTTTGATAATAAACCGGGCGGAAAGCAAAAAAACAGCATAGCGAAATAATGAAACAGGCAATAAAAAATATTTCGGTATTTGTTTTTCTGGTATTTGTTTTTTCCTGTACAAAAGAAACAGGAGTCACGCCCAACTGGCCCAGGAAGGCTGAACTGCCGGGTGATGGGCGGGATTATGCGGTGTCTTTTTCAATTGGAGATAAAGGATATTTAGGAACCGGAGAAAACGGTTCTTACATGAAAGATTTCTGGGAATATTCTCAAACAACAAACAGTTGGTCACAAAAAGCGGATTTTGGAGGAACGGCAAGAGAACGTGCCGTTGGATTTTCGGTTGGAAGCAAAGGATACATTGGAACCGGGTATGACGCAACCAACCGCGGTCAAAGAAATGATTTTTGGGAATACGATCCGGCATCTAATACCTGGCTTCAAAGAGCGTTTTTACCGGATTCGGTACGAAACAACGCTTCTGTTTTTGTAATTGGAAACAAAGCATATATCAGCGGAGGATGGACCGGGTATGCCTACGTAAAAGATTTATGGGAGTTCACCCCAGCAACAAATACCTGGGTAAAAAAGGCAAGTTTTCCCGGCTTAGCAAGGTATTCAATGGCAGGATTTGCAGTAAATGATAAAGGATACCTTGGGCTTGGATACAACTCACAATACCTGAGTGATTTTTACGAATATAATCCCGTAACAAATTCCTGGCTTCAAAAAGCAAGCAGTCCGACCCCAATTGCCTATGCTGCAATTTTTGCCACCAGCAGCAACGGCTATGTTTGCACGGGAAGATCGGGGAATAATTATTTAGACGACCTGTATGAGTTCAACCCGGCAGCAAACAAGTGGACTCAAAAAGTGAATTTTACAGGCCCGTCCCGATTAGCGGCAACCGGTTTTTCTATCAACGGAAAAGGATACGTCGCAACCGGATATGACGGGTCCTATAAAAAAGACATGTTTGAATACTGGCCATAGCTTTTCTCCTCTCAACTTTATTATCTTTGTAACAAACAATTTAATTTCAGATGAAAAATTTTTCCCGCTTAATTTGTATTTCACTTTTCGCTCTGCATTTTTCGTCTTTCACATCATTATTAGCCCAGCAGCCATCAAAAGGCCTTGATACGAAATACATTGCCGCCAACTATTATAAGGGAATTGTTAAAATCCTTCTTTATGATTCAACCGCAGCGAAGCAAGGTGTTCACAGCGGATATGTAGGAAGGGGCTCCGGATTTATTGTTTCTGATGACGGAATTGTTTTCACCAACCGCCACGTGGTGGAATTATGCGTAAGTGGATACATGGATTATGATTACAGCGAATCCAATTCTTCATGGCGAACAACGGCCGCCTATTCGGAGGAAAAAATTAAAGATGCGTCCATCACCAACATTCATTATACCGGATATACCACCCCGATTGTACAGGTTTATTATGGCAAAGGGGAAGAAGAGTATAAATTATATGTAGCCAAAGTGCTCACCATTGGCGTCGGCTCTTTTGATGGCGCCATGCTGAAAATAATTTCTGATATAAACGGAAATCCCATCTCAACAAAGTTCTCTACGGTTCCAATCGGCAATTCAGACGCGGCTGTACAGGGCGAAGATCTATGTGTGTATGGTTATCCCGCTCAATATGACGGCGGATTCGATCTAATGCTGAAAGACATGAGTACGCTGACCATGGGAAAGCTCAGCGGATATGATTACGTATTTAATAAAGACTATGGATACATTAAAACGGATGCTTCCATCAACAGCGGAAACAGCGGAGGGCCTGTATTTAATGAAAGCAATAAAGTGATAGGCATTGCAACCGCTACGGGAACTAAAACAAGCATCGGCCTCATTGGAGGTATAAACGGAATGTATTATGTGGCGGCCCCCAAAAGCACCATCCTTCAGCAACTTTCATCCAAAGGCCTCTCCATTCCTAAGAATGCTGGCTCAATAAATACTATTCTTGGCGAGCGCAAGCCAATTCAGACTGCAGTCGATCTGAATAAAAACAAATCCCCTTCAGACGTAACTTCTAATTCGGGCGGTACCAGCACTAATAATACCGTAACCGACTATTATAAAAACTCTAAAATCACTTTTCATAATGCTATTTCTGATGACGGAGTACTTGGAAAAACAGGAGAGGTATACGATATTTTAAATGATGGACTGGATTATGTTTTCGTGCAGGTTAGCAATTACGGTGAGCCCTTAAACACCGATGGATTTATTGTGGATGCTTACAAGAAATCCGGAGACAAATACACGTTTGTAGAAACCAAAAACTTTGATATTCAGTCAGACAAATCGGCATCCTATTTTAAATATTTCCCTCAATATACCGGCGATTACCGGATTAGTGTTTACACAAAAAACGCGGTTTGGATAAATGATGGATATGTTACTTTCAGTCTAAAGGAAGGGGGTTCTTCCGGAAGTGAATCCACTTCCGAAACCGGCACCGCGTTTTCAAAATCAAAGATCAATTTCACCAACGATGAAGCAAATGTTTTGAAATCAGATTTTTACTATAAAGAATTCACCATCGGCAAAGAGGGCGGTTTTATTTATACGGTGGTAGATAATTATCCCGAAAAACTTAATACAGATCAGATCATAGTGGATATATGGAAGAAAAAAGCCGGCAAGTATGATTCTTTTGTTGAAACCAAAAAGTATAACATAACCAGCACACTTGACTATACTTATTTTAAATACACCTTTTACGATACGGGAGATTTTAAGATAAGTGTTTTTACAAAAGACGAGAAGTGGATCAACACCGGATATGTCACAATTAAGAAGAAGTGATCATTAATAGACATGTAATTTTTACCATAAAATAGATTGCTCGTTTTGCAATTATTTCGTTACTTTGTTCCAGCATTAATACAATGAACATGCATAAATCATTACTTCGCAACCTTTTTTTGGGATTGGTCCTTTTGTCTTCAGCAGTCGTAACTGCCCAGGACATTCACTTTTCTCAGTTTAATCAATCTCCCCTTACGGTTAATCCATCTCTTGCCGGCACAACGGCCTGGATCCGCGCTGCCATGCAATACCGAACCCAATGGAGTGCTGTAACTATTCCCTACAAAACCATAGGAGCCTCTTTTGATGTGAAAAGTAAAAAAAGATGGATAAAGGTTGCGCACGCAACTGAAAAATACAGACAATCGGGAGAAAATGGTTTCGGATGGGGCGTGAATGTTTATAACGACAGGGCCGGAGACGGAAAAATGAATACGTTGCAGGCAAACGGATCTCTTGCTTACCAGATTTATTTAGGAGAAAAGAGTATGCTTGCTCTCGGGATGCAAGGAGGAATTTTGCAACGCAGTATTAACTTCAATGATCTGTACTGGGGATCACAATATGATTCACAAATGTCAAGCGGATACAATCCGGCGCTTCCTCCCGACAAAGCAATTGCCGGGGGAGACAACAACTTCATATCTCCTGACATCAGTACCGGCTTGATTTATACGTACAAAAAAAGTGAGCGGTACATGCGTGGAAACGACCAGCTTGATTTTACGCTCGGAGCAGCACTATTTCATGTGAATCAACCAAAGTATTCCTACTTGGGAACCGGCGAGAAACTTTATCAGCGCATGGTAATCCACGGTCAAAGTATGATCGGAATAGCAAACAGCAGCATTGCTCTTGCTCCCGGTTTTGTCATTCAGCGCCAGGGACCCAACCAGGAAATATTCCTGGGAGCCATGGTTCGGTACATGCTTAAAGAAGATTCAAAATACACAGGATTTGTAAAAGGATCATCTGTTTCAGCCGGCGGATATTACCGCAACAGGGATGCCTTTGTTGCTATGGCGCTGTTTGAGTTTTCCAGCTATGGATTAGGGCTCAGTTATGATTTCAATGTTTCAGGATTGAAAACAGCAAGCACCGGAAGGGGCGGATTAGAAATAACCATACGATTCTTAAACCCCGCACCATTTATTTATAGCCAGGCAAGTTTCGGGAAATAATATAAAAACAATATTTTTATGCCGCCCTTGTTTTCCATTGAAAGCAGGGGCGGTTAAGCGTTTTACCTGCCACAGAGATATAATATCAGGTGAAAAATCTTCCTTACTTTCGAAATCGATTTTATTTATCTTCGCATAAACAATTTAGCACATAAATAATAATGAAAAGATTTCTAATTATCCTGGCTGTTTTTTTACTGGCAGCCGTTTCTCCGCTTAATGCTCAAATGAATACTTTCAGGGCAAGTTTTGATATCGGCGCATTTGATATTACCGGCGGAATGATAGAAACTCCTGCCAAAGAATATGTAATAGCCGGACTTAATAATTCGTTTGGCCCTTATTACGGCGATGCTATGAAGATAGACAGCGCCGGAATTGTGCTTTGGGCAAAAACATACACCGGAGGGTTCGCCACCAATTTTTCGGATATTAAAAATGTGAGTACCGGAGGATATATTATCACCGGATCTTCTACCAGCGGCGGCGGCGGCGCGCTACTGGTAAGGATTGATAACAGCGGAAACTTGCTTTGGGCAAAACGTTATCAGTATCCTGACATCCCTTCCGGAAATGCTTCCAGTGAATATGGGAATGCCGTTATTGAAACTTCTGACGGCGGTTTTCTTGTTGGCGGCGGCGTGGATTATTTTTGGGATGGAGCCGCGGCAACTACGGTTGATACCTCCAGCGCCATGGCATTTAAAACCGATGCAAACGGCACACTTATATGGAATAAAGTCTGGACACTGACGAATCCAACAAAGATCGACAAACATTATTTTAATGATGTCGCCGAATCATCTGACGGATACATTTTGGTTGGAGAATCCGGCGATGAAACCCAGGCGTATGACAGCAACGGGAATTTGCCAAAAGACGCCTTGCTGATTAAAACCAACAAAGCCGCCGGCACAACTACGTACATCAGGAGGTGGGGACATGGCAACACAACTTCTCAGGGAATTAATGCCGCACGCACACTTGTGAACGGAAATATTTTGCTGGGAGGCTATGACGATATCCATGCTTTTCTGATAACAGTCAGCGGAGCAGGCGCAACACCAACCATGGGTGCTTTTAACAGGAGAATAAACGGGGCTTCTTTTCCGCCACGCACACTGATCATACAAGATATTATGGAAAATGCAGATGGAAATTTTTCCGTTATAGGAACACAGATCGAGCCGCTGTCGTTTACTTTTTATACAGCCATTTATAAAATCAACAGCAGTTCCGGAGCTTTAATTTGGGGAAGGGGATATACTCCAATTGGGCTTTCATCTATTTTACCCGAAGGCGGCTTAAGCGCCAACCAGGGATATTATGTTTCAATGACCGACCAGCAGACAACCGGATTTAACTATAACATCATTCGCACAGACAATCTTGGACAGCTTGGCGCACCGGCAGGATGTGGCTCAACCAGCTTGAATCCGGGAACAACGGGGTATGCTCCAACTTTATCTACGCCTGCCAGTTTAGAGTATACTACGGCAACCGCCTCGTCATTTACACCCACCGTAAGTAACATAACACCTGTAAAAACACCGAACTGTACAAACATTGTGTGTGCAAGGCCTCCGGCTACAGTAAATGGAAGCCCAACTACCATCTGCGCAGGACAAACCACTACGATTACTGCAACGGGAGGAGGAACTTATGCATGGAGCACCGGTGCCACTACTTCATTCATTGTGGTTTCACCGACGAACACAACAGCCTATACAGCAACCGTTACAGCAGGAGGATGCGACAGTGTTCCTGCTCCTGTTACAATAAATGTAAATCCGTTGCCGGCGGCAGCTATCAATCCGGCATCGACTACAATTTGTACAGGGCAAATCGCTACGCTTACCGCTTCGGGCGGAGGAACGTATTCATGGAATACAGGAGCGACCACGGCTGTGATCAATCCCTCTCCGACCACGGCAACCAATTATTCTGTTATCGTAACCAGCGGATTTGGATGTACGAAAACCGCCGTAACTTCAGTGGCTATCACATCGCCCCCCAGTGTATCCATCGGCGGATCGCTTACCGTTTGTACCGGAAATACAACAACACTTACTGCCTCCGGCGGAGGAACGTATTCGTGGAATACAGGAGAAACTTCCGCGGCTATTTCACCGGTTGTGACAGGAGCAGCAACCTATTCTGTGATTGTTTCTGCAGGAAGTTGTTCGAGTACCGCTACCGTTTCAGTAAATACAAATTCACCTCCCACTGCCGGAATTTCCGGAAATACAAATATCTGCCAGGGAAGCAATACGACACTCACGGCGAGCGGAGGAATATCCTATTCATGGAGTAACAATGCTACTACAACTTCCATCACTGTCAATCCTACAATTGGAACTACCTATACGGTAACCGTTACAAATGGAAACGGGTGCTCTGATACCGCAACCACTACTGTCAATCCCTTGTCCCCGCCTGTTGCTTCTGTTTCCGGCAACAATACAATCTGTGCCGGCCAGCCTACAACTTTAACCGCATCCGGGGGCGCAAGCTATTCGTGGAACACAGGCGCCACAGCGTCTTCCATTTCCGTTTCACCAACAAGTAACACAACCTATTCTGTAATTGTTTCCAGCGGCAGTTGTTCGGATACAACAAGTATAGCGGTTACTGTAAACCCTTCTCCCAATGCAAATATCAATACAGCCAGCACGTCCATTTGTTCAGGCCAAAGCGCAACACTGACAGCAAGCGGCGGCGGAACGTATTCATGGAGCACAGGAGTCACAACGAATCCGATCATTGTTTCTCCCACAACGAATTCTTCCTACTCAGTTGTTGTTTCGAATGGCTCGTGTACAAGTTTCTCATCGGTGAGCCTTACTGTTAACTCGCCCGTAACGGCCGGTATCAACGCAACAAGCACAACCATTTGTTCCGGCAAGAACGTGACCATTACAGCAAGCGGCGGCGGAAATTATTCCTGGAACACAGGTGTTTCCACCAATCCGATTATTGTTGCTCCTTCTGCAGGTACAACGTATTCTGTAATTGTTTCTAACGGATCCTGCGCTGACACGGCCAGCGTGAATATTTCGGTCAACACTTCTCCTACCGCAAGCGTTTCGGCAACCAGTAATTCAATCTGTACGGGTCAAAGCGCGACACTTTCAGCAAGCGGCGGCGGAAACTATTCCTGGAGCACAGGTACAACGGCAAATCCAATTACGGTTGCACCTACGATCAACTCTTCTTACACTGTAATGGTTATTTCTGCAAACGGATGCACGGCTACTGCAACTTCAGCTGTTTTGGTTACTCCAACACCGTCTGCAACAGTGAGTGCCAATTCCACCATTTGTGCCGGCGACCTGATATCACTTACCGCCGGGGGCGGAACAACCTATCTGTGGAATCCGGGCGGGCAAACCAGCACATCCATTCTTGTGAGTCCTTCTGCTTCTGCAAATTATACGGTTACTGCATCAAACGGAAACTGCAAAGACACGGCAACGACAAACGTTCATGTAACTCCCGTTCCGACCGCCAGCGCCGGTTCAAACGTTGTAATTAATTACGGCAGCAGCGCGACCCTTACCGGAAGCGGAGGAGGAAATTATTCCTGGAGCACCGGAGCAACCACAGCGGGTATTATTGTCACTCCTGCTGTTACAACCACTTACACACTGGTTGTTACCGATGCAAGCGGATGTACGGATATTGCTGTTGTCACGGTTACGGTTGACCTGGATTGCGGCGAAATATTTTATCCAAACGCATTCTCTCCGAATAATGATACTAAAAATGATTTCTTCCGGCCCAGAAGTATTTGCTTTAAGTCGATTCATTTGATCGTCTATGACCGGTGGGGAGTAAGGGTTTTTGAAACAGACGAGCTGAACACAAAAGGCTGGGATGGAATGTATAAAGGAGCGTTGGGAGAATCGGCCGTCTACAGTTATTATTTCTCTTATGAACTGGTGAACGGAGACAGCGGATTTAAAAAGGGTACGGTTTCACTGATCAGATAAATTTACTTTGTTAAACTTCGTATCATTTTCATTCATTAAGGCTTTTCTACGGGAAAGCCTTTTTTACTTTTTAGCAACAAGGGTTTTTGTAATTAAAAACTTCATCATCTAATAATAATAAAATGAGAAAGCAATTTTGGATCTTCGGGGCGGTCTTTTTATTTTTTATAGGAAGAGGCGTGTCCCAGACCAACAATGTCGGCATTGGAACATTAACTCCCGCTCCCAGCGCCGTACTTGATTTAAGTCCGCCTGCGAACGACAAAGGCTTTCTTGTGCCGCGATTAACTACCGCACAACGTATCGCCATTGCCGCTCCCGCAAACGGGTTGCTGGTGTATGACACAAATGTTAATTGCTTGTATTATTTTTCATCCACTTCCGGATGGCTTTCACTTTGCCAGCTTTCGGGTCCCACCGGACCGACAGGCCCCACCGGAGCACAGGGGACTCCCGGTATTACAGGCCCCATCGGGCCAACCGGATTGGCGGGAATAACGGGAGCTACCGGACCAACGGGCGCAACAGGAGTTCCTGGAATAACGGGAGTTACGGGCGCAACCGGAGCAACCGGGCCGGGAGGTTATTGCCCTGCAGCAACGGCAGGATACATCACCATGTTCACGTCTTCTGTAACGGTATGCAATTCAATAATTTTTCAGAATGGAAATAATATTGGCGTTAACACCACTACGCCAGCTGTTTCGATGCAGATAAACGCAACCGATGCAATTGCAATTCCTACGGGAACAACCGCACAGCAGCCTGCGGGAGCGCCCACCGGCTCGGTGCGGTTCAATACAACAACCGGAGTACTTGAAGTCTTTAACGGAACCTGCTGGCAGAATGCAGATACACCGCCAATCGGCTCAACCTATATTCAATGGTTTGGCGCTGCTGATCCGAATTCAATTTATCCCTGCACCACCTGGATTTCTTCCGATCTCGCAAACGGAGAATTTATCCGTGCTACCGGCGGACTTTCAAATGTTGCAGCGCCACCGCTTACCGGAGTTGTACAAAATTTTGCAACGGAAGATCACACCCATTCTTCCACCGGGTCTATTGGCAATTCCGCAACACTTACAACATCGTCAGACGGTTCTCATAGCCACGGAGGAGCCACAGCAGGGATTTCTTCTTACAACACAGCGATGTGGTTTCCGTTTGACGATAACCTGAGCAGCGATGCCGGCAACTCAGGAGATTTTTCTAATAGCAATCCATCCACCTGCGGCGTTGGTTGGGATGGGCGGCCTACGGCCGGAAACTTTATGGGGCAAATGGGAGATGCCTGCATGACGCACGATCATGTAATTAATCCGGATGGACTGCATTTTCATACCATCCCGCCGCATTCCCATTCACTGACGCTTTCTGTAGGAAACATGAGCAGTGGAAATATTGCAACTGAAACACGCCCGACAAACGCGGCCGTCACATTCTGGAGAAGAACGCTATGAGAAATAAGTGTATGGTTTGCGGTTTACGGTTTGCGGTTGCCTGCATAGGATTCCTTTTTTCTGTAATCGAAAACGGTTTTGCACAGATAATTTTTTTCAACAGCGGAATTGATATTTCCGTTACACCGAACTGCACCACTTTTGTTAACGGGCACATCATTAACAATCCGCAAGGATTCGTACACAACAAAGGAAATATTTTTCTGACCGGCGACTGGACCAACAACGAACCGTCGGGATGTTTGGATCCGACTACCGGAAGTGTAATATTATATGGAGGGAATGAATTCATCCAGGGAAATCAAATCACCACCTTCAACAACCTTGATTGTGCCGGAAGCGGAACCAAAACGCTGAACATAAATACAGTTGCAGGGGGAACGTCGGGCGTTTTGTCGCTCAACGGAAATCCGCTGGATCTGAACACGCACACGCTGATTGTTACAAATCCGAATTCAACTGCTGTCACGCGGACGAGCGGATATATTATTTCCGAAACGCCTCCGGCCAGCGGATATGGAGCGATCGAGTGGAATCTTGGCAATAACACGGGAAACTATGAATATCCATTCGGAACAACAGCGGGGAACTACATTCCTTTTCTGTTTAATATTTCTTCTTCCGGAAGCCAGATCACAACAGGAAATATTGCCGTAGCAACTTATCCTACATTAACATCCAACACGCCGAACAATCAGCCGCTGCCAACAGGAGTAACGAATTTGAATGATCCTTCAACCGGAAACAGTGCCGCAATTAAATGTGCCGACCGGTTCTGGGTCACTGAAGCAAATAATTATTCTTCAAAACCGACAGCCAATATTACATTCACCTACCAGGATCCGGAATGGGATCTTTCAGGAGGAAGCACAAATTTTATCCTGGAAGACAGTTTGCGTGCATGGAGATGGAACGGAACCCAATGGCAAAATCCTACAGTCGGATCCGACAATTCAACTGCCAATACGGTAACTGCAGGGGGAATAAATGATTTTTCTGCCTGGACATTATACACCCGCGAAACTCCGCCTTGCGGCCCGCTGTATGTGCCGAATGCATTTTCTCCTAACGGAGATTACGACAACGAGACCTGGCAGCCTATGAGCAACTGCCTGAAAAAAGTCCGGCTGGTTGTTTTTAACCGGTGGGGAGAGAAAGTTTTTGAAACCGAGGATACTTCTGAGGCCTGGGATGGAAAATTCAACGGAAAACAGGAAGACACAGGAGTCTATATGTATTTTATGACCTACGAATTATATACCGGAGATACAGGAAGAAAAAAAGGAAACATTTCTCTCCTCCGCTAATTTGAATTCAATGGTTTCTGTGGAGTAGATACAAGTTATTCATCATGATGAAAAACACAACTCAAATGAATTTACTGTTCTCAATATTTTCCTTATTTCTTCTTGTGAATTGCGGGACGAAGGATAAAACCAAAGGACACAATGAGTTTTCAAAATCCGAAACAAAAAAGATCACGGTATCGGGAACCGTATCACAAACCTATTCCTATTGCGGCGGAGCCAGGCCATCTGACGAAATGATCGCCGGGCTGGCAACCCCCAAACCATGGCCGGGGAAAAAATTTCATATTATCAAGGGCGACACCAACACTGTTTCTCATAAAGTTGTTCTGGATTTTACAAGCGATGCGGAAGGAAAGTTTTCTTTTGAGCTGGAACCGGGAACCTATTCTATCATTCTGGACGACCAGCTTTCTCCCCCCGACGCAAAAAAATATAAAACAGAATTGATAAATGTGGACGAAACCTGCTTTAACAACTGGTGGGCGAAACCCTATTATTTACTTGAAGTCAAGGAGGAAAACATTAAGGACCTGAATTTTAATTTTCATCACCGCTGTTTTATTGGCAGCGATGTTCCCTGCCTGCATTATACAGGGCCGTATCCTCCCTGATTTTTTTATTTCCTTACAATCGCCACTTTTGAAATGATATTGTAAGACCGGTATTCCTCAATTTTCGGGTCAAAAAAATCCTGAACCTTATAGGTGATTTTAGCCGTTTCACCAAGCAGCGAATGATATTTATTGGTCAGCTCCAGGTCTGCATCAACAAATGTTAACCAGTAAAACTTTGTTGTTTTTCCCTGGTCGTCCTTTAAAGAGAAAACAACAAAAAAATCATTTTCAATTTTAGTGATCAGGCCTTCAGCGGTTTTCTCTTCATTTTTTGCTTCAGATTTGGAAGAAGGTTTTTTTGTCAGCTTGATCAATGAATTGGGACACACGGTTGCCATTTTCATCCCGATGATCCGGCCCAACTTTTCACCTTCGGTATCTATGTTGTCCAGATTAATTCCGTAATCTTTTTTAATTTGTTTTTTATAGGGATTGGCCGCTTCGATCATGCAAAGCCCCAGTTTCATATTGAACTGATCGGTCTCCAGTGTATCCGGAACTTTATCCAGGCAATCGCAGGATTGTTTCGCAATAACGTCCATGTAATCTTGCGAATAGGTTTTAATAACTAAAAAAACGAAAAGGCAAAGAATTAATTTATTTTTCATGTGATTTAAGTAAGAAGGAGTTATTTCAGATCAACGGCTGAAAGCACAAAAGTACGTATTCATTGTCAGCTTGTACAGCCTGAATTATAAAAGGACAATTATTTCTATAAGAATGGAGTTTTACAATTTCCCTCCCACCACACAGGGTTTTTTATATTTTTTCACGTTGCCTTTGGTGTCAAACGCTTCAAAGAAGACAATGTAAATACCGATCCGGGCCTTCAGCTTTTCATCGGTAATGCCATCCCAGAAAAAAGTTCCGCTGGAGCCGAGAAGTTCATTCCGCACCAATGTTTTTTCTAATCGTCCGCGCGAATCGTAAATATTTACACTGCCTACCATTCCCGGCTCATCAAAAGAGTAGGAGATGCTGAGCACGTCGTTATACCCGTCGTTGTCCGGAGAAAAAACTTCGGAGGAAATCGTTATTTCGCTGCCGCTTTCTCCTTCTGTGTATTGTGAATTTTTATAAGCAGGAGTTGCGCCGCCAACACTTTCTGATGCGGAATGCCAGTTGTTTTCATCCTGGGCGGGAGTATCGTAGCTGATCCGTTCAAGAGAAATTCCTTTGGTGTCGTTCAGTAATGGCAGATGCCAATCGGAATGGTAATGCAGTTTGTCAATAATTGTTTGAGAGGTATTTACAAGAACAATCCAGTCACTGTCGTTGCTCAGGGCAGGGATTGAATTCATGTCGGCAAAGCCGTTTGGATTTGTTGTTGTGTACTGCTCTTTGATATTATTTCCGTCCGTACTCAGCACCAGGTATCTTTGCGGAAGAAAAATAAAACCTTTTGGAGCGACCTGGTTTATTTCCTTTAATGTTCCGCTTTCATCCAGCGAACAAAGAAAAACTTCTTTCAGATCAATTATTTTGCTGGAACGATTGTAAATCTCAACCCACTCAGCACCGTTTTCTTTGGGGTCAAACATCACTTCGTTAATTACAAGGTCATTAGAAGAAGCGGGTTCTGCAACACCAAATTGCGCGGCATTACCTGACGCGATAAGATTACCCGCACAGTCTCTTGCTCCGTTTATGGTTATCGTGTAAATAATTCCAGCAGCGATAGTGGAAGGAAGAGAAAGCATAACACTTGTATAATCCGGTTCAACCGGATCGGCAGCAACCGGAGATCCTATTTCATGATCAATCAGAAAACCGAACAGGTTCAGAAGTGTCACACTGTCCATGGGCTCGTTAAAAAAGACCTGCAGGGTATTGGAAGAGATCATTGCAACATGCGAGGATTGGGGCGGTATAACATCCGGTATGTTAGCGAATACAGAATTTATTCTTCCGGGCGTTCCGCCTGAATTATCTGCCGATGCTTTCCAGTTTGTTTTTCCGCCGCAGGGATTGCCGGGATCGATCTGCTCGATCGACCAGCCTCCGTTCTGTTTTATGGGATCATGGTACCATGAGAGATCATAATAGACAACAGAAATAATATTTCCGCCGGCATCACGCAGGATCATATCATCTCCTGCGTCATTCAGCGTTTGAAAAGAAGGAACGCCAACTACATTTATTCCTAAAAAAGCACTGTCGCCGGCCATGGAAGTGAGAACTAAAAAACTATCCGGAAGAATTACAGCGGAAGGAATTACTTTGGTGGAAGTTGCATCAGAGAGGGTCCAGCCGTTTAATTTAACCGAAAAGTTTGTGCGGTTGAACAATTCAATATATTCATATGGCGGAAGAGAATTCGGAACAGGATTTATATCTGCCATGATCTCATTGATCGCCACATCATTTGCCTGAGGAAGAAAGACAAAAAAAGGTGAAGTAGTGTTAATGGTAGTATTGCCCGACAGATCCTCAACACCGGTAACGGTTAGCAGATAAGTTTGCCCGTTACTAAAATAATTCTGAAACGAAAGATGAACCAATGTATGATCGGCAGAATCGGGAATTGCAGCCTGGGCAAAACCGATCCCGTTATTTATTAAAAAATTCGAAGGTATTTGTGCAGAAGCCGGTTCCAGCGCCTCATTGAAATAAACAGCAAGCTGATTTTGTGAGATCACGATTGCCGAATCAACAGTAGCCGGCAAAACATCGGGCGGAGAATAAATATAGAAATCATCGAAATAAAATCCGGAGGAATTAGTCGAAGTGTATTTGCAGTAAACGCCGAAGTAAGAAGTGTAGGAAAAAGTATTATCCGTTCCGCTTGCTTCAAGAGCATAGTTTGTTCCACCGGAGGGATCAATAAATAGTTTCCAAAGACCGGTATTGTCTCTCGTGACTTTCACTCGGATGGCAAAGGCATTGGCAATATTCGTTGTTCCCCTGCAAACAGAAACAGAAGATGAACCGGATTTTCTGAAAAGTTCAACCTGGTCACCGGTTCCTGTTTCCCCGAACTGAAGGTAGTACCCGTTAACGTTTCCGGAAAGGCTGGAAGAATCGGAAACCAGGAATACACGGGCAAAGTTTCCGGAGGACGGAGAAAAATTAAGTTTGATCCAGAAATTCCATTCGCAATCATTCAGCGGTTGTGTATTGGAAAGAGATAAATAACTTGCGCTTGTTCCTGACGAATTGAGCTGAAGCTGCCTGCTGCTGTTTACTATAAAATCGGTATCATTTCCCGACCAGGAGGGGGCGTAACTGAAATCGCCATCTGTAAAACCGTCGGTGATCTGTGAATACAAAGCGGAGGAAAGGCAAATAAAAACACAAAAAAGAATATGCGTAATTTTCAATTTCATCGGCGATGCGATAAAGATAATGAGGACGATTATTAAAAGGATCGTTTTGAGGTTATACTTTATAATCTCGGTTGCCAATTCAAGATCCCAATTTGTTTATTAAATAAAAAAAAATAAATGAGAAAACCGGAGCTACTTGTTTTCCTGTAGAGTCACAATACGGGGATATCTTCATATGTTAAAAAATAACAAACAAAGTAATCAAGTCTGTAACAAAACATATCTTCGCCCGTCACACTCCTAAACCCAATTTTCATGGAACTAAAAATTGAAAACCTTTCAAAGACATATTCCAACGGTGTCCAGGCCCTGAAAAATGTAACACTGACCATACCGACCGGCATGTTCGGATTACTGGGCCCGAACGGTGCAGGGAAATCAACGCTCATGCGCACCATTGCAACGCTTCAGGAAGCAGATTCGGGAAGCATCCTGCTTGACAATCTCGATGTGTTAAAAGAGAAACAGGAGGTAAGGAAGACGCTGGGTTATCTCCCGCAGGAATTCGGCGTGTATCCAAAAGTTTCCGCAGAATCATTATTGGATCACTTCGCCATTCTTAAAGGTGTTGCAAACAAGAAAGAAAGAAAAGAATCAGTGGAAGCGTTGCTTCAGCAGACAAATCTCTGGGATGTGCGGAAAAAAAATCTCGGAACATTTTCCGGCGGAATGAAACAACGCTTCGGAATTGCCCAGGCGCTCTTGGGAAATCCGAAACTTATAATTGTGGATGAACCGACCGCCGGACTTGATCCGGCAGAGCGGAACCGTTTTCATAACCTGCTGAGCGAAATAGGGGAGAACATCATCGTAATTCTTTCTACACATATTGTCGAAGACGTGAGCGATCTCTGCGCGCACATGGCGATCATTAATAAAGGAGAAGTCCTGGTGAAAGGCGAGCCGCTTAAACTCATGAATGCCCTGAACGGAAAGATCTGGAAGAAGATGATCGAGAAATCTGAACTGGCAAGCTATAAAACCATGCACAACGTGATCTCATCGCGCATGTATGCAGGGAAAAGCATCATTCATGTTTACAGCAATACACAGCCCGGCACTTTTGAAACGGTTGAGCCAAGTTTGGAGGACGTTTACTTTGCAAATATCACCCCGCATAAAGAACCGGTTACGGTGTGACGTGTAGGGGCGTATTGCATACGCCCGCATGGATTATTAAACGAGAAAAAAAAGAATATTATTTGATCCGAAAAATGCTAAAACCGACACGGTATATCTGTCCTAATGAAATGAATGCTCAAGTACAAGAAAATCGGCAATCCCATCGTTTACGGGGATTTGATTATAGTGCCGAGGCACCTTACTTTATTACCATTTGTACAAAAAATAAAAGACCATACTTAGGCACAATTTCAAATGGAATTGTTGAATTATCTGCGATAGGAAAAATTGTAAAAGAAGAGATGGAACGCACTTCGATGATCAGAGAGGGTGTTTCACTTGATACTTTAATAATAATGCCTAACCACCTGCACTTCATTATTATTCTTGGTGAGCCTTTAATTTCATTAAAAGGAATTTGTAGAAGTTTAGTAATGGGAGATATAATGCCATTTAGGTCACCGACAAAAACAATCGGTGCGATTGTCCGTGGATTCAAATCAGCATGTGTAAGACGAATAAACACACACATAGAGGTAAATTCTACACTCAATAACAATCAGCCTTCAGAATTTGGCTGGCAAAGAAATTATTACGACCGGATTATCCGCGACCAGGAAGAATTGGCAGGGATAAGAAATTATATTGAGAATAATCCCTATAAATGGCAAGGCGATGAATATTATTGTTACGAATAAGGATAGAAGAAAGAGAGTATAAACAAATAAATAAAAACAGAAACAGACAAACCTAGCAATCACATAAGAATCAGGGCGAATGCAATTCGCCCCTACAAAAACAAACCCTCTCATGTTCAAAGAAATATTTCTATTCGAATTAAAATACAGGATCACCCGCCCTGTTACCTGGATCTATTTTCTGATCTTATTTCTGATCGCCTACCTTACGCTGATCACACAGGCCGGCGCGATCAGCAGCATCCAGATCAGCGTGGGCGGAACTTCCGGCGGAAAAGTTTTTGCCAACTCGCCGTTCAATATTAGCGGGCTGATCTCGGGTTTGACTTTCATCGGAGTACTGATCATCAGCGCCATTGTCGGAAATCCGGTCTATCGCGATTTTGAACACAACACCCATAGTTTGTTTTATACAAAACCAATTTCTAAATTCGGGTATCTCGGCGGACGGTTTTTTGGTTCTGTGGTGATCGCCCTCTTGGTTCTTTCTTCGATCGGCCTTGGAATTTTTTTCGGAACTCTTTCACCCTGGGTGGTTGCCGACAAGATCGGGCCGTTTAATTTAATGGCCTATCTCCGGCCGTATCTCCTGTTTGTAATTCCGAATATTATTTTTACAGGAGCAATTTTT